>JAPSJX010000093.1 GCA_031178105.1 Agrococcus sp. | reverse complement strand
TCCTCGTCGCGAACGCCGTGTACTGGATGGAGGAGTTCCACATCGACGGCCTGCGCGTCGACGCCGTCGCGTCGATGCTCTACCTCGACTACTCGCGCAACGACGGCGAGTGGCTGCCGAACGTGCACGGCGGGCGCGAGCACCTCGAGGCGATCGCGCTGCTGCAGGAGGTCAACGCGACCGTCTACCGCCGCTGCCCGGGCATCATCATGATCGCCGAGGAGTCGACCTCGTGGCCCGGCGTGTCCAAGCCCACGAGCGCGGGCGGTCTCGGCTTCGGCATGAAGTGGAACATGGGCTGGATGCACGACACGCTCCAGTACATGTCGGTCGATCCCATGTACCGGTCTCACCACCACGGCGAGATCACGTTCTCGTTCATGTACGCCTTCAGCGAGCAGTTCGTGCTGCCGATCAGCCACGACGAGGTCGTGCACGGCAAGGGCTCGCTGCTGGCCAAGATGCCGGGCGATCAGTGGCAGAAGCTCGCCTCGATGCGCGCGTACCTGACCTTCATGTGGGCCCACCCGGGCAAGCAGCTGCTCTTCATGGGGCAGGAGTTCGGGCAGCCGAGCGAGTGGAGCGAGGCGCGCGGGCTCGACTGGTGGATCCTGGACCAGCCCGTGCACCGGGGCCTCATGTCGCTCGTGTCACAGCTCAACCGGGTCTACCGCGAGACGGAGGCGCTCTGGCTGCGCGACAACGAGCCCGGTGGCTTCGAGTGGATCGACGGGGGCAACTCCTCCGACAGCGTCGTCGCGTTCCTGCGCTGGGGCGCGACCGGCGACCCGGTCGCCGCGATCCTCAACTTCTCCGGCCGGCCGATCGAGGGGTACCGGATGGGCCTCCCGTTCCCCGGCGAGTGGGAGGAGGTCGTGAACTCCGACGCCCACGAGTACGGCGGCAGCGGGGTCGGCAACCTCGGCACCGTGCACGCGACGAGCGACGCGTGGGGCGGGCGCCCCGCATCCGCGACCATCACGGTCCCGCCCCTCGCCGGGCTCATCCTGCGCCCGAAGGCACCGGCGCGCGCGATCGTCGAGCAGCGGGAGTCCGCGCCGCAGGAGGCTCCCGCTCCCTGAGCCCGGTCCCGGCCTGTCGCCGCCCGAGAGGCGCCTCCCGCACCGGGAGGCGCCTCTCGCATCTCGGTGGCGCCGCAGGGCGATGGCGGGTTGCGGCGCCACGCACACGGCGAGGGCGCCACGCAGACGTGCGGGGCGCCCTCCGGGGTGCGGGAGCCGCCACGCAGCGCGGGGCGGCGGGCGGCTAGTAGAGCAGGGTCGTGAGGCGCTTGCGAGCCGCGTGCACGCGCGGGTCGTCGACTCCGACGATCTCGAAGTGGTCGAGCAGCCGCAGCCGCACGTCCTGCTTCTCGTCGCCGCTCAGCGTCGCCATGAGGTCGAGCAGGCGCAGGAACGCATCCTCGACGTGGCCGCCCGAGAGGTCGAGGTCGGCGGCGAGCAGCTGCGCCTCGACATCCTGCGGCGCCGCAGCGGCCGCGGCCCGGATCTCATCCGCGCCGAGGCCGCGCAGGCGCGCGAGCAGCCGCACCTGCGCGAGACCGGCGATGGCGTCGGCGTCGCGCGGGTTCTGCGCGATCGCGCGCTCGAACGCGCCGATCGCCGTGTCGAGGTCGCCCGCGTCGAGCGCGTCGTAGGCCTCCTGGTGCAGCGGCGGCACCGGCTCGGGCTGCGGCTCCTGCTCGGGCTCGTCGCCCGCGACCGGGATGCGCCCGGTGATGCCCTGCTGCTCGGCGAACGCGAGCACCTGCTCGAGCACGTCCTTCACCTGCTCCTCGGGCAGCGCTCCGGTGAACAGCGGCGCCGGGCGCCCCCCGATCACGGCGGCGACGGTCGGGATCGACTGCGCGTTGAACGCCTGCACGAGCTGCGGGTTGGTGTCGGCGTCGACCTTCGCGAGCACGAGCCGACCGCCGTAGCCCTCGACCAGGCGCTCGAGCACCGGTGAGAGCTGCTTGCACGGCCCGCACCACTCGGCCCAGATGTCGATGATGACGGGCACCGTGCTCGAGAGCTCGACGATCTGCCCGAAGTCGGCGTCGCCGATGTCGACGATCACGCCGGCGGTGCCCTCGGGGCGCGCCGTGGGCTGGGCGGGCTGGTCGCGGCGAGCGGCGATCGCCGAGAGGTCGACGGCGCCGCCGAGCGATGCCGGGAGGGTGTCCTGAGCCATCAGCTGATCTCCTTCGCGTCGAGCAGGGACTGCGTGTAGCCGACCACCTGGATCTGCGCTCCCTCGGGGGCGTCAGCCGGCGGCACGGCGAACAGCACCTGGATCTGGTACGTGGTCTCGATGCCGGCGCCGGACTGCTCGACCCCGGCGAGGATGCCGGCACCGTCGGCGGCGCTGATCTCGACGCCCTCCTCGCGCGGCGTCGTGCGCTGGGTCTCGGTGAACGACGTCGCGAGCAGCGCACCGCCCTCGTTCGTCACGAGCATCTGCGGACGCGCCTCGTCCTCGGCGGCGACCCATTCGAGGTTCGACAGCTCGAACTCGGGCAGCGCCCGCATGGCGTCCTTCGCGGGCCGCCCGATCGCCTCGCGGAGCGCATCGTTGTCCTGGCTGAACCAGGAGGCGAACTCGGACTCGTCGCCGTTCAGCAGCACATCGGCGTACGCGGCCGTGATGGCGTCGGGCTGCTGCAGCAGCAGGGGTGTGTTGCCCGGCAGGCTCGCGGCACCGATCGAGGGGCTCGCGACCGCCGGGAGCTGCACACCGGAGGCGAGCGTCGTCTGGTAGGCGAGCCGGTAGCTCGACCGGGCGTCGCGCTGCTCGAACACGAGCGCCGATTGCGCCTGCGCCGGGTCCTGCCACGCCACGACGGCCATCACCGTGCGCGGCCACACCTCGGTCTGCTGCGGCAGCAGCAGCTGCACCTCGCCGTCGGGCACGCCCAGCATGCCGCCCAGCTCGCCGTTCGCCGAGCGCACTCGGTAGTTCGTCGTGCGCGCGTCGAGCAGCGGCGACGCGAGCCGCTCGGCCGCGGCCTCGGCGTCGAGCGCCTCATCGGCGGCAGCGGTCACGGCGCGGGTGTCGTCGAGCACGCGCTCGAACTGGCTCTCCGTGAGCGCGACGGGCGGCAGGGTGTCCTCGAGGCTCGTCGGGGTCGGCTCCGCGGTCGCGGCGGGGGTGGTCGGGGCGCTCGGCCAGTACTGCGGGCCGCACCCGGTCAGCGCGACCACAGCGACGATCGGCAGCGCGATGAGACCGAAGCGGCGTCGGCGGGCCGGGTGGGCGATGCGCTCTGCGGTGGCGCCCCCGCGCTCGGACGTCGCACGGTCGTGGGCCTCGGCCGCGTCGTCGACCGGACCGGTCGCGTCCGCCGCCGGGTCGTCGCCCGGGCCCGGCTCGACGGTCTCCGGAGCGATCGCGTCCGCATCGACCGGGTCGGGGGCATCTGCCGCGGATGCCTCGATGGCACCCGCGCCGGCGGGAGCCAGCTCTCCGTGCGGCCGCAGGGTGCCCTCGCGCGCGTCGCGGGCGAGCGCGCGGCGCTCGGCGCGGCTCAGCTCGCGGTGCGAGCGACGCTGGGGCCCGCGGCGGCGGCGGTGGCTGCGGAGCGCGAGCAGG
>JAPSJX010000092.1 GCA_031178105.1 Agrococcus sp. | reverse complement strand
ACCTCGCGACCACACTGATCGCACTCGGTGTCGAATCGGAGCAGGATGCCGCGCCCGCGCTCGAGCGGATCCGCCGCGCGGGCAGCGCCGAGATCCACTACATCTCGGCGGACTTCACGCGCCTGACCGACGTCGTCGAGGCGGCGGAGCGAGTCGGCTCGTCAGCGCCGTCGATCGATCTGCTCATCAACGACGCGGGCGTTCCCGGCGCTCCGGAGCGGATCATCACCTGCGATGGATTCGAGCGCACCCTGCAGGTCAACGCGCTCGCACCAGCGCTGTTCACCCGCCTCCTCGTCCCACGACTCGCCGAGGGTGCAAGGATCGTCAACGTCGGCTCCTCAGCGCACCGCGTCGAGCAGTTCGACTTCGACGACATCGACCTAGAACACGACTACACCGCCATCACCGCCTACGCCCGAGCGAAGCTGGCGATGGTGACATGGTCGTCGCTCCTCGCCCAGGAGGAGGCCGCATCGCCCCACGATGTGGTCGCCCTGTGCCCCGGGCTCAACGACACCCCGCTGAGCGCCGCGATGATGGGTCACATCGGCGGGCCCGCATCCCACGGCGCCGACCTGGTGCTCGCTGCGAGCACGGCAGCGGTTCCGTCGGGCAACTACTTCGAAGCCGGCCGCGTCGTGCGTCCCAGCGCCGAGAGCCTCGACCCTGGCAACCGCGCGCGACTCACCGCCGTGTTCAGGGAGCGCCTCTCGCCATTCGCCGTTCGCAACGAAGTCGGGGTCAGGTCATGAAGGATCGCAAGCACGGTGCCGTCGTTCCGTTGCTCCGAGCGGTGATCAGTCGTGAAGGCGATCGCGTCACGAGACTCGAGCTCTTCTTCGACCTCGCGTTCGTGTTCGCCTTCACGCAGATCAGCCGCCTGATGGCGCAGCAGCACGACGCGCTCGGCATTCTCCAGGGGTTGGTGATCCTTGCGCTGCTGTGGTGGGCCTGGACCGCCTACGGGTGGCTCACGACCGTCGCCCACGCGGACAGGGGCGTGGTCCGCTGGGCGATGATCATCGGCATGACAGCGATCTTCGTCGCCGGCCTCGTGGTGCTGGAGGCCTACGTCGACCTGCCCGGTGGCCTGTTCGGCCCCCTCGTGTTCGTCGGCGCCTACCTGGTCGCTCGCGTCACCCACGCGGTCGTGTTCGTGTGGCTCGCGGAACCCGCTCTCCGTCGACGCACGCTGATCACCGTCGCCCTCTCCGTCGTGCCCTCCGGAGCGCTGCTCATCGCCGGGGCCCTGCTCGGTGCCCCGTGGCAGATCTGGTGCACCATCGCGGCAGTCGCGATCGAGCCGATCGTCTCCTACCGCGCCAGCGTCGGCATCGCCTGGCCCGTGCGGTCGACTGCGCACTTCACCGAGCGGCACGGACTGATCATGATCCTCGCCCTCGGCGAGTCCATCCTCGGCATCGGTGCCGGGGCCGCGATCGCGCCGATCAGTGTCGGGATCCTCAGCGGCGTCGTCCTGTCGATGCTCATCTGCATCGCGCTGTGGTGGGCCTACTTCACTCGACTGAACGACGAGGCGGAGCACGCCCTCGAGGCCGTCCCCGCAGTCGAACGGGGACGAGCCGCGACCGACGCGTACACCTACCTCCACCTGCTGCTGGTCAGCGGGATCGTGCTCGTCGCCCTCGGCTTCGAGGTCGCCATGTCGCACATCGAGTCCACCGACCATCTCGGCCTCTTCGGCGCTGTCGCGCTCAGCGGAGGAACCGCGTGCTACCTCCTGGGAACCTCCGCCTTCGCGCGACGACTGCTCGGGACGTGGAACGTCCCGCGTCTCGTGATCGCCGCGATCTTCGTCGCGCTCACACCGGTGATCAGCATGCTCCCCCCGCTCGCCGCACTGGCGAGCGTGGTCGGTCTCCTGATCGCGCTGTTCATCGCAGAACGAGAAGTCCCTACCGCCGCAGCCTGACCGCGGGAGCTCCGAGCCCGTCGCTGCCCTCGCTGGACGACAGGACCCTTGCGATCGGGCGGTCTGAGCGGCAGCGGCCGAGCTGCGGTCGAAGCGGGGCGGGCGCACGCCGCGCGGCCTTGCACCCACCAGCGTCGCGATGGCACCGGGTTCTGGTTCGACCTCGCGTCCGTGGCAAGTCGGGGCGACAGGATTCGAACCTGCGACTTCCCGCCCCCAAAGCGGGCACTCTAGCCAAGCTGAGCTACGCCCCGTACGGGATCGCTCCCACACGAGTGGCGAGTCTACCGGCGCCTGAGCGGCGACGGCGCTCAGCCTGTTGCGGACCCGAGCCCGGCCCGCGGACCCGCGATCAAGGGTCCGGCTGCCGAGCTCGGGTCCGCGAAGCAGCGGCTCACCCGAAGGTGAACGAGTGCGCCTCGCCCGACGCCATCGCCGGCACGCACATGACGGTCCAGGGCGAGGAGCTCATGGTCGACGGCGAGAGCGACATGATGATGGTCAACGGCGACGCCGCGACCCTTGTCTGCGGCGGCGTCCAGACCGCCAACGCGACCGTCTACCTCATCGACTCGGTGCTCATGCCGCCGTCGACGGGCTGATCAGCAGCACACGCACGAAGGGCCGATCCGCGAGGACCGGCCCTTCCGCGGTGCGTGGTGCAGCGAGGTCGCACCCGACCGCGCCGCAGAGACAGGTGGACTTCGCGCTCGCTCGCCCCGAAGATGGTCCTCCCGAGCGATTCGAGGAGGAGCCATGAGGTCTGTCGCCGATCAGAGCGTCGCCGAGCTGGGCGGGCGCATGAGCGTGCTCGCCCGTCAGCAGCGCGACCATGTGCAGCTGGACGGGCTGCTGCACCGCTTGCGGGACGCCTCGCACGAGGAGCAGCTGCCCGTGCTGCTCGACCTGTACCGCCTCGTCTTCCCGCACGCGTTCGCCGAGGAGTCGGTGCTCTGGCCGGTCATGCGCCGCGTGCTGCCCGACGGCGAAGCGCTGACCCTGCAGGTGGAGCAGGAGCACCAGGAGGTGAACGAGCTCGTCACCCGGCTCGAATCGCTCGAGCTCGGCACGCCGGAGCGCGAGGCAGCGCTCGATCGTCTCGCCGAGGTGCTCCGCGAAGACGTGCGCGACGAGGAGGACGAGCTCTTCCCGCGCTTGCAGGAGCGTGTGCCCGTGAGCCAGCTCCGGCTCCTCGGGATCGCCTGGGAGGTCGTGAGCCGGGTCGCGCCGACGCGCGCCCACCCGATCGTCGCCCGGCGCCCTCCGGGCAACGTGATCGCCGCCCTGCCGCTGACGATCCTCGACCGCTCGCGCGACCGCCTCGACGGCATCCGCCTGCGCGGCGCCGGTCCGGCGGAGGGGGCGCTGCACGCGGCCACCGCCGCGCTGACGCGGGCCGCGCACGCCGTCGAGCACCACCCCGCGATGCGCAGGGGCGAGGATCCGTCGACTCGTGTCGACCCGCAGCCGGGCCCGCCGTGGGCGCTGCTGGGCGCGGCAGCGCTCGTGGCCGTCGCGATCCCGATCGCGCTGGCCCGCCGACCCCAGCGCTAGAGCGTGCGCTCCCGGATCATCCGGGCGAGCTCGAGGCCCGAGTCCTTGACCGCGCGCTCCTGCGTGTCGTAGTCGACCCGCACGATGCCGAAGCGCTTGTGGTAGCCCCACGCCCATTCGTAGTTGTCGAGCAGCGACCAGTACA
>JAPSJX010000045.1 GCA_031178105.1 Agrococcus sp. | reverse complement strand
TGCTCGCGCCGACCGCGGACGGCGCCGGCGCGACGCACGCGTTCTGGACCGTGCCGCATTCCCGCGACGACCTGCGGCTGCAGCGCGAGGCGATCCGGACGTGGCAGCGCAGCACGCGCGGCTGGGTCGGGCGCACACCCGAGTTCATGGGCGCGCTGCTGACATCGATGGCCGCCCACGCGCCCGCGTTCGGCCGGTTCGAGCCGAACGTCCGCGCGGCGCTCGCGCGCGACCAGCGCGACGTCACGCACTACGCGCAGGCGCTCGTCAACCCGCCCGTGGACCGCGATCTGCCGCCGGACGAGGTCGGCGACGTCGTCCTGCACGTCGTTCGCGAGACCGATGAGGGAGTCGTGGTGCGCGGGGCGAAGGCCGTCGTGACCGGCGCCGCCACGGCGCAGCGGCTGCTCGTCTCGCACTTCGGTGGAGAGGTGCAGACGGACGCGTTCGCGATCGCCGCGTCCGTGGCCGTCGGCACCCCGGGCATCCGCATCTACACGCGCGGCACCCCGGCCCGCGACGACCAGCCGCTCGCGCGCCGCTTCGCGGAGCACGACGCCCTCGTCGTCTTCGACGACGTGCTCGTGCCCTGGGGCGACGTCTTCATCCGCGACGCGGAGACGATGCTCGCGTTCAACGGCGGCTCGATCGGCTGGAACCGCCGGCTCGCCTTCCAGGCAGCGACGCGGCTCGAGGCAAAGCTCGAGCACATCGCCGGGCTCGCCGTGCGAGCGACCGAGATCATGGGCACGAGCCAGCGGCGCGGCGTGCAGGCGGCCCTCGGCGAGGTGGTCGCGTTCCGCCACACGGCCGCCGGCCTCCGCGACGCGATGATCGAGCAGGCCGAGCGCTCCGGTGACTCGATCGGCCCGGGCGTCCAGGCGGCACTGGCCTTCTCGGCGTTCGCGCCCGACGCCTACAGCCGCATGCGCATCATCCTGCAGACGACGCTGTCGTCGGCCTTCGCGCACCTGCCCGTGCCGCTCGCGTCGCTCGGCAGCGACGCGGTCGCGCCGATCGAGCCGCTGCTGCGCGGCTCCGGCGGGGCGGATGCGCGCGAGCGCCTCGAGGTGATGGGGGAGCTGTGGGACGCGGTCGGCACCGGCTTCGGCGCCCGGCACGAGCTGTACGAGCGCAGCTACTGGGGGCAGCCGGAGCGCACGCACGTCTGGATGCTCGCCCTCGCGCGCGCCGACGGCAGCATCGCGCGCTGGCGCGACTGAGCGGTCGCACGAACGGGCCGCCTCGTCGGTGCGACGAAGCGGCCCGCTGGTGGTGCCGGGATCAGTGGCTGTTGATGCGCAGCGCCTTGCCGGTGACGGTCGTGTTGCCCGTCGCGGTGATGTCGCCCGGGGTGCGGATGATCTGGCAGTTGTACTTCGAGTTCGCGCCGAAGACGTTGTCGACGATGTCGATGTTCTGGAACGAGCCGCGGCCCTTGTCGTGGAGGTTGAGCGTGCAGCCGCCGCCGTCGAGGAAGTTGTCGCGGATCATGACGTTCGCCGTGCGACCCGCGTCCTGCGTGATCATGATGCCCGCGTTGTGCGCGCCCTCGATGCGGTTGCCGGTGATCCAGTAGCCGGAGCCGCTCTGGATCTGGATGCCGTCGTCGTGGCTCGGCCCGCCGTTCCAGCCCGGGTCGTTCACGTAGTGCAGGTTGTCGTGGATCCACGAGTCGCGCAGGCGCACGTTGCCCGCGCCCCAGAAGTGCGCGGGGTCGATGACGCCGTGGATGTCGAGGCGGTCGGCGGTGATGTTCCAGCCGCGCAGGCCGTCGACACCGGGGTTCGGCGCGCTCGCGACGAGCTCGCTGTCGCTGATGGTCAGGCTCGCCCCGTTCGACGCGCTGCGGACGAGCGAGTCCTGGCGGCCTGCCGCACCGCCGCGGATGATCGAGTTGCGGATCGTGACGTCGCGGGCGCGCACATCGACGTAGCCGTGGATGTCGAGGCCGCTGATGACGGTGCCGGGCCGGGTGATCACGATGTTGCCGCGGTGGACGCGGAGCTGGGTACCAGCCGGGACACCGGTGTTCGAGGGACCGGGCATCGACGTCGCCGCGTTCGCCGCGAGCTCGACGCCTGCCGGTGCGGCGGTGACCGCGGTCGCCGGGAGCAGGGTCGCGCCGAGGGCGACGATCGAGGTCGCGACCGCGACTCGGAGGGCGCGGCGACGCCGGCCTGCGGCAGGGGTCATCGCGGGAGCGCTGGGGTCATGGGTCATGCGAATGGGGTGTACCTCTCATGGAGATGCACGACGACAGCCGACGCGTCGGCGGCAGGCCGGCGTCGGCATGGCGTGATGGTGCAGTCGAGCTGCCGGAGATGCCGCGGGCGCGACTGCTGCACGGCGAGAGCCCCAGCGACCGGCGCGGACGATCGTGACCCCATCCGCTGCTCGGCATGACGCTAGCGCGCTGCTCGACGCTTCAAGAGTAACAGATATGTAACGATTGTGACCGAAGTCGACCATGACCCGACGCGGCGCGGTATACGGACGTCGTTATGGTCACCCGTTGCGCCCGAGCGGCGCCGGGTGCGCAGACGACAGCTGCCCCGCCGATCGTCACGGCGGGGCAGCTGCGGGCTGTCAGTCGCGTACGACGATCACCGCGGCCTGCCCATCGGTGTCGACGTTGCCCTGGGTCGAGATGCTGCCCGCGGACGGCCGGATGATGGCGCAGTCGTAGATGGAGTCGCCGAACGTGTTGCCCGTCACTGCGATGCCCTGCAGGGGGCCGTGGTCCTTCTGGGCGAGGTTCACGGAGCAGCCGCCGCCGTCGAGCCAGTTGTCGCTGATCCGCACGTCGGAGGTGGGGCCGGCGTCCTGCGTCAGCTGGATGGCCGCGTTGTGGCCGCCCTCGATGCGGTTGCCGGTGATGACGTAGTCGGAGCCGCTCTGGATCTGGATCGCGTCGTCGTGGCTCGGGCCGCCGCCGCGCGGGTGGGCGTCGAAGTGCAGGATCCCGTGGATCCAGGAGTCCTGCAGCGTCACGTCGCCGTCGCCCCAGAAGTGGGCGCCGTCGAGCACGTTGTTGATGTCGAGGCGCTCGGCCGTGATGTGCGATCCGCGCAGGCCGTCGGTCGCCCAGGGGACGCTCGCGGCGAGCTCGCTGTCGGTGATCGTGAGGCTGGCTCCCGGAGTGGCGGCGCGGACGAGCGCGTCCTGCCCGCCGGGCCTGCCGCCGCGCACGATGGAGTTGCGGATCGTCACGTCCGCCGCGCGCACGTCGACGTAGCCGCGGATGTCCAGGCCGTCGATGACGGTGCCCGGCTGCGTGATGACCAGATCGCCCTGGTGCACCGTCAGCGATGTGCCGGCCGGCACGCCCGTGTTGGCCGGGCCGGGCTCGCCTCCGGGCGCGGGCGCGGGCGCCGGTGCGGGGGCCGGCGCGGGAGCGGGGGCCGGAGCCGGAGCCGGAGCCGGGGCCGGTGCCGGTGCGGGGGCCGGTGCGGGAGCCGGTGCCGGTGCGGGGGCCGGTGCCGGTGCGGGTGCGGGGGCCGGGGCCGGTGCGGGTGCGGGGGCCGGTGCGGGGGCCGGTGCCGGTGCGGGTGCGGGGGCCGGTGCGGGGGCCGGTGCCGGTGCGGGTGCGGGGGCCGGGGCCGGTGCGGGAGCCGGTGCGGGGGCGGGGGCCGGTGCGGGAGCCGGTGCCGGAGCGGGGGCCGGGGCCGGTGCCGGTGCGGGAGCCGGTGCCGGTGCGGGCGCAGGCACCGGGGTCGGCTCCGGCTCGGGCGCCGGTCGCTCGGGCAGCTGCAGGTAGCGGGAGGGCGACGTCCCCTCGCGCGCCGCTGCCGCAGCCGCGATGGGCTCGGCCGCGGCCGGCTCAGCCTCGACCGGCTCGGGCGCGGTGTGCTCCACAGCGGGCGTCGCCTCGCGGCCGGACGCTCCCGGGCCACGGCCGCCGAGGCCCTCTGCGGCCGCAGCGACGGTCCCGGACGCGGCGCCCGTAAAGAGGAGCGCGGTCTTGGCGTGGGCGTCGGGCTCCGTCGCCGGTGCGCACGCCACGAGCAGCATCGCGCCAGCGGACATGACGGAGGCCGCGAGGACGAGCCTGGGCCTCCGGTGGTGGTTCGAGGTGTCGCGGTGCTGAGGAGTCATGACGTGGAGTGGGCCTTCCGGTTGCACGGTGACCACCGCCGTCGGCCATCGACGCGGGGCGCCGGCGGGCTCTGCTCGAGGTGGTGGTTGCCGCGGCGCCGCACGCGCGACGCGCCGCGGCGCTGATCGACGCGGGCTCGTGCTGCGTGCGATGCGGAGGGAGATGGGCTCCCGGTCCGCGCACGGCACGGCAACGATAACAGATCGATAACGGTTCGGTAACGATGGTTCGCATGCGCTGCTCCGGCCGGATCCGGGAACCACCGGTGCGCCGCGCCGGTCAGGGCGCCGTCGCCCATACCCTCGACAGGCCATGATCCGCTTCGACGAGGTCTCGAAGACCTACTCCCGCAAGGCCCGCCCAGCCCTCGACCGCGTCTCCCTGGAGATCCTCAAGGGCGAGTTCGTCTTCCTCGTCGGCGCCTCCGGCTCCGGCAAGAGCACGCTCATCCGCATGGTGCTCCGCGAGGAGAGCCCGACCGAGGGCGAGGTGCACGTGCTCGGGCAGCGGCTGCGCGCGCTGCCGAGCCGCCGCGTGCCGTTCTTCCGCCGCAACCTCGGCGTCGTCTTCCAGGACTTCCGGCTGCTGGGGAACAAGACGGTCTACGAGAACGTCGCCTTCACCCTGCAGGTGATCGGCAAGAGCCGGGGCTTCATCTCGGAGGCCGTGCCGGATGTGCTGAAGACCGTCGGGCTCGCGGGCAAGGCCAGCCGCCTGCCGCACGAGCTCTCCGGCGGCGAGCAGCAGCGCGTCGCGATCGCTCGCGCCGTCGTGAACCGGCCGCCGATCCTGCTCGCCGACGAGCCGACCGGCAACCTCGACCCCTCAACGAGCGCCGGCATCATGGCCCTCCTCGCGCGCATCAACGAGGGCGGCACGACCGTCGTCATGGCGACGCACGAGGCGTCGATCGTCAACGAGATGCAGAAGCGCGTCGTCGAGCTCGACGCCGGCGTCGTCATGCGCGACGAGGCATCCGGCAGCTACCGCAGGCGATTGGCCTCGCACGCGGGGGAGGAGCTGGCATGAGGGTGCAGCTCATCGCCCACGAGGTCTGGAACGGCCTGCGCCGCAACCTCTCGGTCGTCGTCTCGGTCGTGCTCGTCACCTTCATCTCGCTGTCGTTCGTCGGCGCGGCGATCCTGCTGCAGCAGCAGATCAACCAGATGAAGGGCTTCTGGTACGACCGGGCGCAGGTCGGCATCTACTTCTGCGGCCCTGTCGACGCCACCGACACCTGCACGCAGACCGCGGCGACCCCGGAGCAGATCGAGGCCGTGCGGAGCACGCTCTCGAGCGGGGCCATCGCGCCCTACGTGAGCGACGTGCAGTTCGAGGATCGCGAGCTCGCGTACCAGCACTTCATGGAGCAGTTCGGCGGCACGGCCAGCGCGGAGTTCGCGAGCCCCGAGACGATGAACGAGGCGCTCTGGGTGCGGCCCACGACCCCGCAGGATGCCGACCTCATCCGGGAGGCGACGGCGGCGCTGCCCGGGGTGCTGGAGGTGCGCGATCAGCGGGCGCTGCTCGAGCCGATCTTCCAGGTGCTGAACACCGCGAGCCTCGCGGCGATCGGCATCGCCGTCCTCATGCTCGTCGCGGCCGTGCTGCTGATCTCCACGACCATCCGGCTCTCCGCCTTCTCGCGCAAGCGCGAGCTCGGCATCATGCGGCTCGTCGGGGCGTCGAACCGCTTCATCCAGACCCCCTTCATCATCGAGGGGGTGGTGGCGGCGCTCATCGGGGCGGTGCTGGCCGCCGCCTCGGTGATCGCGGTGGTCCACTTCTTCCTGCAGGGCTACGTCGCGCCCATGCTGCAGACCATCGCGATCGTGGGGCTCGACGATGCCCTCGTCGTGGCGCCCGTGCTCATCGGCATCGGCGTGCTGTTCGCCGGCGTCGCCGCGGCGGTCGCGATCCGCAGGTACCTCAAGATCTGATCCGGCTAGACTGGGCGGCTGCCCGACGGTCGGGCGCAAGACCGAGGAGCGACCCATGCCGCGCGAACAGGGCCAGAAGGTCGTGGCGCAGAACCGCAAGGCGCGCCACGACTACACGATCGAGGATCGCGTCGAGGCCGGCCTCGTGCTCACGGGCACGGAGGTCAAGTCGTTGCGCGCCGGGCGGGCGTCGCTCGTCGACGGCTACGCGTTCATCGAGTACGGGGAGGCATGGCTCGACGCCGTGCACATCGCCGAGTACGGGCAGGGCACCTGGACCAACCATCCGCCCCGCCGCAAGCGCAAGCTGCTGCTGCACCGCGACGAGATCGAGAAGCTCGCGGCGAAGGTCTCGCAGGGCGGCTACACGCTCGTGCCCCTCTCGCTCTACTTCTCGGATGGCCGGGCCAAGGTCGAGCTCGCTGTCGCGAAGGGCAAGAAGGAGTACGACAAGCGGCACGCGCTGCGCGAGCGGCAGGACAAGCGCGAGGCCGAGCGCGCCATGCGCACGCGCAACCGGCTGAACGAGTAGCGCACGGCCCGCGCGCGGTTCGACAATCGTGCGCGCAGCCGCTTGGATGGGCACCGTCGGCAGGATTCACCCAGGGCCCTCCGGCGGAAGGCGATATGCGAGTCGGCATCCTCACGTCCGGCGGCGACTGCCCCGGACTCAACGCAGTCATCCGCGCTGCCGTGCTCACCGGCATGGTGCACCACGGCCTGGAGTTCGTCGGCATCCGCGACGGCTATCGCGGACTCGTCGAGGGCGACGTGCGTGTGCTCAACCGCTCCTCGGTGCGCGGCACATCGCGCATCGGCGGCACGATCCTCGGCACGAGCCGCACGAACCCCTACGAGGGCCCGAACGGCGGTGCTGCGAACGTCGCCAAGACGCTCGAGCGGCTCGGGATCGACGCCGTGATGGCCATCGGTGGCGAGGGCACGCTCGCGGCCGCCAACCGCCTCGCCGAGGACGGGCTGCCGGTCGTCGGCGTGCCGAAGACCATCGACAACGACCTCGATGCCACCGACTACACCTTCGGCTTCGACACCGCCGTCCAGATCGCGACCGAGGCGGGGGACAGGCTCCGCACGACCGGTGACTCGCACATGCGCTGCATGGTGCTCGAGGTCATGGGGCGCCACGTCGGGTGGATCGCGCTGCACACCGGCATCGCGACGGGCGCGCACGTCACGCTCATCCCCGAGCAGCCGCGCTCGATCGAGTGGATCTGCGAGTACGTGCAGTCGGTCTACGACCGGCGGCGCGCGCCGCTCGTCGTCGTCTCGGAGGGCTTCAAGCTCGAGGGCATGGACGAGGAGTACTCGCGCAAGGGCCTCGACGCCTACAACCGCCCCCGGCTCGGCGGCATCGGGGAGGTGCTCGCCCCGATGATCGAGGAGCGCACCGGCATCGAGTCGCGTGCGACGGTGCTCGGCCACATCCAGCGCGGCGGAGCGCCGAGCGGTGCCGATCGCGTGCTCGCGACCCGCTTCGGGCTCGCGGCGATCGACGCCATCATCGCGCAGGCCTGGGGCTCGATGGTGTCGCTGCGCGGCACCGAGATCGTGCGCGTGCCGATGTCGGACGCGCTCGGCGACCTGAAGCGCGTGCCCGATCACCGCTACCGCGAGGCGGAGCTGCTGTTCGGCTGACGCCGCCTTGCCGTGGTGCCCGCGCTCGCGATATGATGACGGGCTGGCCCAGCCAGCGCGCCGGACGCATCCGGCTTTGACAACTCCACAGCGCGCGACTCGCACCCAGCACGGGGATGATCGGTTTCGACATCGTCTCGGTTGCTGCGGGAAGCGGGTAGAGGATGCAGGGTTATCTCTTGAACGCTCCCTGCAAACCCATAGGTGCCAACGCAAAGCGCACCGACTTCGCCCTCGCTGCTTAAGCGAGCCTGAAGTCCGTCAGACCGGAGACGCCCTCGCTCCGGACCCTGGCGTCATCTTGAGGGCTTGCTGCGATGCTGCGTCACAGGGCATCGCGGGACTTGAACTGTGACTGGGCTCGACGACCTAGGTGCTCAGGACAAAGGTCGGAGCCGAGCAGAACGCCTTCCCTGAGCTGCACCCGGAGAATCCGCACGATATGAGCGTTGGACGGGGGTTCGATTCCCCCCATCTCCACCATTCGGGCTGCGAGTCGCACGCTGTGAGGGTCCTCCTCGGGCACCGCTGCGTCGGTCGTCCGTCGGCGCATCGTCGTGCGCGTGCCAGGAGGCGCCGGCGGCACGAGCGAAGCGGCTTCGGCCGCGCTCAGCGGAGCCAGCGGCGGAGCCGCGGCCGCAGTGCCTCGGCCCGAGCGCGTGCGAGCTCCTGCTCGAGGGCGGACGCCGCCTCCTGCTCGCGCGCGTGCAGGACGCCGTAGCTGAAGGCGTTGTCGCCGTCGAGGTGCGCTCGGACACCGAGCTCGCGCAGCGCCTCGCGCGCCACGACGGAGTCGTGCTGCTCGCCGAGCACCGATTGCAGTTGCTCCGAGGCGCGAGCGAGCCGCGCGGCCGGCTCGCCGTAGGCGGGCTCGAGCGCCTCGGCAGCGTACCGGGCGCGCTTCGCCGCCTTCCGCGCCTCGTGCAGCAGGGCGTCGCGGGCAGCGGCATCGGGCGCCGCGTCGGCTTCGTGCAGGCGGCGTCGCATCCGCCGATGCTCCCGCCGCACGCGCGCCCGCAGCACGTCATCCGCGGCGCTGGCGGCGTCCGCGGTCCACGGCGGGTCGTCGGTGAAGCGCTCGAGCTCGTCCATGAGGGCGAAGTACCGCTCCGACCCCATGGCCTCGAGCGCCGCCTCGTGCGCCCTCCGGCGTCGTGCGCGGAGGTCGTCGTCGATGCGCTGCGCGACCGACCCGATGACGAGCTCGACGGGCTCGGACGCCACGGAGTCGCCGAGACGCCGCCGCTGCACCTCCGCGTCGCGAGCCTCGCCGAGCTCGCCCGCGATCCAGCGCAGCTCGCGACGGATGCGCTCGCTCGCCTCCCGGTCGACGAGGGGCCGGAAGGTCGCGAGCAGGCTGCGCAGCCGCCGCGCGGCGACGCGCATCCGGTGGACGCCGCCGTCGATGTCGGCGCGGACGATCGGGTCGTTGGCCCGGAGCTCCGCGCTGTGCGCGCGCAGCGCCGCGTGCAGCACGTCGGCGGCCGGGCTGCCGGGATCGAGGGCGGCGGGCTCCTCTGGCGTGCCGTGCTCGCCCAGCACGCGGGCGAGCTTCGACCGGCTGCGCGCCGGCGTCGCTCCCGCCGCGACGAGCCGCGCGATCACGGCCTCGAGCAGCACGGGCTCGCCGTCCACGACCTCCGCCTCCCACTCCCGCCAGGTCAACGGCTCGCCCGCCGGCAGCCTGCGCGCCGAGACGGTGTCGTCGGCGACCTCGATCAGCACGCGGCCGTCGCGATCGCGGAGCCGGTGCACGACCCGACGCGTGCGCAGCTCCGCGATCGGGCGGAGCGGCTTGTCGCGCACGAACAGCCGCGCGGCGTCGCGGAGCGCCGCCGGCACGCTCGTCCTCGTGCGTCCCAGGGGCAGCCGCAGCTCGTCGCGGGCCCCGCCGCCCGCCGGCACCTTGAGGTGCCAGCCGGCGTCGTCGCCGCCCGTCCGCCGGCGGAGCGAGATGCGCGCGGCTGCGAGTGCGCCGCGCGCCGTGTCGAAGTAGGTCGCCGACAGGTCCTGCTCGGCGGGGTCGTCGACGCTCGCGACCCCGTCGAGGCCGTCGAGCGCGGGCACCGCGACATCGGACGGCGCATCGAGCTTCGTCTCCACCTCGCGGTGGCGCTGCGGGTGCGGGGCCGTCGGCATGCTCGATCCTCCACCCGGCCGCCGTCAGAGGACGGTGCCCACCATCGGGCGTCCCTCGGCCGCCCACTGCAGCGTGCCGCCCGCGACGTTCACCGCGTCCAGCCCCTGCTGCTCGAGGTACGACACGACCCGGCCGCTGCGCGCGCCCGAGCGGCAGATGACGGCTGCGCCGTCGGGCACCTCATCGAGCCGCGCCGGGACCTCGCTCATCGGGATGTGGATGGCGCCGACCGCGTGGCCCGCGTCCCACTCCTGCTGCTCACGGACATCGACGATGGGCAGCGCCCCGATCTCGGCCGGCTGGATCTCGCGCATGGATCCAGGCTAGCGCGGGCGGGGCCCGTCGCGGAGGATGGCGGGCATGGACGTGCGCACCTGCATCTGGTTCGACGGCGGCATCGAGGAAGCGGCGCGCTTCTACGTGTCGCTCGTGCCCGGCTCCGAGCTCGGCGCGATCAGCCGCTATCCGGAGGACAGCGCCTTCCCCGGCGGGATGCCTGGAGACGCGCTCACGGTCGACTTCACGCTCGCGGGCGTGCCGTACCAGCTGCTGAACGGCGGCCCGCAGTTCCCGCTCTCCGAGGCGGTGTCGATCGTGCTGGTCGTCGACGGCCAGGACGAGGTCGACCGCGTGTGGAACGCGCTCGTCGCGAACGGCGGGGCGGAGTCGATGTGCGGCTGGTGCAAGGACCGGTTCGGGCTCTCGTGGCAGGTGGTGCCGCGGCGCTTCGTCGAGCTCATGTCCGGCCCGGCCGCCGGCGCCGTGTCCGGCGCGCTCATGCGGATGCGGAGGATCGACATCGCCGAGCTGGAGGCTGCGTCAGCAGGCAGCTGAGCCGGTCGGCGGCCGCCGCCCTCGCGATCAGTCCGCGAGGCGCGCGAGCAGCTCGGCGTGGAGCGCGCCGTTGGTCGCGAGGGCGGAGCCGTGCCACGGCCCCGTCTGCCCGCCGATCGACGTGAACGTGCCGCCGGCCTCCTCGATGACCGGCACGAGGGCCGCCATGTCGTACGGCTTCAGGTCGAACTCCGCGACCGCGTCGATCGTGCCCTCGGCGAGCAGCATGTAGCTCCAGGCGTCGCCGTACGAGCGCGCGCGCCAGACGTCGCGCTGCAGCGCGACGAGCGCGTCGATGCGACCCGCGCCGTCCCAGCCCTGGATCGAGTTGTAGGAGAGCACGGCATCCGGCAGCTCCGCGACCTTCGAGACGTGGATCTGCCGCGGCTGCGCGACGTCGGTCCACGCGCCCTGGCCCTGCGCCGCCCACCACCTGCCGCCGAGCGCGGGTGCCGAGACCACACCGACGACCGGGTGGTGGTCGACGACCAGCGCGATGAGCGTCGCCCAGATGGGCGCACCGCGCAGGTAGTGCGCAGTGCCGTCGATGGGGTCGATGATCCACTGCCGCTCGGCGTCGCCCGTCGAGCCGAACTCCTCGCCGAAGATCGCGTCGGCGGGCCGCTCGGCCTGCAGCATGTCGCGGATGGCCCGCTCGACCGCGCGGTCGGCGTCGGTCACGTGCGTGGTGTCGGCCTTCGTCGTCACCTGCAGGTCACGAGCGCCGAAGCGCGCCATGGCGATGGCGTCGGCGGCGTCGGCCATCCGGAGCGCGAGGTCGAGGTCGTCGTCGTACCGGGTCACGCGACCAGCGTACGACGGCCCGGGGCCGCCGGTCGTGCGCCGGTCGGCGTCACTCCTGGTGCCGCTGCTCTCGGATCGCGACGAGCGTGCCGAGCAGCCGCTGCATCGAGTCGACCCGGCGCGGCTCGAGCCTGCCCTCGGCGGCCGCGATCGACAGCTCGCAGTACTCCTCGCCGGCGAGGTGAGTGCAGCCGCGCGGGCAGTCCTCGGCGACCGCGGCGAGGTCGGGGAAGCCGCGCAGCACGCTCGCGGTCGCGACGTGGCCCAGACCGAACGAGCGCACGCCGGGGGTGTCGATGATCCAGCCGTCGCCGAGCTTGAACGACACCGTCGACGAGGAGGTGTGGCGGCCCCGGCCGGTGACCGCGTTGACGTGGCCGACGGCGCGCATCGCGCTCGGCACGAGCGCGTTCACGAGCGTCGACTTGCCGACGCCCGAGTGGCCCACCGCGACGGTGGTGTGCCCGTCGAGCCGCGCGCGCAGCGCTTCGACCGGCGGGTCGTCGAGGGAGGACCGCCACACCTCGATGCCCAGCCCCTCGAAGAGGGCCAGGAACGGCTCGGGGTCCGCGACGTCGGTCTTCGTGAGCACCATGATCGGGGTGATGCCGGCGTCGAGCGCCGCGACGAGGTAGCGGTCGACGAGCCGCGGCCGCGGCTCAGGGTCGGCGGCGGCGACGACCATGAGCATGAGGTCGGCGTTCGCGACGATGACGCGCTCGACGACGTCGGTGTCGTCGGCCGACCGCCGCAGCACGGTCGTCCGCGGCTGGATGCGCACGATGCGTGCGAGCGTGCCGGTGTCGCCCGTCGCATCGCCGACGGCATCCACCCGGTCGCCGGCGACGATGGCCTGCTTGCGCAGCTCGCGTGCCCGCGCGGCGGTGACGATCGCCTCGTCGTCCTCGCCGATGCGCACCGCGAGCGTGTAGCGGCCCCGATCGACGGCCGTGACGATGCCGGTGATGGCGCTCTCGTGCTCGGGCCGCTGCTTCGACCTGGGCCGGTTGGCCTTCGGGTTCGGGCGCTCGCGCACGCTCGACTCGTCGTACTCCTCGTACGGATCCTCGTAGTCGCCCAGCCAGCTCACGCGAGCATCGCCGCCCACAGCTCGGGGAACTCCGGGATGGTCTTGGCGGTCGCGCCGATGTCGTCGACCTCGACGCCCGGCACGCGCAGCCCGATCACGGCACCGGCGGTCGCGATGCGGTGATCGGCGTAGGCGCGCCACGGGCCGCCGGTGAGCGGGGCGGGCTCGACCCGGATGCCGTCGGGGAGCGCGGTCGCTGCGCCGCCGATCGCGGCGATGTCGTCGACGAGCGCGCGGATGCGGTCGGTCTCGTGGCCGCGGATGTGGCCGATCCCCGTCACCTCGACGGGCGCGGAGGCGAGCGCGCCGAGCGCGACGATGGTCGGTGCCAGCTCGCCCGCGGCGTGCAGGTCGAGCGTCGCGCCGGGGATGTCACCGCCGACGGCCTCGACCGTCAGCGTGCCGTCCGCGACGCGGGAGGTCGCCCCGAAGGGGGCCAGCAGCTCGGGGAGCAGCCGGCCGACCTGCGTGGTCTCGGTGGGCCATCCGTCGAGCACGACCCGGCCGCCCACGGCGACGACCGCCGCGAGGAACGGTGCGGCGTTCGAGAGGTCGGGCTCGATCTGCTCGTCGAGCGGCGCGATCGGGCCGGGCTCCACGCGCCACGAGGCGCCGCCGCTCGATTCGAGCGATCGCGCGTCGACGCCCCGCTGCCGCAGCGCCTCGAGGGTCATCTCGATGTGGGGGAGCGAGGGCAGCCGATCGCCCCGGTGGTGCAGGGTCAGCCCCTCCTGGAAGCGCGCGCCGACGAGCAGGAGCGCCGAGACGAACTGGCTCGACGCGCTCGCGTCGATCGTCAGCTCGCCGCCGCGCACGGCGCCCGTGCCATGGACGGTGAACGGCAGCCGAGGCGCGTCCGCGTCGACGCGCACGCCCAGGCCGCGCAGTGCCGCGATCGTCTGATCCATCGGCCGCTCGCGCGCATGCGGGTCGCCGTCGAAGGCCACGGGCCCGTCGCCGAGCGCCGCCATGATCGGCAGGAAGCGCATTGCGGTGCCGGCCAGGCCGCAGTCGATGGCTGCGCCGCCGACGACCGGGCCGGGCGTCACGACGAGATCGGGGCCGAACTTCCCGTCGCCGGGCGCCTCCCGGATGTCGGCGCCGAGCGCGCGCAGTCCCGCGGTCATGATCGCGGCGTCGCGGCTGCGCAGCGGGCGGTGCAGCGTGCTCGGGCCGTCGGCGAGCGCCGCGAGCAGCAGCGCGCGGTTCGTGAGGCTCTTCGATCCCGGCAGCTGCACGCGCGCGTCGAGGCGCGTCGTCGCCGTCGGCGCGGTCCATGGGCGGGAATGATCTGGTGCGGGCATCGGTTGCAATCTATCGGTCACGATGCGAGCCGAGGAGGTGCCTGTGCCCACAGCGACAGCGCCCCCTGCCACGGCGTCCACGACACTAGACTCACCCGCGATGACAAGCGACCAGACCGACGCCGCGAAGCGCGACGACTTCGTCGAGCAGGCCATGCAGTACGCCGACCAGCTCTACGGCGCCGCGATGCGCATGACGCGCAACCCCGCCGACGCGGCAGACCTCGTGCAGGACACCCTGCTCAAGGCCTACTCGGCGTACGGCTCGTACAAGCAGGGCACGAACCTGCGGGCGTGGCTGTACCGCATCCAGACCAACACCTACATCAACACCTATCGCAAGCAGCAGCGCCGGCCGTTCGAGGCGCCGCTCGACGACCTCGAGGACTGGCAGGTGGGCGACGCCGAGTCGTTCACCGCATCCTCCTCCCGCAGCGCCGAGGCGGAGGCCATCCACCGGATGCCCTCCGGCATCGTGAAGGACTCCCTGCAGCAGGTGCCGGAGGACTTCCGCATGGCGGTCTACTGGGTCGACGTCGAGGGCCTCAGCTACGCCGAGACGGCCGAGGTCATGGAGTCGCCCGTCGGCACCGTGATGAGCCGGTTGCACCGCGGCCGCAAGCTGC
This sequence comes from Agrococcus sp., assembly GCA_031178105.1. Taxonomy (GTDB): domain Bacteria; phylum Actinomycetota; class Actinomycetes; order Actinomycetales; family Microbacteriaceae; genus Agrococcus. Next base: position 959 of record JAPSJX010000045.1, on the reverse strand, counting down.
TGCGAGGCCTTCTGGCCGACTACGCCCGGGAGCAGGGCATCGGCCTGGAGGACACCACCGTGAAGGAGAAGAAGCCGTGAGCGAGACTCTCGAGGCGAAGAAGGACTGCACCGAGGCGCGAGCCGCGCTCGAGGAGTTCCTGCACAACGAGCTGTGCGCTGAGGACGCTGCCGACGTGCGGGCGCACCTCGAGACGTGCGAGGAGTGCTCCGCCGAGCACCACGTGGGCGAGATGCTCACGGCAGCGCTCCAGGGCGCGTGCCGCGATCGAGCGCCCGAGGAGCTGCGAGCGAAGCTGCTCGCGACGCTGCGCGCCGCGCGCGACCAGCACGTCTGACCGACGGCGCGACGAGAGGCGGGGCCCTGAGGGGACCCCGCCTCTCGCGCTGGAGCGGGCGCTCCGGTGCGCTCAGCCCACCGGGACGAGGGCGTCGCCCTCCTGCCGGTAGCGGTCGCCGGAATCGGGGCACACCCAGTCGTCGCCGTCCGCGGACAGGCGCTTCCCCGACCGCCCCACCCAGCCGATCCGCCGAGCGGGCACACCGACCACGAGGGCGTGATCGGGCACGTCCTGCGTCACGACAGCGCCGGCTGCGACCAGTGCCCACCTGCCGATCGTCACCGGGGCGATGCACACCGCGCGCGCTCCGATCGAGGCTCCGTCGCGGATCGTCACGCCGACGGCGACCCAGTCGGCGGAGCTCTTCACGCTCAGGTCCGGATTCGCGGCCCTGGGGAATTCGTCGTTCGTGAGCACCGCGCCGGGGCCGACGAAGACGCCGTCGCCGAGCCGCGCGGGCTCGTAGACGAGCGCGTAGTTCTGCAGCTTGCACGCGTTGCCGATCACCACATCGGGACCGACGTAGGCGCCTCGTCCGACATTGCAGTCGTCGCCCAGCCGCGCGCCTTCGCGCACCTGCGCGAGGTGCCAGACACGGGTGCGCGCGCCCAGCCGGGCG
>JAPSJX010000044.1 GCA_031178105.1 Agrococcus sp. | reverse complement strand
GGGTCCGTGCCGGGGCAACTTCTCTATCGTAACCACTTCTCAGTCCGTGTCAAATCGACACGCCGTGCAGAGTCGACACCGCGCCAGCCAGCCACACACAGCAGCCGCCCGTCGCGCCACGCGCTCCGCACTCTCAACATTGAAGTGATCTGTCACCGTACTCGCACCAGACGCGACACGCTGAAGCGCGGCGCCTGACGAGGAGGTGGTCCCTCTTGATCCGCTGGCCAGTCCGGCTCGGCGTCTTTGGGGTGACGAGGGATTACGTTACACGCCCCGCACCCACACCCCGCAAACCACGCGCATCCCGGGCGTGTCGCCCACGGATCACGCCGGATCGGCGGCGTCGACGCCCGCGAGCGTCTTCTTGCCGCGTCGCAGCACGGCGAACCTGCCGTGCAGCAGCCGGCCGTCGAGCGTCGCGCCCGGGTCGTCGATCCGCTCGTTGTTCACCGACACCCCGCCCTGGGCGATCGCGCGGCGAGCGTCCGACAGCGAATCCACGAGCCCGGTCTCCTGCAGCAGCTGCAGGACAGGCGCGTCGGGTGTCGCGGTCGCCTGCTTGTCGAGCGATGCCACCGCAGCAGCGAGCGTGGAGAGGTCCAGGGCGTGCAGGTCGCCGCTGCCGAACAGCGCGCTGGATGCGTCGATCGCCTGCTGCGTCGCCTCGGGTCCGTGGATGAACGCCGTCGCCTCCACGGCGAGCACCCGCTGCGCCTCCCGTCGGAACGGTGCGTCGGCGGTCGCGGCAGCGAGCTCCTCGATGCGGTCCTTGGGCAGGAAGGTGAAGGCCTTCAGCAGCGCGATCACGATCGCGTCGTCCTGGTTGAGCCAGAACTGGTACATCGCGTACGGCGTCGTGAGCTTCGGGTCGAGCCAGACGGCGTTGCCCTCGCTCTTGCCGAACTTGCGACCGTCGGCGTCCGTGATCAGCGGGGCGCCGATCGCGTGCGCGTGCACGCCCTCCGCCTTCCGGATGAGCTCCGTGCCCGAGGTGAGGTTGCCCCACTGGTCGCTGCCACCGGTCTGCAGCACGCAGCCGTGCTGCCGGTACAGCTCGAGGAAGTCCATCCCCTGCAGCACCTGGTAGCTGAACTCGGCGAACGAGATCCCCTCGTCCGAGCTCATGCGGGCGGCGACCGCGTCCTTCTTCAGCATCGTGCCGACGCGGAAGTGCTTGCCGATCTCGCGCAGGAAGTCGACGGTCGACAGCGGCGCCGTCCAGTCGAGGTTGTTCACGAGCCGCACCGCGCTCTCCCCCTCGGCGGAGAGGAAGCGCTGCACCTGCGCCTGCAGGTACGTCACCCACTCCGCGACGGTCTCGCGAGCGTTCAGCTGCCGCTCGCTCGTCGGCTTGGGATCGCCGATCAGTCCGGTCGAGCCGCCCACGAGCGCGAGCGGCCGGTGCCCCGCGAGCTGGAGCCGGCGCATGATGATCAGCTGCGTCAGGTTGCCCAGGTGCAGGCTGGGCGCGCTCGGGTCGAATCCGCAGTAGAACGTGATCGGGTCGCCGCCGAGCAGCGCGCGCAGCGCCTCCGGGTCGGTCGAGACGTGCACGCTGCCGCGGTACTGCAGCTCGTCCCAGACGTTGTCGAATGCAGGGTCGAGCTGGACGGGAGCGGTGTCGATCACCACGCGATGCTAGCGGGGATCAGCGCGCGCCGAGGCGCGCGAGGCGCGCGTCGAGCGAGGCGAGCTGCGCATCGACCGCCGTGCGGGCGGTGCCGCCGATGCCGTCGCGCGACGCGATCGCCCCGTCGACGGTGAGCACCTCGCGCACCTCGGGCGTCAGGTGCTCGCTCACGCTGCGGTACTCGTCGTCGCTCGCCTCGTCGAGCTCGATGCCGCGCTGCTCGCACAGCCGCACGAGCGCTCCGGAGATCTCGTGCGCCTCGCGGAACGGCACGCGCCGCTTGACGAGCCACTCCGCGACGTCGGTCGCGAGCGCGTACCCGGCTGCCGCGCCGGCGCGCATCCGCGCCTCCTGGAAGTCGAGCGTGGCGACCATCCCGGCGAACGCCGGCAGCAGCACCTGCAGCTGGTCGACGGCGTCGAAGACGGGCTCCTTGTCCTCCTGCAGGTCGCGGTTGTACGCGAGCGGCAGCGCCTTGAGCGTCGCGAGCAGCCCCGCGTGGTCGCCGATCAGCCTGCCGGCCTTGCCGCGCGCCAGCTCGGCGATGTCGGGGTTCTTCTTCTGCGGCATGATCGACGAGCCGGTCGAGAAGCCGTCGTGGAGCTTCGCGAAGCCGACGTCGCGGGTGGTCCAGAAGATGACCTCCTCGGCGAGCCGCGAGAGGTCGATCGCCGTCATGGTGAGCACGAACGTCAGCTCGGCCACGACATCGCGAGCGCTCGTCGCGTCGATCGAGTTGGGGCTCGGCGCGGCCAGGCCCAGCTCGCTCGCCACGAGCGCCGGGTCGAGACCCAGCGTGGAGCCCGCGAGCGCGCCGGCGCCGTAGGGCGACTCGCTCGCTCGGACCCGCCAGTCGGCGAGCCGCTCGAGGTCGCGCAGCAGCGGCCACGCGTGGGCGAGCAGGTGATGCGCGAGCAGCACCGGCTGGGCGTGCTGCAGGTGTGTGCGGCCCGGCATCGGCGCGGTCGGATGCGCGTCCGCCTGCATCCGCAGCGCCTCGATCACCGCACGGATGCCGCGCTCCACCTCCTCGGTCTCCTCGAGCATCCACACCCGGACGAGCGTGGCGATCTGGTCGTTGCGGGAGCGGCCGGCGCGCAGCCGGCCACCGAGCTCCGGCCCGGCGATGTCGATCAGGCCGCGCTCGAGCGCGCCGTGCACATCCTCGTCCGACTCCGCCGCGGCGAAGGCGCCGCTGCGCACCCTGTCTGCCAGCTCGTCGAGGGCCGCCCGCATGGCGGTCAGCTCGGCGTCGTCGAGCAGTCCGGCGGCGTGCAGCGCCGTCGCGTGCGCCTTCGACCCGCGGATGTCGAGCTGCGCGAGGCGCCAGTCGAAGTGCGTCGACTTCGACAGCCGTGCCATCTCGGGGCTCGGACCCGACGCGAAGCGACCGCCCCACAGCGAGCCCTCGTTCGTGCCCTGCTGCTCGCTCATGCGGCGGCCCGCTCGAGGAGCCACGCGAGCAGCGCCTTCTGCGCGTGCAACCGGTTCTCCGCCTCGTCCCAGATGATCGACTGCGGGCCGTCGATGACGTCGGCCGTCACCTCGAAGCCCCGGTCGGCGGGGAGGCAGTGCATGAACACCGCGTCGGGCGATGCCAGGTCCATGAGCGCCTGGTCGACCTTGAAGCCGCCGAAGGTCGCGACCCGCTCGGCCTTCTCGTCCTCCTTGCCCATCGACACCCACGTGTCGGTGACCACGACGTCGGCGCCCGTGACGGCCTCGGTGGCGCTCGTGACCACGACCGCGCTGCCGCCCGTCTCGGCGGCGATGCGCTGCGCGTCCGCGACCACGCCCGCCTCCGGGACGTACTCGACCGGTGCGCCGACGCGCACGTGCATGCCGGCGGTCGCGCACGCCAGCAGGTACGACTGCGCCATGTTCGAGCGCCCGTCGCCGACGAAGGCGACGGTGAGGCCGGCGAGCTCGCCCTTGTGCTCCTGCATCGTGAGCAGGTCGGCGAGCAGCTGGCAGGGGTGGAAGTCGTCGGAGAGCGCGTTGACCACGGGCACCGTCGTGCCGGCCGCCATCTCCTCGAGCCCCGCCTGCGCGTACGTGCGCCAGACGATCGCGGCGACCTGGCGCTCGAGCACGCGAGCCGTGTCGGCAGCGGTCTCCTTGCCGCCCAGCTGGCTCGACGCGGTCGAGATGATGAGCGGCGAACCGCCGAGGTCCGAGATGCCGACGTGGAAGGAGACGCGGGTCCGCGTCGAGGACTTGTCGAAGATCACCGCGACCGAGCGGGGCCCCTCGAGGGGGCGCTCCCCGAATCGGTCCTGCTTCATCCGCCGGGCGCGCTCGAGCACCTCGCGCTGCTCGGCGGGGCTGAGGTCGTCGTCGCGGAGGAAGTGGCGGGTCATGCGGGGTCCCCTGTCTGCATGGGTGCTGTCTGGGTGGATGCGGTCGCGGGGCTCGCGGGCACGACCTCCGTGCCCGAGCCGTCGCTCGTGAAGATCTCGGTGAGGATCGAGTGGGGAGAGCGGCCGTCGATGATGGCTGCCTTCGGCACGCCGGCGCGCACCGCGGTCAGGCACGCCTGCATCTTCGGGATCATGCCCGACTCCAGCTGCGGCAGCAGCGCCTCGAGCTCGTCGTCGGTGATCTCGCTGATGAGCGAGTCGCGGTCGGGCCAGTCGCGGTAGAGCCCCTCGACGTCGGTGAGGATGATGAGCTTCTGCGCGCCGAGCGCCGCGGCGAGCGCGGCGGCGGCGGCATCGGCGTTGACGTTGAGCGTCTCGCCCGGGCGGTCGCCGTCGGGCGCGATCGACGAGACCACCGGGATGAGCCCGGCGTCGAGCAGCCGGTGCACGCCGGCCGGGTCCACGGCCACGACATCGCCGACCTGGCCGAGGTCGACCTCCTCGCCGTCCACCACGGTCCCCCGCCGGCGGCCGGTGAACAGACCGGCGTCCTCGCCCGACAGGCTGGCCGCGAGCGGGCCGTGCGCGTTCATGAGCGACACGAGCGTGCGGGCGACCTGGCCGGTGAGCACCATGCGCACGACGTCCATCGCCTCGCGGCTCGTCACGCGGTAGCCCCCGCGGAACTCGCTCTCGATGCCGTGGATCCGCAGTGCCTCGTTGATCTGCGGTCCGCCGCCGTGCACGACCACCGGCTGGATGCCGACGTGGCGGAGGTACACCATGTCCTCGGCGAACGCGCGCTGCAGCTCCGCCGAGACCATGGCGTTGCCGCCGTACTTCACGACCATCGTCGCGCCCCGGAAGCGCTCGAGCCACGGCAGCGACTCGATGAGCGTCGCGGCCTTCTGCGCCGCCGCCTCAGCCCTAGCTGGCATACGCGGAGTTCTCGTGGACGTAGTCGTGCGTGAGGTCGTTCGTGCGCACGGTCGCCGTCGCGTCGCCCGCGAACAGGTCGATGAGGATGTGCGTGGCGCGCGGCGCGAGGTCGACCTCCTCGCGCGGCCGGTCGGGCTCGCCCGCGTGGCAGACGCGCACGCCGTTGAAGTGCACGTCGACCGCGTACGGGTCGAACGACGCATCCGTCGTGCCGATCGCGGCGAGCACGCGGCCCCAGTTCGGATCGTTCCCGAAGATCGCCGCCTTGAAGAGGTTGGAGCGCGCGACCGAGCGCGCGACGACGACCGCCTCCTCCTCGCTCGCCGCCGAGCGCACCTCGATGGCGATGTCGTGGCTGGCGCCCTCGGCGTCGCCGTGGAGCTGGGCGGCGAGGTCGTCGCACAGCGCGGTGACCGCGGCGGTGAGCGCCGCCTCGTCCGGTCGCGTGCCGGATGCGCCCGACGCGAGCAGCAGCACGGTGTCGTTCGTCGACATGCAGCCGTCGGAGTCGAGCCGGTCGAACGTCGCGCGGGTGGCGGCGCGGAGCGCGCGATCGAGCACGCCGGCCTCCGCCTCCGCGTCGGTCGTGAGCACGACGAGCATCGTCGCGAGCCCGGGCGCGAGCATGCCCGCGCCCTTCGCCATGCCGCCGACCGTGAAGCCGTCCGCGGCCACGACCGCCTGCTTCGGCCGCGAATCCGTCGTCATGATCGCCTGCGCGGCCGCGAGCCCGGCAGCGGCGTCGTCGGCGAGCGCCTGCGCGCTCAGGTCGACCCCGTGGAGCACCGCGGCGCGGAAGGCCTCGTCGCCCACGCCGATGAGACCGGTCGAGCACACCTGGACGTCGATCGCGCCGATGGGCGCCGACGCCGTGCCGAGGCGCTCGGCGACCCGCTCCGCGGTCTGGTGCGTCGTCTGGAACCCGAACGAGCCGGTGAAGCAGTTCGCGCCGCCGGCGTTGAGGATGACGGCGCGCGCGGTGCCGCCGGCGATCGCCTGCTGGCTCCAGAGCACCGGGTTGGCCTTCGCGCGGTTGGAGGTGAAGACCGCCGCAGCCGCGTCGAGCGGCCCGTCGTTCACGACGAGGGCCACGTCGAGCCCGCCCGACGCCTTCACGCCTGCCGCGACACCGGCTGCGCGGAACCCCCGCGCCGCGGTGACGCTCACGGCGCGACCCCGTCGACGGCCAGGCCCAGCTGCTCGTCGAAGCCGAGCGCGATGTTCGCCGACTGGATGGCGGCCCCGGCGGTGCCCTTGCCGAGGTTGTCGAGCGCGGCGATCATGACGACCCGGCCCGCATCCTCGTCGAGCCCCACGCCGATGTGGACCGAGTTCGAGCCGAGGACGTCGGCCGTGCGCGGGTACGTGCCGGCGGCCAGCACGTGGATGAAGCGCTCCTCGCCGTAGGCCGACAGCCAGGCGCCGCGCACCTGGTCCGGCGTCGCATCGCCGACGAGCGGCGCGGTCACGGTGGCGAGGATGCCGCGCGTCATCGGCACGAGGACGGGCGTGAAGGAGTGGCGGATCTCGCCGGCGCCGACCGCGCGCAGGTTCTGCGCGATCTCCGGCAGGTGGCGGTGGGTGCCGCCGACGCCGTAGGGCGTCGCGGAGCCGGTCAGCTCGGCGGCGAGCAGGTTCGTCTTCGCGGCGCGGCCGGCACCGGAGGATCCCACCGCGAGCACCGAGGTGAGCGCCGTCGGATCGATGAGGCCCGCGGCGATCCCGGGCGCCGCGGCGAGCGTGACCGCGGTGGCGTTGCAGCCCGGCACCGCGATGCGGCGGGCCGCGCGCAGCTCGCGGCGCTGACGGCCGCCGTCGGCGAGGATCAGCTCCGGCATGCCGTAGGGCCAGGTGCCGGCGTGCTCGGTGTCGTAGTACCGCTGCCAGTCCGTCGCGTCGAGCAGCCGGTGGTCCGCGCCCGCGTCGACCACGAGCGTCGACTCGGGCAGCTGCGCTGCGATGCCGGCCGAGTGCCCGTGCGGGAGCGCGAGGAAGACGACGTCGTGGCCCGCGAGCACCTCCGCGGTCGTCTCCTGGAAGGTCAGCGCGGCGAGGGAGCGCAGGTTGGAGTGGACGGAGACGAGGGGCTGCCCGGTGTTGGCGTGCGCCGTGACGGTGCGCACCTCCAGCTCGGGGTGCTGGGCGAGCAGCCGCAGCAGCTCGCCTCCCGCGTATCCGCTCGCGCCTGCGACGGCGACGGAGAGGCTCATGCTCCCAGGCTAGCCGCCCGGCCGATCCGCTTCCGCCGCGAAGGCCACGTCGACGGCTGCGCGGACCTCGAGCTCGCCCGCGGAGAGCTCGATGCCGGCGCCCGCGTCGCTCGCCGCCATGAGCTCGATGCCCCGCGCAGCGCCCGACGGCGGCCGAGGTGCGGTCGTCCCGGGCTCGCGGATGCTCGTGATGACAGGCGCGCCGAGGCGCGCGGCACCCGCGTAGTCCGCGGCTCGCGCGACGGCGTCGGCGATGGCTCCCGCTCGGGCGCGGGTCGCCAGGTCGCGCGCCGTCTGCTCGGCGAGCGACCAGTGGATGCCGCCGACCTCGTGCTCCTGCTGCGCGCCGAGGTCGCCGAGCCATGCGCCGAGCGCCGGGAGGTCGACGAAGGTCGCGGTGACGGAGGCGGACGCGGTGAAGACGAGCCGCTGCGGCTGGCCCTCTCCCACCCACTCGCGATGGTGCGAGATCCAGACGCGGTCTGCGTGCCACGACTCGACCGCGCGCGAGGCCGCGAACGCCTCCACCTCGGCCGCGATCCGACCGTGCGCCGCCGCGACCTGGGCCATGGCCTCGTCGGGCGCATCCGCCTGCCACCGCGACTGCACGGTGACGGTGGCGCGCTCGGCCGCCGCTCGCTCGACGGCCTCGCCGCGCACCAGGATCTCGACCACGCGCGGCATGCTACCGGTGGCCCGCGCTACTCCCGCAGCCGAGCACCGTGCCGCTCGCTCGCGACGGCGAGGCCCGCGAGCTTCGCCGCGGATGCCTCGGCGGCCGTGAGCGTCCGGTCGTCCGCGCGGAACCGCAGCGCGAACGTGAGCGACTTCTCGCCCTCGCCGAGGCCGGCACCGCGGTAGTCGTCGACGAGCGCGATGTGCTCGAGCAGCGCACCGGCGCCGTCGCGCACGGCTCGCCGCACGTCACCGGCGGGGACGCCGACGGCCACGACGACCGAGAGGTCCTGCGTCGCGGCCGGCACCGGCGCGATGCGCTGCGTGTCGAGGCTGACGCGAGCTCGTGCGACGAGCAGGCCGAGGTCGAGCTCTGCGACCGCGACGACGCGCGGCAGGTCCGCGGCGGCGGCGACGGACGGCAGCAGCTCGCCCGCCACCCCCACCACCGTCTCGCCCAGCAGCAGCTCGGCCGTGCGGCCCGGGTGCAGCCAGGGTCGCTCGGCCTGCCGGAGCTCGAGCTCGAGGCCGAGCGTGCGCGCGATGCGCTCCGCGGCCTCGACCGCGTCGGCGATGCCGTAGCGCTCGGCGGCCACGCCGGGCTGCTTGCGCACCCGCTCCCCCACGAGCAGCACGGCCGCGTGGTCGGGCTGCGCGGGCAGGCGGTCCAGCTCGGCGAGCGCCGCGTCGTCCGGGCGCGTCGCGGCGCCCGGCAGCGACTCGGTCCCCTGCCCGTCGACGGCGTGGAACACGCGGCCGAGCTCGAAGAGCGCGAGGTCGGTGAGTCCGCGGCCGAGGTTGCGGTGCGCGGTGTCGAGCATGCCGGGCAGCAGCGCGGTGCGCAGCCAGGCGCGCTCGCCGTCGAGCGGGTTCTCGAGCCGCACCGGCTCTGCGCCGGTCAGGCGCGCCTGCGGCTCGCTCACGAACGGCGCGACGAGCACCTCGGTGAGCCCGGACGACGCGAGGGCGTCGGCGACGCGACGGCGCAGCCGCTGCTGTCGCGTGTAGCCGCGCCCGGGGGGCGCGACGGGCAGCACCGAGGGGATGCGGTCGAACCCGACGATGCGGGCGACCTCCTCCACGAGGCCCTCGCGGTCCACGAGGTCGCGGCGCCACGTGGGCGGCGTGACCGTCCAGGCATCCGCTGCCTCGGCGACCTCGGCACCGATGCGCTCGAGCGCATCGCGCGCCTCCTCGGCCGTGTAGTCGGCGCCGGTGTAGCTGCTCCAGTAGCCGACCGGGATCGCGATCGGCGCCATCTCCGGCACGTCGCCGATGTCGGCGCCCAGCTCGTCGATCGTCCCGCCTGCCAGCTCGGCGAGCAGCTGCGCGACGCGCTCGGCGGCGGCGGCCGCGACGGCGGGGTCCACCCCGCGCTCGTAGCGCTTCGAGGCCTCCGAGAACAGCTTGTGGCGACGCGCGGTGCGGCCGATCGAGACGCCGTCGAAGGTGGCCGCCTCGATGAGCACATCGGTGGTCGACGCGTCCATCTCGGTCTCCGCACCGCCCATCACGCCGGCCAGGCCGATCGCGCCGCGGTCGTCGGTGATGAGGAGGTCCTCGGTCGAGAGCGCGCGGTCAGCGCCGTCGAGCGTCGTGAGCCGCTCCCCCGCTGCCGCGCGACGCACGACGATGCCGCCGCGCAGCTTGCCGAGGTCGTAGCCGTGGATGGGCTGGCCGAGCTCGAGCATGACGGCGTTCGTGATGTCGACGGGGAGCGAGATCGAGCGGATGCCCGCGAGGCGCAGCCGGGACACCATCCACGCCGGCGTCGGCCGGGCCGGGTCGATGCCCCGCACGACGCGCGCGACGAAGCGCGAGCAGCCGGCGCGGCCGCGGATCGGTGCCTCGTCGCGCAGCTCGACCGGGAAGCCGGAGCCGGTGCCCGTGTCGATCGCCGCCGGATCGCGGAAGGCCTGGCTCGTCGCCGAGGCGACCTCGCGCGCGATGCCGCGGAGCGAGAGCGCGTAGCCGCGGTCGGGCGTGACGTTGATCTCGACGGCCTGGTCGTCGAGGCCGAGGATCGCCAGGGCGTCGTCGCCGATCTCGCCGGCGATGCCGAGGGGGTCGAGGCGCATGATGCCGTCGTGGTCGTCCCCGAGGCCGAGCTCCCGCTCCGAGGCGATCATGCCGTCGGAGACGTGGCCGTAGGTCTTGCGTGCCGCGATCTCGAAGCCGCCGGGCAGCGCCGAGCCGGGGAGCGTCACGACGACGCGGTCGCCCTCGACGAAGTTGAGCGCGCCGCAGACGATGCCGCGCACGCCGCCGTGCTCCTCGCCGACGTCCACCTGGCACCAGCGGATCGTCTTGCCGTTCTTCTGGGGCTCCTCCTCGATGGAGCGCACCCGGCCGACGACGATCGGGCCCCGGAGCTCGCCGCCGTGGACGGCCTCCTCCTCGAAGCCGACGCGCACGAGCGTCGCGTGCAGCCAGTCGGCGGTGTCGTCCTTCGGCAGCTCGACGAGCTCCCCGAGCCATGACAGCGGGATCCGCATCAGATCACCATCCCGAACTGCTCCGTGAAGCGGACGTCGCCCTCGATCATGTCGCGCATGTCGTCGAGCAGGTAGCGGAACTGCAGCGTGCGCTCGATGCCCATGCCGAACGCGAAGCCCGAGTAGACCTCTGGGTCGACGCCGGCGGCGCGGAGCACGTTCGGGTTCACCATGCCGCAGCCGCCCCACTCCACCCAGCGCGCACCGCCCCGCATCCCGGGGTGCCAGACGTCCATCTCGGCGCTCGGCTCCGTGAAGGGGAAGTAGTTCGGACGCAGGCGGATCTTGGCCTCCTCGCCGAACATGGCGCGCGCGAGGTGCTCGAGCGTGCCGCGCAGGTTGGCCATCGTGATGCCCCGGTCGACGGCGAGCCCCTCGAGCTGCGTGAAGACGGGCAGGTGCGTGGCGTCGATGTCGTCGGTGCGGTACACGCGGCCCGGGGCGACGATGTACGTGGGCAGCTCGCGCGTCAGCAGCGAGCGCACCTGCACGGGGCTCGTCTGCGTGCGCAGCACCATGTGGCGGTCGGCGGGCGCGACGTAGAAGGTGTCCGACTCGCTGCGGGCGGGGTGGTCGGGGTCGACGTTCAGCGCGTCGAAGTTGTACCACTCGTGCTCGAGCTCGGGTCCCTCGGCGACCTCCCAGCCCATCGCGACGAAGACGTCGCTCATCTCGTCCATGAGCATCGTGAGCGGATGCCGGCCGCCGCGCGCGCGGATGCGCGGCAGCGCCGTGACGTCGACGCGCTCGGCCTCGAGCTGCGCGGCCTCCTCGACGAGCGCGAGCTCCGCCTGCCGGGCCGCGATCGCATCGGCGACCTGCGCGCGACCCGCGCCGATCGTCTGGCCGGCGGCCTTGCGGTCGGCGGGCGGGATGTCGCGGAGGCCCGCGTTGAGCGACGCGAGCTCGCTGCCCTGTCCGTTGTGGGCGGTCTTCGCGGCCTGCAGGTCGGCGGTCGTCGAGGCGGCGTCGATCGCGGCGAGCGCCGCGGTCACCGCGGCGTCGACGCGCGCGCCGAGGCCGGCGGGATCGTCAGGGGTTGGCACCCGACGATCCTACCGGCGGTGCGACGTCAGCCCCCGCCGCCCGGCATGCCCGCACCGGGCAGGCGCGTGACCTCGGCCTGCGGATCCTTGATCTCGCGCAGCATCTGGGTGGACACCGGGATCGCCTCGGTCTTGGTGCCGTCGAGGTTCGGGCCGCCGCGCCGCGGGCGCTGCATGCGCCGCGCGAGCAGGCGGACGAGCGCCGAGAGGCTGAGGTTGATCGCGAGGAAGATGGCGAGCATCACGAAGAACATCGAGAGCGCGTACGGCCCGCCCTGGCGGTCGTAGAAGTCCACGAGCTGACGACCGATGCGGATGATCTCCGGCGAGCCGACGATGTAGCCGAGCGACGTGTCCTTCAGCAGCACGATGAGCTGCGCCAGGATGATCGGCAGCATGATGCGGAACGCCTGCGGCAGCTCGATCTCGAGCGTCGTGCGCAGCGGCGTGAGGCCGATGGCCAGGCCGCTCTCGCGCTGGCCCTTCGGCAGCGACTTCATGCCGGCGCGGAGGGCCTCGCCGATGATCGCGCCGTTGTAGACGACGAGCGCCCAGACGACCGCCCAGTAGGCACCCGTCGAGAACACGATGAGGATGAACAGCATCATCAGCAGCACGGGCATGCCGCGGAAGAACTCGAGCACGATCGTCGTCGGCACGCGCACCCAGGCCTTCGTCGCGTTGCGCATGATCGAGAAGACGACGCCGAGGATGATCGCACCCACCGCGGCGATGCCGGCGATCGAGAGGGTCGTGCCGAGGCCGACCATGAGGCCGCGCGCGCCGAACCACAGCTGCGGGTCCTGGAAGATGTCCCAGCGGTCCTGGTAGAAGGCGCCGCCGAGCCACAGCTGGTAGGCCGCGAGGGCGAGCGCCACGACCGCGACGACGGCGAAGACGACCGAGAGGATGCGCGACCGGCGGATCGCGCTGGGTCCCGGCGCGTCGAAGAGGACGGAGCCGCTCATCGCTGCACGCTCCACTTGCGCTCGAGGGCGTCGACGAGCTGGCCGAGCGGCACCGTGATGATGAGGTAGCTCAGCGCGATGCCGACGAAGATCTGCAGGCTCTGGTCGCCGTACTGGTTCGAGAGGCGCTGGGCCACGGAGACGAGCACGAAGACGAAGAAGCCCATCGCGACGGACGTGTTCTTGACGAGTGCGATGACGACGTTGATGACCGGGGGCAGCACGCTGCGGAACGCCTGCGGCAGCACGACGAGGCTCATGGTCTGCCCGAAGCCGAGCCCGATGGAGCGGGACGCCTCGGCCTGGCCCATCGGCACGGAGTTGATGCCCGAGCGCACGGCCTCACCGAAGAACGCGCTCGTGTAGTACGTGAGGGCGATGACCGCGCCGAGCGTGAAGTCGAGGACGATGCCGAGCTTCGGCAGCACGAACGCGGTGAAGAAGAAGACGAGGGTGAGGGGCGTGTTGCGCGCGACCTCCGTCCACACCGCTGCGACGACGCGCAGCGCGGCGACGGGCGAGACGCGCATGCCGGCGAGCAGGATGCCGATCGGGAGGCCGATGAGCGTGACGACCGCGGTCAGCAGCAGCGTCGCGCCCATGCCCTGCAGCCAGAGCGGCCAGTTCTCGAGGATTGCTTGCATCAGTCCCTCATCCGGCCACCGGGTGCGGGAGGAGAGCCCCCCGCACCCGGATCCGGTGATCGATCAGTAGCGGTCGGGCGCCGGGAACTCGGGCGTGGGCAGGACCGTGCCGGCCGTCTGCTCCCACAGCGAGTCCATCGTGCCGTCGGCGACGGCCTCCTCGAGCACGTCGTTGATCCAGTCGCGGAACGCGTCGTCGCCCTTGGTGATGCCGAGGCCGTACGGCTCCTCGGTGAAGGTCTCTCCGTCGTTCACGAGCTCGAACTCGCCGGCGTTCTGGTCGACGAAGCCCGCGAGGATCACGTTGTCGGTCGTGACTGCGACGACCTGGCCGTTGCGCAGCGGGTCGAGGCAGTTGGAGTAGGTGTCCGTCGCCTGCAGCACCGCGCCGTACTCGTCGACGATGCGGGCAGCCGGGGTCGAGCCCTCGACGGAGCAGACCGAGAGTCCGGCGACGTCGTCGGGCCCGGTGAGGCCCTCCGGGTTGCCGCTCAGCACCATGAGCGCCTGGCCGGCCTCGTAGTAGGGGCCGGCGAAGTCGATCTTCTCCTTGCGGGCGTCGTTGATCGTGTAGGTCGCCGCGACGAGGTCGACGGTGCCGTTCTCGATGAACGTCTCGCGGTTCGCCGAGACGGTCTCGGTCCACTCGATGCCCTCGAAGGGGATGCCGAGCTCGGCCGCGACGAGCGAGCCGACGGCCACGTCGAAGCCCTCGGGCGCGCCGTCCGGGCCGACGAGGCCGAAGAGCGGCTGGTCGAACTTCGTGCCGATCGTGATGGCGCCGGCCTCCGAGAGCTCGGCCATCGTGGTGCCGGCCTCGAACTCGGGCGCCTCGGCGACCTCGAGGCCGTAGGGGTGCTCGCTCGTGGCGCCGTCGCCGGTGCCGCTGGCGCCGCCGGTCTCCTCGGGTGCCTCGGTCGACGTCGTGCCTGCGGGGCCGCCGCAGGCGGTGAGGGCGAGGACCGCGAAGGCGGCCACGCCCAGCGTCAGCTTGGTGCGCATGGGTGCTTCTCCTTGAGTGGTGGTGCTGTGGAAGGGGTCAGTGGGTGAGGATCTTCGAGAGGAAGTCCTTGGCGCGCGCGGTCTGCGGGTCCGAGAAGAACGACTCCGGGGTGGAGTCCTCGAGCACCTTGCCGTCGGCCATGAAGAGCACGCGGTCGGCGGCCTTCCGTGCGAAGCCCATCTCGTGGGTGACCGTGATCATCGTCATGCCGCCGTGGGCGAGCTCGACCATGACGTCGAGCACCTCGGTGATCATCTCGGGGTCGAGCGCGCTCGTCGGCTCGTCGAAGAGCATGAGCTTGGGCTCCATGGCGAGCGACCGCGCGATCGCGACGCGCTGCTGCTGGCCGCCCGACAGCTGGGCGGGCATCTTGTGCGCCTGGTTGGCGATGCCGACGCGCTCCAGCAGCGACATCGCGTGCTCCTCGGCCTCCTTGCGCTTCTTGCCGCGCACCTTGATGGGGCCGAGCGTGACGTTCTCGAGGATCGACTTGTGGGCGAAGAGGTTGAACGACTGGAACACCATGCCGACGTCGGCACGCAGCTGCGCGAGCGCCTTGCCCTCGGACGGGAGCTTCACGCCGTCGATGCGGATCTCGCCGTCGTCGATCGTCTCGAGCCGGTTGATCGCGCGGCAGAAGGTCGACTTGCCGGAGCCCGACGGCCCGATGACGACGACGACCTGGCCCTTGGGCACCGAGACGTTGATGTCGTTCAGCACGTGGAGGTCGCCGTAGTGCTTGTTCACGTGGTCGAGCTCGACGAGGGGCTGCATGCCGTCATCAAAGCACGACCTATGGACGCCCCGACGGGGCGCTGTCCGATCGCAACGAAACGGTTACATGCCGCCCATCAGCGCAGGCGCTGGGCGAATGCGCTCTGGTACAGGCAGACGGATGCGGCGGTCGCCAGGTTGAGCGACTCCGCGCTGCCGTAGACGGGCAGCCGCGCTGCGCGATCGGCGAGGGCGAGCGTCGCCGCGTCGAGCCCGCGCGCCTCGTTGCCGAACAGCCAGGCGGTGGGCCGGGCGAGCACGCCCTCCGCCTGCAGCGCGACGAGGTCCTCCCCCGATACGTCGGCCGCGAGCACCGAGAGGCCCGCTGCGGCGGCGGCCTCGACGGCCTGCAGCGTGGTGGCGCCGACCGCGATGTCGACGTGGAAGAGCGACCCGGTCGTCGCGCGCACGACCTTCGGCGCGTAGGGGTCGACGGAGTTGGCGGTGACGATGACCGCCGATGCGCCCGCGGCGTCCGCCGCGCGCAGGATGGTGCCGAGGTTCCCGGGGTCGCGCACCTCGTGGAGGATCGCGACGAGCGGATGCTCCACGGCCGCGGCGCGCGCGATGGCGTCCTCGAGCCGCACCGGCGACTGGCGCGCGACGGCGACGACGCCCTGCGGGTGCACCGTGTCGGCGAGCGCGGCGAGCGCCCGGTCGGAGACGGCGGTCACGGTCGCGTGCTGCGCCGCGCGCTCGAGCAGGTCGGCGTGGCGCTCGCGCGCGGCGTCGGTGACGAAGACCTCGACGAGCTGCGCGGGCTGCCAGCGCACCGCCTCGTCGAGCGACGCGGGGCCCTCCAACAGGAACAGCCCGGTCGATGACCGGGCTGCTCGCTGCTGGAGTCTCGCAGCCTCTCGCACGCGGGGCGCGCGGGGGCTGTCGAGCATG
>JAPSJX010000091.1 GCA_031178105.1 Agrococcus sp. | reverse complement strand
GGCGCCCCCCCCCCCCCCCCCCCCCCTCCCTCCGCCCCCCCCCCCCCCCCGCCCCCCAACCCCGCGGCCGGCGCGGCGCTGGGCCTGCGATGACGGAGGGCCGGGGAGGGAGGGCGACGGATGCGCCCACAGGGGGAGCGCCGGTCGCCACTGCCGACGGACGCGAGCCGCGATCCTGCGGGGATGGAGCCCGCAGCGCGCATCGAGCAGCTCGGAGGCGTCGCCTCGCTCGAGCAGCTGCGAGCGGTCGGCATCACGCTCGACGTGATCACCACCGCCCGCCGGCTCGGGCGCGTGCACCACGTCAGGCGCGGCTGGTACTCCGTGCCGGCCGCGGATCGGCGGCTCGTGGAGGCGGTCCGCATCCGCGGGCAGCTGACGTGCATCTCCGCGGCGGCCGCGATCGGCGTCTGGGTCTGGGACGACAGGCGCCTGCACGTGGCGGTGCCGGGCAACGGCGGTCGTCTGAACGCGCGCGTGCGAGGAGGGCCACCGCCGGCGGAGGACGACGCCGTCGTGCTGCACTGGCGCGACCGCACCCGCGCCCCGGCCATGGCCCGCCAGACCCTGCGCGAGATCGTCCAGCACGTCGTCGAGTGCCAGCCGCCGCAGCTCGCGCTCGCGGTGCTCGACTCCGTGCTCGAGCAGCGGCGCGCGACCGAGCGCTGGCTGCGCGACGCCATCCGGGCGCTGCCGCGCGGCGCGGTGCTCGCTGGTTGCCTCGACGCCGGTGCGGGCGCCGGCGGCGAGAGCATCCTGCACTGGCACCTGCGAGCGGCAGGCATCGCCTTCGAGACGCAGGTCGTGATCCCGGGCCTCTACCGCGCCGACGTCCGCATCGGGAAGAGCCTCCTGGTCGAGGTCGACGGGCGGGAGCACCACGCGACGGTCGCCGGCTTCGAGCGCGACCGGAGGCTCGATCGCGAGCTGCAGGCGCGCGGGTACGTCGTGCTGCGCGTGGCCTACCGCGAGCTCGTGCTCGAGCCGGAGCGCGTGATGGAGAGCATCCTCGCCGTCGTCCGCGCCGGCCGGCACCGCCGCGCCGTCACCGCCGGCTGACCCATCCCCGCGTCCTCCATTGCAGGCTCAGCGCCGCTGCAGCGCGATGAGCGCGCCCGCTCGGCGCAGAGCCTGCAATGACGGAACGGAAGGGCGCGGGAGGGGGCGCGGGGTTAGGCCGCGTCGGGGGTGATGCTGACGAGCAGGTGGCCCGAGGGCACGGTCTTGCCGACCGGCGCATCGATCGCGCTGATGACGCCGTCGATCGGGGAGGAGAGAGGCTGCTCCATCTTCATCGCCTCGAGCACCACGAGCAGGTCGCCCGCCACGACTCGGTCGCCCTCCGCCACGGCCGCCTTCACGACGGTCGCCTGCATCGGCGACACGATCGAGCCGGAGCCGGCGCCGCCGGCGACCGTCCCACGGGTGCGACGAGGCGCGGGGCCCTTCGCATCCTTCGTGTCGGAGAAGAGGCGCTTGGGCATCGAGACGGCGATCCGCTTGCCGTCGGCCTCGACCACCACCGTGCGGCGCGGCTCGGGGCCGCCGAGCTCACCGGGCTCGCCACCCCAGGCCGGGATGTCGTTCTCGAACTCCGACTCGATCCACGACGTGTAGACCGAGAAGGCCGTCCCGTCCGCGGGCGCGAACGCCGGGTGGTCGACGATGCGGCGGTGGAACGGCAGCACGGTCGGCAGCCCTTCGACCTCGAACTCGGCGAGCGCGCGGCGCGATCGCTCGAGCGCCTCGGCGCGGTCGCGGCCGGTGACGATGAGCTTCGCGAGCATGGAGTCGAAGTTGCCGCCGATCACGTCGCCCGCGACGACGCCGGAGTCGATGCGGATGCCGGGGCCGGTCGGGGCGCGGAAGATGCGCACCGGTCCGGGCTGGGGCATGAACCCGCTGCCCGCGTCCTCGCCGTTGATGCGGAACTCGATCGAGTGGCCGCGCACCTCGGGGTCGTCGTAGCCGAGCGCCTCGCCCTCGGCGATGCGGAACTGCTCGCGCACGAGGTCGATGCCCGTGACCTCCTCGGAGACCGGGTGCTCGACCTGCAGGCGCGTGTTCACCTCGAGGAACGAGATCGTGCCGTCGGCGCCGATGAGGAACTCGCACGTGCCGGCACCGACGTACTCGGCGGCACGCAGGATCTCCTTCGACGCGCGGCGGAGCTCCGCATCCTGCGCGGCGGAGATGAAGGGCGCGGGCGCCTCCTCGACGAGCTTCTGGTGCCGGCGCTGCAGCGAGCAGTCGCGGGTCGACACGACCACGACGTTCCCGTGCGCATCGGCGAGGCATTGGGTCTCGACGTGCCGGGGCTTGTCGAGGTACTTCTCGACGAAGCACTCGCCGCGGCCGAACGCGGCCACGGCCTCGCGCGTGGCGGAGTCGAACTGCTGCTCGACCTCCTCGCGGGTGCGGGCGACCTTCAGCCCACGACCGCCGCCGCCGAACGCCGCCTTGATCGCGACGGGCAGCCCGTGCTGGTCGACGAACTCCAGCACCTCGTCGGCGCCCGCGACGGGGTTGATGGTGCCCGGCGCGAGCGGAGCGCCGACGGACTCGGCGATGCGGCGCGCGGAGACCTTGTCGCCGAGCTGCTCGATCGCGGTCGGGCTCGGGCCGATCCAGATGAGCCCGGCGTCGATGCACGCGCGGGCGAAGTCGGCGTTCTCGGCCAGGAAGCCGTAGCCGGGGTGCACCGCGTCGGCACCCGAGCGGCGCGCGACGGAGAGGATCTTGTCGATCACGAGGTAGCTCTCGGCGCTCGTCGCGCCCGTCAGCGAGTACGCCTCATCGGCGAGGTGCACGTGCTGCGCGTCGCGGTCGGGCTCGGCGTAGACGGCGACCGAGCCGATGCCCGCGTCCCGCGCGGCTCGGATGATGCGGACGGCGATCTCGCCGCGATTGGCGATGAGGACCTTGGTGATGCGGGGCATGGTCACTCAGCCTAGGCGGCGATGCATGACGGATGCGTGCGCACCGCACACAAGGATGCCGCGATCGTCTGCGGTTTCCCACAGCCGAGGCAGAGCGGGGTCGCAGCAGCGCAGCGCCCGTCCGGCGCCGGCCCCGCCTACGATGGTGCCGTGGATGCGGTGCTGGTGCTCGCTGCCGAGTGGTGGTGGCTGGCGCCTGCCGGAGCGGCGGCTGGCGCGGGAGCGATCGGCATCGCGGGTCGCCGCAGGCGCGGTCCGGCGGGCCGGCGGCTCGAGCTCGACGCCGCGCTCCACGACGTGCGCGAGTCGCAGCACGCCCTCGCGCGCGTGCGCGCGCAGGTGAAGGTCGCGCGGGCCGAGCTGCTGCGCGCGCAGGCGGAGCGATCGGCCGATCGCGGCTCGAGCGGCGGCGTGCTCGAGGCGAAGCGCCGGCTGCAGGCGGCTGAGCGAGCCGCGAAGGCGGCCGTCGCCGACCTGCGCGCCCGCCGTGCGTCGGTGCAGGCAGCGCGGGCGACCATGCCTGCCGGGAGCGCGCCGGCGGAGGCGATGCCGCTCGCACGGCTGCGCGCCGAGCACGACGCGCTCACCGCGAGGTGGATGGCGTACGAGACCGATCCGGCGAAGGCGATCGAGTACCCGGCCATGACCGACGCGTCGTCGCCGGCGCTGCAGGCCTTCCTGCGCGAGCAGCGGCTCGCGCTCGAGCTGCGCCCCGCGGCGCCGGACGCGCGCACCGCTCCGGCCGACTTCGCCGCCTACCGCGACGCGGTGCGACGGGCGACGCAGGCCTTCGACCACGCCGAGCACGCCGCACGCCGCGCGGTCGGCGGCCCCGACGCGCCGGACCCCGGCGATTGGAGCTCGCTCGCGCAGGGCCTGCTCGACAGCGCGCAGATCGC
>JAPSJX010000043.1 GCA_031178105.1 Agrococcus sp. | reverse complement strand
GTAGCCGATCACCCGGCCGCCCAGCTCGGCGACGACGATGTGGTGGGCGTGGTTGTCGACGAGCGATCCGAGGCGCTCGCGGTAGCGATCGACCTTCTCGTCCGGCTCGTCGGCGCCGCGATGGGCGGCGAAGAGCGGCAGCAGCACCGCCGCGTCAGCGGTCGTCGCCTCGCGGATGCGGATGGCGCCAGCGCCGATGTCGCCGCCACCCATGTCGTCGTCGCCCATGCGGTCAGCGTAGTGGCGGGGTCTGCCGGTGCGTCAGGCCGCCACCGCGTGCACGGCGCAGGCGGGCTCGCATACGTGGCACGTCGTCACCTGCTTGCGGCACGACCACACGGCGCAGTTGCCCATCCCGCTCGTCGCGGCGCCGCAGCGCACGCAGGTGCCGAGGATCGCGGCGCCGGTGCCGAAGTCCATCGTCCGGCGCTCGTCGAAGACGTAGAGCGAGCCCTGCCAGAGGCCGGCGTTGCCGAACGTCTCGCCGTAGCGCACGATGCCGCCGTCGAGCTGGTACACCTCGCGGAAGCCCCGCTTCGTCATGAGCGACGAGAGCACCTCGCAGCGCACGCCGCCCGTGCAGTAGGTGACGACCGGCGTGTCCTTGAGGTGGTCGTAGGCGCCCGAGTCGAGCAGCTCGACGAACTCGCGCGTCGTCTCGACGTCGGGCACGATCGCGCCCTCGAAGCGGCCGATGTCCGCCTCGAAGCGGTTGCGCCCGTCCAGCAGCACGACGTCGTCCCGCTCGTCCATCAGTCGGTGCAGGTCGGCCGGCTGCAGGTGGGTGCCGCCGCCGACCACGCCGTCGGCATCGACCTCGAGCTCGTCCGGGGCCCCGAACGTGACGATCTCCTCGCGCACCTTCACCGTGAGGCGCGGGAAGTCGTCGCCGGTGCCGGTCGACCACTTGATGTCCATGCCGCGGAACCCGGAGTACTCGCGGGTCGCGCGCGCGTAGCGCTTGCACGCATCCAGCTCGCCGCCGACGGTGCCGTTGATGCCGTGCGGCGAGATGAGGATGCGACCGGTGACCCCGAGCGAGCTCGCGAGCGCGTGCTGCCACAGCCGCACCGCCTCGGGGTCGGCGATGGGCGTGAAGCGGTAGTAGAGCAGCACCTTGTGCATCGGACGATCCTCCCAGCCCGTGGGCGCGCGCCGTGCATCGACGCCAGGGCGCGACACCGTTGTTGCAGGCTGAGCGGCCACCGGGCGGGAATATCCCGCCAGGCCGCCGCTGAGCCTGCAATACCGGATGGGGGATGGGGGCTGGGGCCTGGGTCAGGGGCGCAGCAGCTCGAGCGCGGCGTGCGCCGCGTTGTGCCCGCCGATGCCCGAGACGGCGCCGCCGCGGCGTGCGCCCGACCCGGCCATGAGGATCCGCGGATGCCGCGTCTCGACGCCCCACGCCTCGGAGACCGACGTCGCCTCCTGCTCGAGCCACGGCCACGACAGCGGCCCGTGGAAGATGTTGCCACCCGGCATCGCGAGCGCGTCCTCGACGTCGAGCGTCGTCCTCGTCTCGATCGCCGGCCCGCCGGCGGCCTCGAGCAGCAGCGGCCGGATCGGCTCCGCGAGCACGGTGTCGAGCGATGCGACCACCGCGCGCTCCAGCTCGTCGCGCAGCTGCTCGTTCGTCTCGCGGGTGAGCAGCCGGTCGGGCACGTGCAGCCCGAAGGCGGTGAGCGTCTGCGCGCCGGATGCCTGCAGGTCGGCCCCGAGGATCGACGGATCCGTGAGCGAGTGGCAGTAGACCTCGCACGGCAGCGGGTCGGGGATGCGGCCGCCGGCCGCCTCGGCGAACGCGCGGCCGAGCTGCGCGTAGCCCTCGTTGCTGTGGAACGTGCCGCCGAACGCCGCCTCGGGCGAGACGCCGTCGCGCAGCCGGGGGAGCCGCGAGAGCAGCATGTTCACCTTGACCTGCGCGCCCTCGGGTCGCGCCACCGCATCCGCCTCGTCGCCGAGCAGCTGCCCGAGCACGTGCGGCGCGACGGCCGAGAGCACGAGGTCGAACTGCGCGGTCAGCTCGGTGCCGGTCGGCAGGCCCTCGGAGCCGGTCGCGAGACCCCCGATGTGCTCGCTCCACGTCACCTCGGCGTCGGGCGTGACACGGGTCACGGTGACACCCGTGAGCACGGTCGCCCCAGCCTGCCGCGCGGCGATCTCGAGCTCGCCCGAGACCTGCCCCATGCCGCCGATCGGCACGTCCCAGTCGCCGGTGCCGCCGCCGATCACGTGGTACAGCAGGCAGCGGTTCTGCTCCAGCCCCGGGTCGTCCAGAGCGGCGAACGTGCCGATGAGCGCATCCGTCGCGATCACGCCGCGCACGAGGTCGTGGCCGACGGCGCGCTCGATCGCGTCGGCGATCGGTGCGTCGACCACCTCCGACCACGCCGATGCCGCGCCCGCCGCCTCCCGCACCGCAGCGCGCGTCGGGAGCGGCTCGGTCAGCGTCGGGAAGAGCGCGGCGGCGAGGCGGGTGGTGCGGCCGTAGAACGCCGCGAAGCGCTCGGCGTCGTCGGCGGCGCCGATCGCCGCGAACGACGCCCGCGTCGCGGTCGCGTCGGCGGTGTCGATGAGCAGGCCGCGGTCAGTGCCGGGCGCCGGCGTGTACGACGAGTAGCGGCGGCGGGCGAGCCGCACGTCGAGCCCGAGGTCGCGGATGATCCGCTCGGGCAGCAGGCTCACGAGGTAGGAGTATCGCGACAGCCGCGCGTCGAGCCCGTCGAACGCGTGCGCCGACACCGCGGCGCCGCCCACGTGCGGCAGCCGCTCGAGCACGGTCACGTCGACGCCCGCGCGGGCGAGGTAGGCGGCTGCGGTGAGCCCGTTGTGGCCCCCGCCGATGATGGCGACGCGCGGCATGGTGCCTCCTCCTGGTCCGGCGGATGCGCAGTGCCGGGGTCGTCCGCACGTGCGGCGTCCATCGGCCTCGAGAGCCCGCACGCATACGATATGCGGCATGGGTGAGCAGCGCAGGGACGACTTCGACGCGCTGATCGCCGACGCGGTCCGCCGCGCCGACATCGAGCACAGCACCGGCGGACCGGCGCTCGCGCCCGACGACGACGTCGAGGTCGTGGACGAGCAGCTCGCGGACGACCCGCTCGCGGACGACCCCCTGCCGCCGTCCGAGGTCGGCCACGCGACGTCCGCGGCCGTCGCCACGCCCGTCGCGCCGGTGGACGGCGTCCCGAGGTCGGACGCGCGGGATGCTGCGGCGAGGGCGCGGCACACCGTCTCGCCGATGCGCGAGCAGGAGCCTGCGCCTGCGCCCGCGCCTGCGCCTGCGCCCGTCCCGGACACTGCGCCCGTCCCGGACCCCGCGCCCGTGCCGGACCCCGCGCCAGTGCCGGACCCTGTGCCCGTGCCGGACCCTGTGCCCGTCCCGGACCCTGCGCCCGTGCCGGACCCTGCGCCCGTGCCGGACCCTGCGCCCGTCCCGGACCCCGAGCCCCCGGCACCCGCACCCTCCTCGCCGCCGGCGATCCCCGTCCCGAATCCGCTCGCCGCGACGCCCGCGACGACGCCGCAGCCCGTCGAGCTGACCGAGGCCGAGTCGCAGGATCCCTTCGCGCTCGCGGCGGTGGAGCGGGTGCGCGGCTGGGCCGCGCGGCCGAGCCGCGCCAAGCCCGACAAGGCCGCGGAGCGGCTCGCCGGCCTGCTCAAGGACCCGGCGGGCCTCGACTTCGCCATCGGCTTCGTCGACCGGGTCGTGCGCCCGGAGGATCCCCGGGTGAGCGCCCGCAACTTCGAGGCGCTCAGCCGCGACATCCCGGGCTTCCTCGACTGGTACCTCAAGCTCGGCGTCACGGTCGGAGGCGGCTTCGGCATCGTCACGCCCCGGCTCGTCATCCCGCTCGTGAAGCGCGCGATGCGCGACATGGTCTCCCACCTGGTCATCGACGCATCCCCGAACCGGCTCGCCCGGCCGCTCGCGAAGCTGCGCGAGGACGGCACCCGGCTCAACATCAACCTGCTGGGCGAGGCCGTGCTGGGCGAGGAGGAGGCCGCGAGCCGCCTCGAGGGCACGATGGCGCTGCTGCAGCGCCGCGACGTGGACTACGTCTCGGTGAAGGTGTCGGCGGTGGCGCCGCAGCTGCAGCTGTGGGCGTTCGACGAGACCGTCGACGAGGTCGTGGAGCGGCTGCTTCCGCTCTACCGCGTGGCCGCAGAGGCGAGCCCGCAGAAGTTCATCAACCTCGACATGGAGGAGTACCGCGACCTCGACCTCACGGTCGCCGTCTTCGAGCGCCTCCTCACCCGGCCCGAGCTCGCGGGGCTCGACGCCGGCATCGTGCTGCAGGCGTACCTGCCCGACGCGCTCGCCGCGTACCGCCGCCTGGCGGCGTTCGCGAAGCAGCGCCGTGCCGACGGCGGGGCGGGCATCAAGGTGCGGCTCGTCAAGGGCGCGAACCTCGCGATGGAGCGCGTCGATGCCGCGCTGCACGGCTGGCCGCTCGCCGTCACCCCGTCGAAGGCCGCGACCGACGCGAACTTCAAGCGCGTGCTGCGCGAGGCGCTGCTGCCCGAGAACGCCTTCGCGGTGCGACTCGGCGTCGCGAGCCACAACCTCTTCGACCTGGCGTACGCGGCCGAGCTCGCGCGCCACCACGGGACGCATCAGCGCGTCGACGCGGAGATGCTGCTGGGCATGGCTGCAGAGCACCGCGATGCCGTGCGCGAGGTCTTCCCGAACCTCGTCCTGTACACCCCGGTCGTGCGGCCGGATCAGTTCGACGCCGCGGTGGCCTACCTGATCCGCCGGCTGGAGGAGA
This sequence comes from Agrococcus sp., assembly GCA_031178105.1. GTDB lineage: Bacteria > Actinomycetota > Actinomycetes > Actinomycetales > Microbacteriaceae > Agrococcus. Next base: position 11,305 of record JAPSJX010000043.1, on the reverse strand, counting down.
ACGCCGCGGGCGAGAACTTCATGTCGAGCATGTTCGACCTCGCCGACCCGGCGGTGCTGCAGCGCGAGCGCGACCGCTTCCTGGCGTCGATCGCGCTGCTGCACCGCGAGGACGCCGCGGGCGAGCCGCGGCCCAACCGCACGCAGGATCGCCTGGGCGACCTGGCGGTGTCGGTGGCGCATCCGCTCGGCTTTGAGAACGAGCCAGACACGGATCCGTCGCTCGCCCCGAACCGCGCCTGGGGGCGGCAGGTCGTGGCGCGCGCCGCCGAGTCGCAGCTCGGCATCCGCACGCTCGGCATGAACCGCATCGAGGACTGGCCGACGCTCGAGCGCCGCATCGACCGGGCAGCGCAGTCGGCCGCCGGGTGGGCCGCGCTCGGCGCGCAGCGCCGGGCCGAGGTGCTGCGCGACGCGGCGGAGGCGCTCGGCGTCTACCGCGGTCGGCTCATCGAGGTCATGCTCGCCGAGACGGGCAAGACGATCGGCGAGGCCGACCCCGAGGTGTCGGAGGCGATCGACTTCGCGCGCTACTACGCCGAGCAGGCGATCCTGCTCGAGCAGGTCGAGGATGCCACGCCCCGGCCGGTCGCCCTCACCGTCGTCACCCCGCCGTGGAACTTCCCGGTGGCGATCGCGTGCGGGGGCGTCACCGCCGCGCTCGCGACCGGCTCCGCCGTGATCCTGAAGCCCGCGCCGCAGGCCCGCCGCTGCGCGGCCGTGCTCGCGGAGGCGCTGTGGGAGGCGGGCGTGCCCCGCGACGTGCTCGTGCTGTGCGATGTCGACGAGGGCGAGCTCTCGCAGCGCCTGGTGGCGCATCCGGCCGTCGGGAGGCTCATCCTCACCGGCTCGACCGACACCGCGGCGCGGTTCACGTCGTGGCGGAGCGACCTGCCGCTCCTCGCCGAGACGAGCGGCAAGAACGCCGTGATCGTCACGCCCTCGGCCGACCTCGAGCTGGCGGCGGCCGACATCGTGCGCAGCGCCTTCCTGCATGCCGGTCAGAAGTGCTCGGCGGCATCCGTCGTCATCCTCGTCGGCACCGCGGGCGACAGCGAGCGCTTCCGCCGGCAGCTCGTCGATGCGGCGAGCACGCTGCGCGTGGGTTCGCCCCTCGACCCCCGCACCCACGTCGGCCCGCTCATCGAGCCCGCGCAGGGCGATCTGCTGCGCGCGCTCACGACGCTCGAGGACGGCGAGGAGTGGCTGCTCGAGCCCCGGCAGCTGGACGCGTCGGGCCGGCTCTGGTCGCCCGGCATCCGCGACGCCGTGCTGCCGGGCACGATGTCGCACCTGACGGAGTTCTTCGGCCCCCACCTGTCGCTCATCGAGGTCGAGACGCTCGAGGAGGCGATCGAGGCCCAGAACGCGACCGAGTTCGGGCTCACGGCCGGCATCCACTCGCTCGACCCCGACGAGGTCGCGCACTGGCTCGACGAGGTGCAGGCGGGCAACCTGTACGTCAACCGCGGGATCACGGGCGCGGTCGTGCGCCGGCAGCCGTTCGGCGGCTGGAAGCTGTCGCAGGTCGGCCCCGGCGCGAAGGCGGGCGGGCCGAACTACCTGGCGACGCTCGTGGACTGGGAGCCAGTGCACGCCGAGCCGAAGAAGTCCGTGCGGCTGCACGGCCTGCACAAGCGCGTCGCGGCCGTCATCGAGGCCGCGACGCCGCAGCTCGACTTCCTCGAGTTCGACCGCGTGCGCGCCGGTGCCAACAGCGACGAGCGCTGGTGGGCGGAGGAGTTCGGGGTGTCGAAGGACGTCTCCGCGCTCGGCGTCGAGCGCAACGTGCTGCGCTATCGGCCCGCAGCGGTGCTCATCCGCGCGGCGGAGGACGCGACCGTGGCCGACCTCGTGCGGATGCTCGCGGCGGCCGCGCGCGCCCGTGCGGTCGTGCGCATCTCGACGGCGATCGACGTGCCGAGCGGCATCGTGCAGCTGACGCGGCAGCCGATCCCGCCCCTCCGCGTCGAGGAGATCGTGCGGGAGTCCGACGCGGAGCTCCACGAGCGGATCCGCTCGGGCGGCGCGCTCGAGCCCGTGCACCGCGAGGACGCGCTGGGGCTCTCGCGCGTGTCCGAGCCGGTGCGGCGCATCCGCGTCGTGGGGAGCGACCCGGAGCTGCGCGCGGTGCTCGCCGGCACCGTGCGCGTCGCCGTCTACGACGGGCCGGTGACGACCGAGGGCCGCATCGAGCTGCTCCCGTTCCTGCGCGAGCAGGCGGTGTCCATCACGGCGCACCGCTTCGGCAACCCCGACGAGCCGATGCTCGCGCTCGAGGTGTAGCCGCCGCGAGTGCTTGACTGGCTCGCATGCGGTACGGATACAAGGCCAGCGCCGAGCAGTTCTCCCCGGCCGAGCTGCTCGACCTCGTGCAGGTCGCCGAGCGGGTGGGGCTGGAGAGCGCGTTCATCTCCGACCACCTGCAGCCGTGGCGGCACGACGGCGGGCACGCGCCCAACGCGGTCGCCTGGCTCGGCATGGCCCTCGAGCGGACCGAGCGGATCGTGCTCGGCACCTCCGTGCTCACCCCCACGCTCCGCTACCACCCGGCGGTCGTCGCCCAGCAGTTCGCGACGCTCGGCCAGGTGCACCCGGGCCGGCTCATCCTCGGCATCGGCACCGGGGAGTCGCTGAACGAGCAGGCGATCGGCGTCGAGTTCCCGGAGCTGAAGGAGCGCTTCGCGCGGCTCCGCGAGTCGGTGCGGCTCATGCGCCGCCTCTGGACCGAGGAGCGCGTCGACTTCGAGGGCGACTTCTACGCCACGAGCGGTGCGACGATCTACGACCGGCCGGACGCGCCGATCCCCATCTACGTCGCCGGCGGCGGACCCGCCACCACCCGCTACGCCGCCCGCTTCGCCGACGGCCACATCTGCACCTCGGGCAAGGGCGACGCGTACTACCGCGACACGATCGTCGCGAGCCTCGAGGAGGGGCTCGAGCAGCAGGGCCGCGACGCCGCCGACGTCGACCGGATGATCGAGATCAAGGTCTCCTACGATCGCGATCCCGAGGCCGCCCTGCAGCACACCCGCTTCTGGGCGGCGCTGTCGCTCACGCAGGAGCAGAAGCACAGCGTGCACGACCCGCTCGAGATGCAGCGCCTCGCCGACGAGCTGCCGATCGAGCAGGTGGCGAAGCGCTGGATCGTCGGGTCGGATGCGTCGGCCGTCGCCGCCGAGATCGCCCACTACGTGGACCTCGGCTTCACCCACCTCGTGTTCCACGGACCGGGCGGCGACCAGCGCCGCTTCCTGGAGCAGCTCTCGGAGGACGTGCTGCCGCTCCTCCCACGCTGACCGCCACACGCCCGGCCGACGGCGGGGCGATGAGGCGGTCGTCCCTAGGCTGGGGTCGTGACGACCGCCGCCAAGCCATCGCCGATCGCCGCCGGGGGCACGGCGACGCACCCGGTCGCGATCATCCCCGCCGCGCTCGTCTCGCTCGCGGCGGTGCTGCTGTTCTGGACGATGACCGACTGGGGCTACGTGCCGCTCGTCGCCGGCGTGATCGGCGGCATCCTCACGGATCGCGCCGGCCGATCGGCGAAGCTCGGCCAGGACCTCGCGATCATCGCGATCGCGCTCACGTGGATCAGCCTGATCTCGCTGCACGCCGACATCTCGAACGAGGGCATCCTGCGCTTCACGATCGCGCTCGGTGGCGCCGTGCTCATCCCGTACGCCGTCTCGCGCTGGATCTACCGCGACCACGCGGTGCGCTTCCCGTGGAAGGGCGGGCGCTGGTCGCGGCGGATGTGGACCTACCTGGTCGTCGTCGTGTTCGCCGCCTACCTGATCCTGCCGTTCTACTTCCTCACCTCGGGCGTCTACCGCAACTGGCCGCCGGTGGCGGAGTGGGACATGATCGCGCGCCTGTTCATGGGCGTGAACGCGGTGGGCCTGTGGGATGAGCTGTTCTTCATCTGCACGGTCTACACGCTGCTGCTGCGCCACTTCCGGCCGTGGCTCGCGAACCTGCTGCAGGCGGCGATCTTCGTGTCGTTCCTGTGGGAGCTCGGCTACCAGGAGTGGGGGCCGCTGCTGACGATCCCGTTCGCGCTCGTGCAGGGAGCGATCTTCTCGTGGACGAAGAACCTGTTCTACGTCGTCACGGTGCACCTGCTGTTCGACGCCGTCGTCTTCCTGGTCATCGTGCACGCGCACCACCAGGAGGCGCTGCCGATCTTCCCGCTCGTGCACGGGTTCTGAGCCGGCGGTGCCCGACCGGCCGCCTAGGCTCGACGCGTGACCACCGTGCTGCTCGACGTCGACACCGGCATCGACGACGCCCTGGCCATCCTCACCGCCGCGCTGTCGGACGAGATCGAGCTCGTGGGCTGCACCGTCGTGTGGGGCAACGTCGACGTGGAGCAGGGTGCTCGCAACACCTCAGAGGTGCTGCGCCTCGCCGGGCACGGCGACGTGCCCATCGCGGTCGGCGCCGCCGGTCCCCGCAGCGGCGCCGTCCCGGTCTTCTCGCCGCAGGTGCACGGCGCCGACGGCCTGGGCGGATGCGCCGACGCCGCCCAGGTGCCGCGGCTCGCCGACGAGAGCGCGGTCGAGCTGCTGCTGCGGCTCAGCCACGAGCACGCGGGCGCGCTCGAGGTCGTCGCCGTCGGGCCGCTCACGAACCTCGCCGCCGCGCTCGACGCCGATCCGCAGCTGCCGGAGCGCATCCGCCACGTGACCGTCATGGGCGGCGCGGCGCTCGCGGCGGGCAACGTGAGCGACACGGCCGAGGCGAACATCTGGCACGACCCGGAGGCGGCGCAGGTCGTGCTCGACGCGCCCTGGGAGCTCACGATGGTGGGCCTCGACGTGACGATGACCTCCCTCATCACGGACGAGCATCGCGCGCGGCTCGCGGCAGGCGGCGCGATCGGACGGTTCGCCTCGGAGATCCTCGACCTCTACCTCGGCTACTACGAGGCGGCCACGGGGCGGCGAGCGTCCGGCAACCACGACGCGCTCGCGCTCGCTGTCGCGACCGGGCTCGTGCGCACGACGCTGTCACCGATCGTGGACGTCGAGGTCGACTGCAGCGACGGTCCCTCGCGGGGCCGCACCGTCGCGCTCCTCGAGGGAGAGTGGGGCACCTGGCCCGACCGCGAGGGCGCGCGCCATCGCGTGGTGATGGAGGTCGAGCCGGGCTTCGAGGACCGGATGGTCGAGCTGCTCGCCGGCGCCTGAGCCGACGCGATCGCGCAGCGCAGCGGGATCGTCAGCACGCCACCGCTCCCATCCGCCGGACCGCCTCCTCGATCACCTCGGGACGGGTGCCGAGGTTGAGCCGCACGTGGTTCTCGCCGCCGGTGCCGAACGCCTCCCCTGCGCTGAGGCCGACGCGCGCCTCGTCGAGAAATGCCTTCGCCGGGCCGGTCGAGAGGCCGATGTAGCCGGCGTCGGCCCGCGGGTGGGGGTCGGCGACGCGCGTGCCGCTGCAGTCGAGCCACGCGAGGAACGTCGCCTCACCGGGCCGCCAGCGGATCGTCGGTGCGTGCTCGGCGAGCAGCCGTCCGAGCAGCGCCCGGTGGCCGCGCAGCGCCGCGAGCACGTCGTCGAGCCACTCGCGGCCGTCGTCGAAGGCGGCGACGTGCGCGATCGAGGCGATGTGCGAGGGGCCGTGGCTGACGACCTCGGCGATCCCCGCCAGGTCGTCGGCGGTGTCGGCGCCGCCGACGACGAGGGCCGTGCGCAGGCCCGCGAGGTTCCAGGCCTTCGACGCGCTCGTGAGCGAGAGCCCGCGCGGGTCTACGGTCCAGTAGGGCGTGAAGGCGGCGTCGAAGAGCAGCGGCGCGTGCACCTCGTCGGAGACCACCCGCACGCCGTGGCGGGCGGCGATCTCGGCGAGCGACTCGAGCTCCGCGCGCGTGTGCACCGTGCCCGTCGGGTTGTGCGGGTTGCAGAGCAGCACGACCGCGCCGTCACCGCCGACGCGGGCGCAGGCATCCTCGATCGCGTCGAGGTCGAGCCGCAGGTCGGGCCCGAGCGGCGCCTCGACCACCTGCCGCTCGGCGTGCGCCGAGTAGGCGTGGAACGGCGGGTAGACCGGGCTCGTCACGATCACCGAGCCGCCCGGCGGCGTGAGCATGCGGATGAGCTCGAACGCGCCCATCATGACGTCGCTGACGAGCGCGGTGCGCGACACGTCGACCGTCGCGCCCCACCGGTGGTCGGCGAACCGGCCGAACGCCTCGGCATAGCCGGTGCCGTGGGGGTAGCCGGTGTCGCCGCGCAGCATCGCGGCATGCACGGCCTCCGTGATCGCCTCGGCCGGCAGCACATCCATCTCGGCGACCCAGAGCGGCAGGACGTCGGGCTCGAAGAACCGCCACTTGATGCTCGTCCGCTCGCGGAGGCGGTCCAGCGGCACCTGCAGGAAGGGGTCCATGACCTCATCCTGCCGCTCGGCGGCCCGGCGAGGGTCAGGCGACCTGGTCGAGGAGGCCCGAGTCCACGTCGTAGAGGAAGCCGCCGACGCGCGCGCGGTCGCCGATGAGCGGGTGCGAGCGCACTCGGTGCACGTCCTCGATGATCGAGAGCCGCTGGTGCTCGATCGCGCCGAGGTCGAGCCACGAGGCATCCGTGCCCGCCGCCTTCGAGATGTCGACGAGCAGCTCGCGCTCCGACTTCGAGGCCATCGCGCAGCGCGTGTGCTGCACGAGCAGCACCCGGTTGACGTTCAGGAGGTTCACCCCGAGCACGAGCGCGACGAGCGTGCGCTCGGTGGCGCGGCCGCCGGGGTTGCGCAGGATCTTGGCATCGCCGGGCACGAGCCCGATCATCCCGAGCGGGTCGATCCGCGAGTCCATGCACGTCACCATCGCGACGCCGGACTTCGCGACACCGTCGAAGCCCTGCAGGTCGAAGGAGGACGCGAAATTCCGGTTGGCGGCGAGCAGGTCGTCGAAGGCGTGTTCCATGATCACTGAATGTACCCCGCGTGCGACCATGGGCCGCATGGAGCTCCGCGCCACCGCCCGCCGGATCGACGCGATCTCGCGCCGGTACGCCGACGTGTACGGCTTCGAGCGCGACGCCGACTGGCTCGTGCTCAAGCTGCAGGAGGAGGTCGGCGAGGTCGCGCAGGCGTGGCTCGCCAAGACCGGCCGGCAGCGCGACAAGGGGCACAGCCCCGAAGAGCTCGACCGCCGCTTCGCGCTCGAGCTCGCGGACGCGGTGGGGATGCTGCTCGCGCTCGCGGAGGCGACCGGCGTGGACATCGAGCAGGCGATCGACGACAAGTGGCTCGTCTGGGACCGCCGGGTGTCGCAGCGGGCGGGCGAGGCGGACGCGCCGGCGGAGGACTGAGCCCGATGCCGCGCTGCGGCGTGCGCCCGCACAGCCGCCCCCATTAGCCTCAGGGCATGACGCAGACCGCCATCATCGTCGGTGCAGGACTCGGCGGCCTCGCCGCTGCCCGCGGCCTCGAGGCCGCCGGCTGGCAGGTGCGGGTGCTCGAGGCGGCGCCGAGCGTGCGCAGCCTGGGTGCCGGCATCAGCATCGCCGAGAACGGCCTCGCGGCGCTCGACGCCCTCGGGGTCGGCGACGCGGTGCGCGAGCGGGCCGTCCGGGCGATGCCCGAGGGGATCTTCACCGATCAGGGCTCGCCGCTGCGCCGCGGCTTCCAGCTCGACTCGAGCGCGGTCCACGCGATCCACCGCTCGACGCTGCTCGACGTGCTCCGCGATGGCCGCGAGGTCGAGACCGGCATGCGCGTGGTCGGCGTCACCGACGGTGCGCGCGGCCGCCCGAGCATCACCATCCAGCACGGCGCGGGCGACCCGGACTCCGCGGACGCCCGCGACGAGCGCCAGCGACGCCGCGACCGGGCCCGCGGGACGAAGCTCGGCCGACGCATCCACCGCACGCTCGAGCCCGGCGATGACCCGATCGACCGCAAGGCGGAGGCGCGCGCGACCCGGGCGCAGGTGCGTGCCGCCCGCGATGCGCGCTTCGAGTCGATCGAGGCCGATCTCATCATCGGCGCGGACGGCATCGACTCGGCCGTGCGGAAGGCGCTGTGGCCGACCTCGCGCACCGACTACTCGGGCGCGACCTGCTGGTACGGCGTCGTGCAGGCGCAGTCCGACGCGCCCTCGGGCGTGCGGCAGTACCTCGGCCGCGGCGCGGAGTTCGGCATGGAGCCGATCGACGGCGGCCGCGTCTACTGGTGGGGCATGGCGCACGCGCGGATGGGCCGCTCCTCGCGCGACGAGCTCGAGGCGGCGCGCACCCGGTTCGGCACCTGGGCGCCCGAGGTGCGCGACCACATCGCCGCGACGCCGCAGTCCGGCACCGTCCGCCGCGACCTCTGGTCGCTCGCCACGCAGCTGCGGAGCTTCCACCGGCCCGGGGTCGTGCTGCTCGGCGACGCGGCGCACGCGATGCTGCCGACGCTCGGGCAGGGCGGCAACCTGACCTTCGAGGACGCGGCGACCCTCGGCATCCTGCTCGAGGACCACTCGCGCGACGAGGCGCTGCGCCGGTACGACGACGAGCGGGTCGCGCGCACGCAGCGGTTCCAGCGGCTCTCGCACCGCCTCGCGCGCACCACGGCGCAGGCGCGCAACCCCGTGGTCGTCGCCGCCCGCAACGGCGCGTTCAACCTCATGCCGACGATGCTCGCCGAGCTCGCGGCCGACTGGATGCTGGGCTGGCGCTCCCCGCGGCACACGAGCTGAGGCCTGGCGCCCGTGGCGGCGCGGACGGACAATGAGCCATGGCGTCGGGCTACGCCGGCTGGTTCTCGCCCGCGATGCTCGCGATCCTGGCCTTCCTGGGCGTCATCGGCCTGATGACGCAGCTGCGCGTGCTCAACGTCGCCGAGGAGGACATGATGTACGTCGTCGCGATGAACCGCCTGCGCGGCGGCTACGTCGACCTCGACCCCTCGGTCGCGCAGTACTTCCTGTCCTCCACGACCGACGACCAGGCGGGGATGGATCAGACCTACTCGTTCCTGCGGCCGAGGAGGAGCGTCAGCCACCTGTTCGGCAGCTCGACGGTGCTCATCGTGGTCGTGAACGCCTGCGTCGACGGGCTGCTCACGGGCGCGCTGGTCGTGAGCGGCAGCGGCTCGGTCGGCTGGGCTGTCGCGGCGGGCGTGATCGTCGGGCTCTGCTGGGTGCTCGGGTGGATGCGGTTGGGCTACGTGCACTTCCGCGGCTCGTGGCGCGCGTACCGGCCGCGGAGGGCCACCGCCGCGCCTCCCGGCTTCCTCGGGGGCCCGAGCCGCTGAGCGCCGACGCCCAGGCATGGGGAGTTCTCCCCATGGCGGATCCCTAGGTCGCGTCGCTACCGTGGGCGCACGGCCCGGCTGGGGCCCCGACGCCGAGGAGGCCGAGGGGAATCGGGCCAGACAGGGGAGCACGAGCGGGAGCCTCGACCATGGAGCGAGGCGCTGCGCGGCAGCCGTGACGCTGCCGCCCGCTGATGCACATGGGGCTCGACCACGACGGTCGAGCCCCTCTCTCGTCCCCGCCGTCGGCAGGCCCCGTGGATCATCCCCGGCGTGCGCGCTCCGCCAGCAGCAGGGGGAAGACGAGCTCGCGGTTGAGCGGCGCCTCGGCCTCGTCGTCCACGCCGAGCGCGGGGTCGATCCAGCGCACCGCTTCGATCTCGGCGAGGGGCGTCGGGTCGATCGCGTCCCGCGTGCGGAAGACGCTCGCTCGCAGCGCGAAGCCCGCCTCGTTCGCGGCGCGGGTCTCGAAGTCGCCCATCGGCTGGATGCGATCGAGCCCGAGCTCGACGCCCAGCTCCTCGAGCACCTCGCGCACCGCGCACGCCGCCGCGCTCTCCCCGGCCTCCGGCTTGCCGCCGGGCAGCATCCAGGCGCTCGTGCCGCGCTTCCGCACCGTCAGCACCGCGCCGTCCTCGCGCTCGAAGCAGATCGCCGAGACGGTGATGACGCGCATGCGTGCAACGGTAGCGACGCTCAGCCCGCGTTCCGCGCGATGAGCTTCGAGAGCACGATCGCCGACCTCGTGTGGTCGACGCTCGGCGCTGCCCGCACCTTCTCGAGCGCGTCCTCGAGCGCGATCACGTCGCGCGCGCGCATGATGACGAACGCGTCCGCCTCGCCCGTGACCGTGCCCGCCTCCACGATCTCGGGCACGCCGGAGAGGATGCGCTTGAGGTCCTTGGGCGACACGGTGCCGCGGCAGAAGAGCTCGACGTAGGCCTCGGTCGCGAGCCCCTCGACGGCCGGGTCGACCTGCACGGTGAAGCCGCGGATGACGCCGTCGGCGACCAGCCGGTCGATGCGTCGCTTCACGGCCGACGCGGAGAGCCCGACCTCGCCGCCGATGTCGGCGTAGCCTGCCCTGGCGTTCAGCCGCAGCTGGTCGATGATGCCGTGGTCGATGCGGTCCATGCGCACGAATCTACGACGAGGTGGCCTCACCTCGCAAAGAACCAGCGCGAGATCCGCCCCTCATGCGTCGAATCCTTGCCACGATGGCCACATGCAGCCTGAGACGACCACCATCGCGCGCCCCGAGACCGCAGCCCGGACCACCCGCTCCGCCGTCCACAAGGCGGTGCTCATGTGCCGCCCCGCGCACTTCACCGTGAGCTATCGCATCAACCCCTGGATGCACCCGGACGTCCCGACGAGCACCTCCACCGCCGTGCGGCAGTGGCAGACCCTGTACGACGCGTACCGCGGACTCGGCTACGACGTGGAGCTGATCGACCCGATCCCGGGCCTCAACGACATGGTGTACGCCGCGAACGGCGGCTTCACGCTCGACGGCAAGGCCTACGGCGCGAGGTTCACCTACGAGCAGCGCATGCCCGAGGGACCCGCCTACATGGAGTGGTTCGCGGCCAACGGGTTCGAGGTGCACGAGCCGCAGCAGATCAACGAGGGCGAGGGCGACTTCCTCCTCTCGAACGATGCGATCCTCGCCGGCCACGGCTTCCGCACGTCGCTGGAGTCGCACGACGAGCTGCGCGGCATCTTCGACCGCGAGGTCGTCAGCCTGCGCCTCGTCGACCCGGCGTTCTACCACCTCGACACCGCGGTCGCGATCCTCGACGAGGAGAACATCGCCTACCTGCCGAAGGCGTTCGACGACGCCAGCCGCGCGGAGCTGGAGCGGCGCTACCCCGATGCCGTGCTCGTCAGCGAGGAGGACGCATCCGTGCTGGGCCTCAACTCCTTCGGCGACGGCCGCACGATGCTCATCGCGGGCCGCGCGACCGACTTCGACCGCCAGCTCACCGAGCGCGGCTACGAGACGATCGGCCTCGACCTCTCCGAGCTGCTGCTCGGCGGCGGCGGCATCGAACTTCTCG
>JAPSJX010000090.1 GCA_031178105.1 Agrococcus sp. | reverse complement strand
GAGGTGGCGGCCGGCGAGTGGATGGTGCTCTCCGGCTGCCGCAAGGGCGGCGTGCGGCAGGCGCTCGAGCGGCACGGCGGGTCGGCGGAGGGGGGCGATGCGGCCGGCCTCGAGCTCGACCGGCTCGTGTCGCTCTTCGGTCGCGACCGCGTCGCGGTCGAGCTGAGCGACATCGGCGACTCCCGCGACTTCGAGCGCAACCGGGTGCTCGCCGACCTGGCCGAGCGGCGCGGGCTGCCGATCATCGCCACCACGAACGCCCACGTCGCCAGCCCCGCGAAGCAGCACCTCGGCGACGCGGTCGCCGCGGTGCGCGCCCGCCGCTCGATCGACGAGATCGACGCCTGGCTGCCGGCCGGCGGGGTGCCGTCGCTGCGCTCGGGCGCCGTGATGGCCCGCCGCTTCCGCGCGTTCCCGGGTGCGGTCGACACGGCCGCCGCGCTCGGCCGGGCCCTCTCGTTCGACCTGCGCGCCGCATCCCCTCGTCTCCCCGACTTCCCGGTGCCGGAGGGCCACTCGCCGATCAGCTGGTTGCGGGCGCTCGTCGACGAGCGGCTGCCGCGCGTCTACGACACGGCCGCCGACGGCCGCCCGAGCCCCGAGGTCGCCGCACGCCTCGACCACGAGCTGGGCCTCATCGAGCAGAAGGGCTTCGCCGGCTACTTCCTCATCGTGTTCGAGATCGCCGACTTCGCCCACTCGCAGGGCATCCTCTGCCAGGGCCGCGGCAGCGCGGTCGCGAGCGCCGTGTGCTTCATCCTCGGCATCACCGCCGTCGACCCGATCCGCTACCGGCTGCCGTTCGAGCGCTTCATCTCGATGATGCGCGAGGAGGAGCCCGACATCGACATCGACTTCGACGCCGGCCGCCGCGAGGAGGTCATCCAGCACGTCTACGAGCGCTACGGCCGCCGCAACGCCGCCCAGGTCGCGAACGTCATCACGTACCGCCCCAAGTCGGCGGTGCGCGATGCGGCGAAGGCGCTCGGCTACGCGGTCGGCCAGCAGAACGCCTGGTCGAAGTCGGTCGAGTCGTACTCGAGCCCCGACGCCCCCGGCATCCCGGCCGCGGTCACCGAGCTCGCGGGCGAGTTCCTGCATGCGCCGCGGCACCTCGGCATCCACTCCGGCGGCATGGTGCTCACCCAGGAGCCGGTCGGCTCCGTGTGCCCGATCGAGCCGGCCCGCATGCCCGGCCGCACGGTGCTGCAGTGGGACAAGGACGACTGCGAGTGGATGGGCCTCGTCAAGTTCGACCTGCTGGGCCTCGGCATGCTCGGCGCGCTCTCGCACACGATGGTGCTCGCGGCTGAGCTCGTGGGGGAGCCGTGGACGCTCGCGTCGATCCCTGCGGAGGAGGCCGGCGTCTACGACATGCTCTGCGAGGGAGATGCGGTCGGCGTGTTCCAGGTGGAGTCGCGCGCGCAGATGGCGACGCTCCCGCGGCTGAAGCCGCGCTGCTTCTACGACCTCGTGGTCGAGATCGCGCTCATCCGCCCCGGGCCCATCCAGGGCGGGGCGGTGCACCCCTACATCCGCAGGCGCACGGGCTCCGAGGCGATCAGCTACCCGCATCCGCTGCTCGTGCCGGTGCTCGAGCGCACGCTCGGGGTGCCGCTGTTCCAGGAGCAGCTCATGCAGATGTCGGTCGCGGTGGGTGGCTTCGACGCGAGCGAGGCCGACCAGCTGCGGCGCGCGATCGGTTCGAAGCGCTCGCTGGAGCGGATCGAGGCGCTGAAGGCCAAGCTGTTCGCCGGTATGGCGGCGAACGGCGTGGAGCCCGAGGTGGCGGAGTCGATCTACCGCAAGATCGAGGCGTTCGCAGGCTTCGGCTTCGCCGAGTCGCACTCGCTCGCCTTCGCGAAGCTCGTCTACGCCTCGTCGTGGATGCGGTTGCACTACCCGGCCGCGTTCCTCGCCGGGCTGCTGCGCAGCCAGCCGATGGGGTTCTGGTCGCCGCAGACGCTCGTGGCGGATGCGCTGCGGCACGGCGTCGAGACCCTGCGGCCCGACGTGGTGCGCTCGGCCGTCGATGCGGGCCTCGAGCAGCACGGTCGGCCGGTGTCCGCCGGCGACGACGCGTGCCTCCAGCGCGACCAGCCGCCGGTGCCGCCCAAGGCCACCGAGTCGCTCGCGGCGCGCGCCCGGCACCGGCGCGATGGCGCGTTCTCGGTGCGGATGGGCCTGTCGAGCGTGACGGGGATGGGCGAGGCCGCCGCCGCGCGCATCGTCGCGGCTCGCGAGGCGGCGCCGCTGCGCGACATCCACGACCTCGCCCGTCGTGCGGACCTCGACCGCGGCGAGCTCGAGGCGCTCGCCACCGCGGGCGCGCTCGACGGGCTCGGCGTCGGACGCCGCGAGGGGCTGTGGCTCGCCGGGCCCGCGTCGACCGAGCGCGAGGACCAGCTCGAGGGCTCGCAGGTGAGCCTGCAGCCGCCGCTGCTGCCGATGCTGTCGGCCGAGGAGCAGGTGGCGCTCGACATCTGGTCGACCGGCGTCGCGCCCGACGACCATCCGGTGCGGTACGCGCGGGCGATGCTCGACGGGCGCGGCGTGCTGCCGATCACGGCGCTCGCGCACGCCGAGCCGGGCCGCCGCGTGCAGGCGGCCGGCATCGTCACGCACCGGCAGCGGCCGAGCACGGCGCAGGGGGTGACGTTCATGAACCTCGAGGACGAGACGGGGATGCTCAACGTCATCTGCTCGAAGGGCCTGTGGGCGCACTCGCGGCAGGTGGCGCGGCATGCGCCTGCGCTCATCGTGCGGGGCATGCTGCAGCGCACGCCGGAGGGCGTGATCGCGCTGCTCGCCGACCGGCTCGATCGCTTCGACGTGCCCACGAGCGGCTCGCGCGACTTCCGCTGAACCGGTGGATCTGAGCCGCTCAGCAGCCGGTGCGCCACGCATCCGGCGACAGCGTCGCCGGTCCGCCGACGTTCGCGACCGACGTCGGCGCGAGCCACGCGATCGTGTCCTCGACGTCGAGCGTCACGCACGAGCCTGCGGCCAGCAGCACGGGGGCGCCGCGCACGCCGGCGAGCATCGACGCCGACAGCGCATCCGGGAACACGCGGCCCGAGGCGACCGCGATCGCCTGGTCGTCCTGCGGCTCGACGAACGTGCGCACGAGCTGCGCGTTGACCGCGTAGCGGTCGGCGCCCGCGATGCGCTCGACGTCGCCGACCGCGTCGCGGTACTCGCGCACCGCCGTGTCGCTGATCGTCGCCCTGCCGCCGACCACGGTCGCCGACTCGACGCCGAGCGACTCGAGGGCCGCGAGCGTGCTGGCGTTCGCCGATGCGCTCGGGGTCAGCAGCACCGGCATGTCGCCGACGGCCGACGCGACGCCGCTCGCCGACACCGCGTCGGAGAACAGCAGACCGCTCGCGATGAGCGCGTGCGAGGCGGTGCCGAAGAACCGCTCGGCGACGAGCGCGGCCGTCTCGTAGCGATCGTCGCCGGCGACGCGCGTCACCGTCGCCCGGGGCACGACCTCGGAGATCTGCCCCACGACGGCGCTGGAGATCGTCGCCGGGCCGCCGACGATCGTGATGCTCGACGGCTGCAGTCGCCGCAGCTCCGCCTCGGTGACCGCCGGGAGCGCGCCGCCGCGGGTCAGCAGCAGGCTCGCGTCGACGTGCGCCGCGGCCGGGCCGGCCGTGAGCGCGTCGGTGAAGATCGCGCCCGAGGCGAGCACGACATCGGTCCCCGGCTCGAAGAGCTCCTCCGAGACCGCGACGTTCGCCGCGTACCGGTCGCCGCCCGCGAAGGTCTCGACGACCGTCTCGACCGGGGGAGCCGCCTCGAAGGCGATGCCCACCACGACCGCGTCGTGGTCGCTCGCGCGGTACGGGTCGGGCGCGAAGAGCGCGTCCTGCGCCGGCTTCTTGAAGCGCATCG
>JAPSJX010000042.1 GCA_031178105.1 Agrococcus sp. | reverse complement strand
CGGGACACCTCGACCGGCAGCCCCGGCACCCAGACGCCGTGCGCCGCGAGCGCATCGCGATGCGCGCCCAGCACGCGATCGGGCGGCCCGTCCGCGGCGGCGCCACCGCCGGGCTCGAGCACCACGACGCGGTCGACGACCGGCAGCCACGTCTCGACGCGATGCTCGACGACGACGAGCGTCGCGCCCGTCTCCGCGGTGACGCGCGCGACCGCATCCCGCACCTCCGCGACGCCTGCCGGGTCGAGGTTGGCGGTCGGCTCGTCGAGCAGGATGAGCCCGGGCCGCATGGCGATGACGCCGGCGAGCGCGAGCCGCTGCCGCTGCCCGCCTGAGAGCGCCGCGGTCGAGCGATCGAGCGGCACGGCGAGGCCGACGGCGTCGAGCGCGTCGCGCACCCGCCGCCAGATCTCGTCGCGCGGCACCGCGAGGTTCTCGCAGCCGAACGCCACGTCGTCGCCGACGCGGGACATGATCGTGTTGGCCTGCGGGTCCTGCAGCACGAGGCCGGCGGTGCCGCGCTCGTGACCGCCGCGCCGCGTCGACGGATGCGCGCCGTCGACGTGGAGCTCGCCGGACTCGTCGCCCTCGTCGTCGCCGCCGAGCACCCCCGCGAGCGCCGCGAGCAGCGTCGACTTGCCCGCCCCGGAGGGACCGAGCAGCAGCACGCGCTCGCCGGGCTCGACGTCGAGGTCGAGCCCGGCGACGGCGGGCGCCTCGCGGCTCGCGTGCCGCCACCCCCACCCGCGCGCGCGGATGCGGGAACCGGTCACCGGGAGCGCGACCGTCCCGACGCGAAGCGGTCGAGCACGCCGGTCGCGGCGAGCGCCCGGGTGAGGAGCCAGCCGACGAGGCCGGCGAGCAGCGCGCCCGAGACGACGAGGCAGACGAGGTAGATGGCGAGGAACTCGGGGCCCTTCGCGAGGTTGCCCGAGAGGAACAGCTCGAGCGTCCACGCGGCGACCGCGGCCCCGACGCCCGCGAGCATCGCGACCGGGAGGCCGAAGCGGCGGTAGGCGAACAGCAGGAAGACGAGCTCTGCACCCAGTCCCTGCGCGATGCCGGAGTACACGGTCTCGATCGACCACTGCGAGCCCAGCAGCATGGAGACGCTCGCGGCGAGCAGCTCCACGAACAGCGCCGCGCCCGGCTTGCGGATGATGAGCCCGCCGAGCACGCCGCCGATGAGCCAGATGCCGACGGCGAGGCCGCCGAAGCCGGGGGTGAGCGCGTCCATCACGCTGAACCAGGCGTAGCCGACGCCGTTCCAGACGACGAACAGCAGGCCGGTGGCGACGCCCAGGACCGCGGCGACGACGATGTCGACGACGCGCCAGCGGCTGGACTTGGTGCGCGTGGGCGCGGGTGCGGTGGTGGTCATTGCAGTGCCTTCCTCGACGAGATGGCACGGGTTCACTGTCCTCCCTGCGCTGGCATGATCCAGATCAGGTTTGACGGTCGAAGGCTTCGGCCTTCCTCTCAGCCCGGCGCACCGGACTCCCGTGATGCGACGAGTCTAGCGCCGGTCCCGGCCGCTCGCGGGCACCGTGCGCGGGCTCGACGCCGCGCGTATGGTGGACCGGTGCAGCCCATCCGATCGTTCGTCGCCATCGGCGACAGCTTCACCGAGGGCGTCGGGGACGAGCTGCCCGACGGGTCCTTGCGCGGATGGGCCGACTTCGTCGCGGCCGGCCTCGCGACGGCGCATGGCGAGCCGGTGCGCTACGCGAACCTGGCGATCCGCGGCCGGAAGCTCGCGGGCATCCTGCACGAGCAGCTCGACGCCGCCATCGCCCTCGCGCCCGACGCGATCAGCCTCAACGGCGGCGGCAACGACATCCTGCGCCCGAAGGTGTCGATCGAGCACGTGGGCGAGCGGCTCGCCGACGCCGCGCACCGCATCGCCGCCGCGGGCATCCGCCCGATCCTGCTCTCGGGCGGCAACCCCAGCCAGGTGATGCCGATCGGCGCCGTCATGCAGCGCCGCGGGGACGCGCTCGCGCGAGCCGTGCACGCGCGCATCAGCGACCTCGACGCGCCCTACGTCGACAACTGGTCGGATCCCGAGCTCAGCAGCCCGCGGTTCTGGTCCGTCGACCGGCTGCACCTCAACGCCGCCGGGCACGCGCACGTGGCCAGCAACGTGCTGCGCGCCCTCGGGCACGAGGCGCCGCCGGGCTGGCGGGACCTCGCCGGCGCGAGCACGGCGGAGGGCCGGCGCGACCTCGGGTACTACCGGGAGTACGTGCTGCCGTGGCTCGGGCGCCGATTCACGGGTCGCTCCTCCGGCGACGGCCGCGACCCGAAGCTCCCGCAGCTGACCGAGGTGCGGCCGCTCGCCTGAGGAGGCACTGGTCACGATCGGCGGCCTGAGGGGCTCCCGGCCCGCAGATCGTGACCACTGCCGAGGTCAGTGGCGGTTCGTCGTCACGAAGTCGATGAGCTCCTCGACGCGAGCGAGCAGCGCCGGCTCGAGGTCGTTCCAGTCGCGCACGCGCGAGCGCATCCGCTGCCACGCGCGGCCCACGTCCTCCTGCGACTCGTGCGGCATGCCGAGCCTGCGGAGCGTCCCGCGCTTCCAGTCCTCGCCCCTCGGCACGTCCGGCCACGCCGGGATGCCGAGCCGGGACGGCTTGATCGCCTGCCAGATGTCGATGAACGGGTGCCCGACGATGCGCACGTGCGCGCCGTGCGGTCCGCGCAGCACGGCCTCGGCGATCCGCGTCTCCTTCGAGCCGCGGACCAGGTGGTCGAGCAGGATCCCGAGCCGCCGCTCCGCCGTCGGCGCGAACTCGGCGACGATGCCCGCGAGGTCGTCGGCGCCGTGGAGCGGCTCGACGACCACGCCCTCGACGCGCAGGTCGTGCCCCCAGACCTGCTCGACGAGCTCGGCGTCGTGGACGCCCTCGACGAGGATGCGGCTCGGCAGCGCCACGCGAGCCCGGACGTCGGCGACGGCGCGCGAGCCGGATGCGGTGCGGGTCGGGGACGTCGAGGCGGCCGAGGGCGCCACGAGCTCGACCTCGACGCCGTCGACGAGGAAGCCGCGCCCCAGCGGGAAGGCGCGCACCTTGCCGCGACGGTCCTCGAGGTGGACGGCGCCGGCCTCGACGCGCACGACGGCGCCCACCCATCCGTCGTGGCGCTCGACCACGAGGTCGCGTCGAGCCTCGACGCGCTTCGGCGGCGCCGGCACCCTGGCGGCCTTCGCCTCGGGCGACAGCACGTCGCCGCCCCAGGCGTCCCAGTCGATCCGCAGGCTGTCGTTCGGCACCGATCGAGCGTACGGGGGCGTCGTGCCGCCGCGGCCGAGGCGCGCTGTGCAAGGCTTCCGGCATGGACCTCCGCATCTTCACCGAGCCCCAGCAGGGCGCCTCCTACGACGAGCTGCTCGCGGTCGCGCAGCGCACCGAGCAGCTGGGCTTCGACGGCTTCTTCCGCTCCGACCACTACCTCCGCATGGGTGACGGCGACCCCGGCTACGGGCCGACGGACGCGTGGACGTCGCTCGCCGGCCTCGCCCGCGACACCTCGCGCGTGCGGCTCGGCACGCTCGTGTCGTCCGTCACCTACCGGCTACCGGGCATCCTCGCCGTGCAGGTCGCGAACGTCGACCAGATGTCGGGCGGCCGTGTCGAGCTCGGGCTCGGCACCGGCTGGTTCGCCGAGGAGCACACCGCGTTCGGGATCCCCTTCCCGGAGCGCCGCTTCGACCTGCTCGAGGAGCAGCTCGCCATCGTGACCGGCCTGTGGGCGACCCCGGCGGGAGCGCGCTTCTCGTTCGAGGGGGAGCACTACCGGCTCGACGACTCCCCCGCCCTGCCGAAGCCCGCGCAGGACCGGCTGCCCGTGATCGTCGGGGGCCTCGGCGAGCGCCGCACGCCGCGCCTCGCAGCCGAGTTCGCCGACGAGCACAACCTGCCCTTCCCCTCCCTCGACCGCATCCGCCCGCTCTTCGCGGCGCTCGACCGCGCGATCGAGCGCGCCGAGCGGACGAGCCCGGTCGTGCGCTCGGTCGCGCTCGTCACGGTCGTCGGCGACGACGAGGCGACCTTCGCGCGCCGTGCGGCTGCGATCGGGCGCGAGCCGGCGGAGCTGCGCGAGCACGGCATCGCCGGTTCCCGCGCCGAGGTGGAGGACCGGCTGGGCGCGCTCGCCGACGACGGCGTGGAGCGCGTGTACCTGCAGGTGCTCGACATGACCGACCTCGACCACATCGACGAGATCGCGGCGTTCGGGGGCGTGCAGCCGGTCGGCTGACGCGCGATCTCGCCGTCCGCGGGCGCGGGCACGCGAAAGGGGGCTGCCCGCAGGCAGCCCCCTCTCGTGTGCGTCGAACGTCAGGCGCGCGAGCGGCCGCGGTTCTTGGTGACGAGGCCCCAGATGAGCAGCACGAGGATCGCACCGCCGATCGCGAACACCCACGCCAGCGGCTCGAAGAAGCTGTTGTAGATGTCGAGGTTGAAGATGCCACCGGCGATCCAGCCGCCGATCATGGCGCCCACGACGCCCAGGATGAGCGTCGTGATCCAGCCGCCGCCCTGCTTGCCGGGCAGGATGAGCTTGGCCAGTGCGCCTGCGATGAGGCCGAAGATGAGGAAGACGAGGAATCCCATGTAAGTGATCCTTCCGAGTCGCAGCGGTGCAAGGGTGTCGCTCCGCCGGGACCTTGCGCTCTGCGAGGTCTGGTTGCAAGCCTACGCGGATTCATTGGGAATTCCTGGGAACTCACCCCATCAAGCCTGCGCACGGTCGAGTACGATCGCGCGGACCCGAGCCGCGTCCGCCTGGCCGCGCATCGCCTTCATCACGGCGCCGATCACTGCTCCCGCCGCCTGCACCTTGCCGTCGCGGATCTTCTGCAGCACGTCCGGCTGCGCGGCGAGCGCCTCGTCGACGGCCGCGACGAGCGCCGACTCGTCGGTCACGACCTGGAGTCCCCGCGCGGCAGCGACCTCGCTCGGCGAGCCCTCCCCCGCCATCACGCCCTCGAGCGCCTGGCGGGCGAGCCGGTCGGTGAGCGTGCCCTCGTCGATCAGCCGCTGCAGCTCGGCGACGTGCGCAGGCTCGACGAGCGTCGACGCCTCGACGCCGCGCTCGTTGGCAACGCGGGCGATCTCGCCCGTCCACCACTTGCGGGCCGCCTGCGGCGCGGCACCCGCACCGACCGTCGCCTCGACGAGGTGCAGCATGTCGCCGTTCACGACGTCCTGGAACTCGAGGTCGGCGAAGCCCCACTCGGCCTTCAGCCGACGGCGACGGGCGACGGGCTGCTCGGGCAGCTGCGCGCGCAGCTCCTCGACCAGCTCGCGGCTGGGTGCGACGGGGAGCAGGTCGGGCTCCGGGAAGTACCGGTAGTCGTCGGCGTCGGACTTCGGACGTCCCGGGCTCGTCGTGCCGGTGTCCTCGTGCCAGTGCCGCGTCTCCTGCACGATCGTGCCGCCGGCGGCGAGGATGGCCGCCTGACGCTGGATCTCGTAGCGCACCGCGCGCTCGACCGAGCGCATCGAGTTGACGTTCTTCGTCTCGGTGCGCGTGCCGAGCGCCTCCTGCCCGCGCGGCCGCAGGCTCACGTTCGCGTCGCAGCGCAGGTTGCCGCGCTCCATCCGCGCCTCCGAGATGCCGAGGGAGAGCACGATGTCGCGGATCGTCGCGACGTAGGCCTTCGCGATCTCGGGCGCCGAGCGCTCGCCGCCGAAGATCGGCTTCGTGACGATCTCGACGAGCGGCACGCCGGCGCGGTTGTAGTCGACGAGCGAGTACTCCGCGCCCTGGATGCGCCCGGTGGCGCCGCCGACGTGCGTGAGCTTCCCGGCGTCCTCCTCCATGTGCGCCCGCTCGATGGGGATCGTGACCCGCCGGCCGTCGGCCAGCTCGACCTCGACCGAACCCTCGAACGCGATGGGCTCGTCGTACTGCGAGATCTGGTAGTTCTTCGGCGTGTCCGGGTAGAAGTAGTTCTTGCGCGCGAAGCGGCTCGACGTCGCGATCTCGCAGTTCAGCGCCAGGCCGAGCGCGATCGAGTACCGCACCGCCTGCTCGTTCACCACGGGCAGGCTGCCGGGCAGCCCGAGGCTCAGCGGGTCGACGAGCGTGTTGGGCTCGGCGTCGTGGAAGTCCGGATGCGCCGGGTTCGGCGCCGCAGAGAACATCTTCGTGCGCGTGCCGAGCTCGACGTGCACCTCGAAGCCCATCACCGGCTCGAAGCGCTCGAGCGCCTCGTCGAAGTCCATCAGCCTGTCCTTCATCGCGTCGCCTCCGTGAGGGCCGGTGCCTTCGTGGTCAGGATGCCGCCCCAGCGGTCGGCGAGCAGCGCCTCGATCGCGGCGCCCGCGCGGTACAGCCGCTCGTCCTCGAACATCGGCGCCAGCAGCTGCAGCCCGACGGGCATCCCGTCGTCGCCGAGCCCCATCGGCAGCCCCATGCCGGGGATGCCGGCGAGGTTCGCGGGGATCGTCGTGATGTCGTTCACGTACATCGCGAGCGGGTCGTCGAGCTTCTCGCCGAGCTTGAACGCGGTCGTGGGCGCCGCGGGGCTGATGAGCAGGTCGGCCTGCTCGAACGCGGCGTCGAAGTCGCGCTGGATGAGCGTGCGCACCTTCTGCGCGGAGCCGTAGTACGCGTCGTAGTAGCCGGCCGAGAGCGCGTAGGTGCCGAGGATGATGCGTCGCTTCACCTCGGCGCCGAAGCCTGCCTCGCGCGTGGCCGCCATGACGTCCTCGACGGTCTGGCCGGGCCCCTCGACGCGGAGGCCGAAGCGCACCGAGTCGAAGCGCGCGAGGTTGCTCGACGCCTCCGCGGGGAGGATGAGGTAGTACGCCGCGACCGAGTAGGCGAACGACGGGCAGGAGACCTCGACGACCTCCGCGCCCGCAGCGGTCAGCACGTCGACGGTCTCGCGGAACCGCGCCTGCACGTCGTCGGCGGTGCCCTCCGCGTCGAGCTCCTTGACGATGCCGACGCGCACGCCCTGCAGGCTGCCGGATGCGGCGCCCTCGCGGGCCGCGGCCGCGAACGACGGCCACTCGCGGTCGAGGCTCGTCGAGTCGTGCGGGTCGTGCCCGCCGATCACGTCGTGGATGAGCGCGGAGTCGAGCACCGTGCGCGTCACGGGGCCGACCTGGTCGAGGCTCGAGGCGAGCGCGATCGCGCCGTAGCGGCTCACGCCGCCGTAGGTCGGCTTGACGCCGACGGTGCCGGTGACGGCCGCGGGCTGGCGGATGGAGCCGCCCGTGTCCGAGCCGAGCGCGAACGGCGCCTCGAACGCGGCGACGGCGGCGGCCGAGCCGCCGCCCGAGCCGCCGGGGATGCGCTCCGGGTCCCAGGGGTTCCGGGTGGGGCCGTAGGCGGAGTGCTCGGTCGACGAGCCCATGGCGAACTCGTCCATGTTCGTCTTGCCGAGGGCGACGAGGCCCGCGGCCTTGACCCGTGCGACGACGGTCGCGTCGTAGGGCGGCACCCAGCCCTCGAGGATGCGCGACCCGGAGGTCGAGGGCATCCCGATCGTGCAGAGCACGTCCTTGATCGCGATCGGGGCGCCCGCGAGCTCGTGCAGCTGCTCGCCCGCCGCGCGGCGCTCGTCGATCGCACGGGCCGCGTCGAGCGCCCCGGCGTTGACGTGCAGGAACGCGTGGAGCTCGCCGTCGACCGCGGCGATGCGGTCGAGGTGCGCCTGCGTCGCCTCGACGCTCGAGACCTCGCCCGAGGCCAGCAGGCCGGCGAGCTCGTGGCCGGCGAGGCGGGTGAGGTCGGCCGGCTCTGCTCGGAGCCCGCTCACTGCTCCTCCCCGAGGATCGCCGAGACGCGGAAGCGCTCGCCGTCGTGGCTCGGCGCGCCCGCGAAGGTCTGCTCGTGGGCGAGGGTGTCGCCGACGACGTCGGCGCGCAGCACGTTCGTGAGCGGCACCGGGTGGCTCGTGGCGGGGACGTCGTCGCCCGCGATCTCGCGCACGGTGGCGATCGCGTCGACGATGGCCGAGAGCTCGGTGGTGAGGCTCGTCACCTCGTCGTCGGTCAGCGCGATGCGAGCGAGCCCAGCCAGGTGCTGGACCTCCTCGCGAGTGATCTCGGACATGCGTCTCCTCTGCGGCGGCGGGGGGTCGCTCAATCCTACGGTGGCCGCTCAGCCCGGCGGCCGCGCGAGGATCGCCCACACGGCGACCGCCTCGAGCACCACGGCGGCCCCGACGCACCACCACCGGAGGTCGGCGGCGATCGCGAGCGCCTCGCGCACCGTGGCCCCCGGCCGGTACGACGGCCGCGTCCATGCGCCGACGACCGTCCCCGCCATGCCCGCCTCCGCGAGCAGCCCGGCGGTGCGGTACGCGTGGTACTCGCTCGTCACGACCACGAGCGGCGCCCTCCCCGGCCCGGTCGTGAGCGGTCGCGAGAGCCGCAGGTTCTCGCGCGTCGTCGTGGATGCCTCCTCGAGGTCGATCGCCGAGCGCGGCACGCCCAGCTGCCGCTCGAGGTGCTCGGCCATCGCCGACGCCTCGGTGCGGACCTCGTCGGGCCCCTGACCCCCCGAGACGACGATCCGCGCATCCGGCCGCCTCGCGACCGCGGCGCGCCACAGCTCGGCGCCGCGCTGCACGCGGCGGCGCAGCAGCGGGCCCACCTCGCGGCCGCGGAGGCCGGCCCCGAGGACGAGCACCGTCCCCGGCACCGGCGGCCTCCCGGCCGCGCGCGCGTGCACCAGCATCGCCAGCGCGAGCACCGCGGTCGCGACGCCGCCCGCCCAGAGCGGCAGCGCGAGCAGGAGCACCGCTCGCGCCACGGCGGGATCGATCGCCGCCGCGACCGCCGTGCCGACGGCGAGCAGCGCCATCCCCACGCCGAGCGCCGCGATGAGGCGATCGACGCGGCGCACGCGCACGAGCCGCGGGAGCATGAGCGCGTGCCACAGCGAGGCAGCGCCGAGCGAGGCGGTCGCGATCAGCGCCGCCGCGACGAGCAGCGCCCAGCCACCGTGCTCGAGCGGCACGTCGAGCCACTCGGCGACCGGGCGGCGCAGCACCCGCGTGAGCAGCATGAGGCCGGCGGCCACGATCAGCGATGCTCCGAGCGCGGGGCGCAGCACGCGCATCCGTGGACCGACCCTCACGCCCAGCACCCTAGCCGCCGCGCTGGTCGCGGCCCGCTCTTGCGCGCGCGTCGAACGTGTGTTCGAATGGTGGCATGCGGTGGGACGGACAGACGGCGACGCACGTCGACGCGGATGCGCTGCCGGGGCTCGAGGAGCGCGGCAGCGTGCTGGAGTCGTGGCCGACGCCCGGCTTCGACGGCGCCTCCTTCCTCGAGGTGACGGCGAAGAGCGCGCTGAACCACGTGTCCGGCGACGGCTTCATGGGCGGCGCCTGGACGATCAACCCCTACCGCGGCTGCCAGCACGCGTGCCGCTACTGCTTCGCGCGCAGCACGCACACATACCTCGACCTCGACGCGGGCGCCGACTTCGACTCGCGGATCGTCGTCAAGGCCAATCTCGTCGAGGTGCTGGAGCGCGAGCTCGCGGGACCGCGCAGCGACGTCACCGCGGTGCAGCTCGGCACGAACACCGACCCGTACCAGCGCGCCGAGGGCCGCTACCGGCTCATGCCCGGGGTGCTCCGGGCGCTCGCGCGGCACGGTGCGTCGATCTCCATCCTCACGAAGGGCACCCTCCTGCGTCGCGACCTGCCGCTGCTCGCCGAGATCGCGCGCGACGTGCCCGTCTCGATCGCGATGTCGATCGCGATCTTCGACGACGAGCTGCAGCAGCAGGTCGAGCCCGGCACGCCGACCACGCGATCGCGGCTCGAGACGGTCCGCGCGGTGCGCGACGCCGGCCTCGACTGCGCGGTCTTCGCCATGCCGGTGCTGCCCGGCCTCACCGACACGCGCGCGCACCTCGAGACGGCCTTCTCGTCGATCGCCGAGGCGGGCGCGACGCGCGCGATCGCGAGCGCCCTGCACCTGCGGCCCGGCGCCCGCGAGTGGTACACCGCATGGCTCCGCGAGGCGCATCCGCACCTCGTGCCCCTCTACGCGCGCATCTACGGCGGCGGCACCTACGCCGACCGCGGCTACCGGGACTGGCTGCGCGACCGCATCCGCCCGCTCATGCGCGAGCACCGGCTGGGGCCGGTGCAGGTCACCGCGGGCACGGGGCTCGCCGCGCCCGGGAGCGCGCCGCCGCCGCGAGCGCGGCAGCTCGCCTCCACGAGCGAGCCGCTCGCGGCCGCCCCGACCCTCTTCTGACCGGCGGTCGCGTCGCGCACGGCGACGCCTGCCATCACGCGTCCTCGGGCGCGGGCAGCGCGTCGGGCCCCTGCTCGACGAGGATGCGGAACTGCGCCGCGTCGAGGATGCGGAGGCCGAGCGCCTCGGCCTTGCCGAGCTTCGAGCCGGCTCCGGGGCCGGCGGCGACGAAGTCGGTCTTCTTCGAGACGCTGGTGGCCGCCTTGCCGCCGGCGGCCATGATCGCCTCCTGCGCCCCCTCGCGCGTGTAGCCCTCGAGCGTGCCCGTCGCGACGACGGTGAGCCCGGCGAGCACGCCGCCGCGCTCCGCCGCCGCACCGGGACCGGGGTGGTCCGGCGTCGCGAACCGCACGCCGGCATCGCGCCACGACTGCACGATCTCGCGGTGCCAGTCGACGGCCAGCCACTCGGTGACCGCGTCGGCGATGATCGGCCCGACGCCCTCGACCTGCGCGAGCTCCTCGGGCGACGCCGCCTCGATCGCGGCGAGCGAGCCGAACCAGTCGGCGAGCGCGCGGGCCGCGACCGGACCGACGTGGCGGATGTTGAGCGAGACGAGCTGACGCCAGAGGTCCTTCGTCTTCGCGCGCTCGAGCTCGGCGAGCAGCGTCTCGGCCTGCTTCGACGGCTGCGGTCCCTCCGCTCCTGCCTTCCGCTCGGCGGCGGTCGCGAGGCGCTGGAAGGGACGGCGCACCACCGGCTCGCCCGCGTCGTCGAGCTTGGGCTGCCCGGTCTCGGCGTCGCGCACGACCACCTCGATCGGCACGAGCGCGTCGAGGGTGAGGGCGAAGAGCCCCGCCTCGGTCGCGAGCGGCGGCTCGGACGGCACCCGCGGCTGAGTGAGCGCGGCCGCCGTGACCTCGCCGAGCGCCTCGATGTCGAGCGCCCCGCGGCTGCCGATGTGCTCGACGCGGCCCCGCACCTGCGCGGGGCAGTCCTTCGCGTTCGGGCACCGCAGGTCGATGTCGCCCTCCTTCATCGGGCGGAGCTCCGTGCCGCACTCGGGGCACGCCGTCGGCATGACGAACTCCCGCTCGGTGCCGTCGCGCAGCTCCACCACCGGGCCCAGCACCTCGGGGATGACGTCACCGGCCTTGCGCAGCACCACGGTGTCGCCGATGAGCACGCCCTTGACGCGCACGACGTCCTGGTTGTGGAGGGTGGCCTGCCGCACCACCGAGCCGGCCACCTGGACGGGCTCCATGTTGGCGTAGGGGGTGGCGCGCCCCGTGCGACCGACGCTCACGACGATGTCGTTGAGCCGGGTGTGCACCTCTTCGGGCGGGTACTTGTAGGCGATCGCCCAGCGCGGTGCGCGGCTCGTCATCCCCAGCTCGTCGTGCAGCGCGAGCTCGTCGACCTTCACGACGATGCCGTCGAGCTGGTGCTCGACGGAGTGGCGTCGCTCGCCGAAGCGCTCGACGTAGCCGACGACGTCGTCGATGCTCTCCAGCACCTCGACGTGCGGGCTCGTCGGCAGGCCCCACGCCGCCAGCAGGTCGTACACCTCGCTCTGCGCCGCCACCGGCGGATCGGGCCAGGCGCCGAAGCCGTGCACGTACATCGAGAGCGCCGCGATGCGCGCCTCCGCGGCCTCGAGCTCGAGCCCGGACTTCTTCTCGATCTGCTGCCGGAGCCCGCCGGACGCGGCGTTCCGCGGGTTGGCGAACGCCGGGAAGCGCTTCGCCGCGCGGTCGGCGGCGCGCTCGGCGTCGAAGTCGCCGCGGGTCGCGGCGTGCCGCCGCTCCCACTTGGCGCGATCCTCCTCGACCGAGCGGTCGCGCAGCGCCGCCTGGAGCGCGTTGAGGCGCTCGAACGCCTCGACCGGGATGAAGACCTCGCCCCGCACCTCGACGAGCGGCGGATGCCCGTTGCCGAGCAGGCGCTCCGGCACGCCGGCGACGCGCACGGCGTTGACCGTCACGACCTCGCCGACGCGGCCGTCGCCCCGGGTCGCGGCAGACGTCAGCACGCCGTGCTCGTAGCGAAGCGCGATGGCGAGCCCGTCGATCTTCAGCTCCGTGAGCCACGCGACCCGCCGGCCGGCGGCGGTCTCCGCCTTGGCGCACCACTCGCGCAGCTCGTCGACGGAGAACACGTTGTCGAGGCTGAGCATGCGCTCACGATGCTCGATCGTCGGGAGCCCGCTCCCCGTGCCGCCCTGCACGGCCTGCGTGGGCGAGTCCTGGCTCTGCAGCTCGGGGTGCGCGCGCTCGAGCTCGTCGAGCTCCCGCACGAGCGCGTCGTAGGCCGCGTCATCGATGATCGACGCGTCGCGGTCGTAGTAGGCGGTGCTCGCCTCCTCGATCCGGGCGCGCAGCTGCTGGGCACGCTCGTTCGCATCGCGCAGGCCGTCGTCCTCGATTCCCATCACGTTCTCATTCTGCACTCAGGCGATTCCGCGATGCTGGACCAGGTGTCCCTATGCACCGGCTGTCCGTCAGGACAGCATTCACCAACACAGCGCCAATCCATCCGGCTGGGCGCTCCGAACATCGATTGACACCAAGGGCGCCATCTCGGCGCACCGGCCGGCAACGGCCCATCCAGAAGGAGGAGTCATGACCCAGTCCCCCAACCGACTCGTCGCCACGATCTTCGGCGCCGTCTACCTGCTCGTCGGCGTGCTCGGCCTCTTCGTGGCCGGCGGCAACTTCGCCGGCCAGGAGGGCGGCCTGCTGCTCGGCGTGTTCCAGGTCAACCACCTGCACAACATCGCGCACCTCATCATCGGCGCCGTGCTGCTGGCCGCAGGCCTCCGCAGCACGCCCGCTGCGAAGCGCGCCAACACGACGATCGGCGCGGTGTACCTGCTGCTCGGCATCCTCGGCTTCTTCATCGCCGACACCGCAGCGAACATCCTCGCCCTCAACACCGCGGACCACTTCCTGCACCTGGCATCGGCGATCGTCCTGCTCGGCGTGGGCCTGGCCCTCGACAAGGACACGACCGCACGACGCGCGACGGTCTGACCCGTGGCAGCGCTGGCACGGATGTGGGGTGCCGTGGCAGCGCTCGGCGCGGCGCTCATCGCTCTCGCGGTGGGCGCCGCTGCCACGCCCTGGCTCGCGGTGCCGATGCTCGCCGCCGGAGCAGGACAGGCGGCCGTCTTCGTGGCGGCGCTGCGTGGCAGCCGCTGGCCCCCGGGGCTCGTGGCGCTCCCGCTGCTCCTCCCGACGCTGCTCTGGCTCGGCACCCTGCTGGTCGCGCCCGCTGAGGCGGCATCGCTCCCCTTCGCTCCGCTGCTCGCCGAGTCGGCGCTCGCGCTCGGCGCGGCCGCTCTGCTGCTCGTCCGTCGCCAGCACGACGACGAGTCGACGCCGGGCCTCACGATCTTCGGCCTGCTGACCTCGTCTGCCGCGGTCGCGG
Source organism: Agrococcus sp. (assembly GCA_031178105.1). Taxonomy (GTDB): domain Bacteria; phylum Actinomycetota; class Actinomycetes; order Actinomycetales; family Microbacteriaceae; genus Agrococcus. The sequence goes on along the minus strand of JAPSJX010000042.1, from coordinate 2,689 downwards.
TGGTCACGACCATCGCGCTCACCGGCACCCACGCCGGCGCGCTCGCGCAGCCGCACGGCGAGCACGGCATCGCGATCGACGACGAGCACAGCGGTCACTGACCGCATGCCGCGCTGCGACCGCTAGGCCGCCCGCACGTCTGCCGACTCCGTCCGGTCGATCGTGCACTGGCCGAGCACGCGCGTGCCCAGGTAGAGCACGGCCGACTGCCCGGTCGCGACGCCGCTGAGCGGCTCCGCCGGCTCGATGACCAGCTCATCGCCCTCCATGCGGGCTCGCGCTGGCACCGGGTCGGCGTGCGCGCGGATCTGCACGTCCACCTCGAGGCCGTCCGCGAGGGCCGGATGCACGGTGCCCGCGTGCGAGATGCGCGCGCCGGACAGTCGCGCTACCGCGAGCGCCTCCTTGGGGCCGACGACGAGCTGCCGCGCCGAGGGCTTCACCTCGAGCACGAAGCGGGGGCGGCCGTCGGGCGACGGCACGCCGAGCGACAGGCCTCGGCGCTGCCCCACGGTGTAGCCGTGCACGCCGTCGTGACCGCCGACGACCGTGCCGTCGCGGTCGACGATCTCGCCCGGCTCGGCGCCCAGCCGCTCGGCGAGGAACCCGCGCGTGTCGCCGTCGGGGATGAAGCAGATGTCGTGGCTGTCCGGCTTCTGCGCGAGCAGGAAGCCGCGCTCCGCGGCCTCGGCGCGCACGGCCGCCTTCGTGGGCGTGTCCGCGAGCGGGAACCAGCAGTGCGCCAGCTGCGCCCCGGTGAGCACGCCCAGCACGTAGGACTGATCCTTCGCCCAGTCGGCGGCGCGGTGCAGCTCCGGGCCGTCCGCCGTGTGCTCGACGCGCGCGTAGTGCCCGGTGACGACGCGGTCGAAGCCCAGCCCGATCGCCCGATCGAGCAGCGCCTCGAACTTGATGCGCTCGTTGCACCGCAGGCAGGGGTTCGGCGTCCTGCCGGCGGCGTACTCGTCGACGAAGTCCTGCACCACGTCGCCGTGGAAGCGCTCGGAGAAGTCCCACACGTAGAACGGGATGCCGAGCCGGTCCGCGACGCGGCGGGCATCCATCGCGTCCTCCACCGTGCAGCAGCCGCGGCTGCCGGTGCGCAGGGTGCCCGGCATCCGGCTGAGCGCGAGGTGCACGCCGACGACCTCGTGCCCGGCGTCGACGGCACGCGCGGCCGCGACCGCGGAGTCGACCCCGCCGGACATGGCTGCCAGCACCTTCATGCGCTCCCCTTCCCGCGTGCCAGGGTACCGACCGGGCGCGACGGCGTGCGAGGCTGGGCCGGTGAGCGCTCAGCCGTCGACCTCGCGCGTCTCCGTCGTGATCCCCGTGCGCGACGACGCCGCGGCGCTCCGCGGCTGCCTCCGCCGGCTCGCGGCCCAGTCCGTGCCGCCGCTCGAGGTCATCGTCGTCGACAACGGGAGCGCCGACGACAGCGCGGCCGTCGCCCGCTCGGGCGGCGCGCGGGTCGTCGAGGAGCTGCGGCCGGGCGTGGGCGCGGCCGCGGCATGCGGCTACGACGCCGCCCGCGGCGACGTGATCGCCCGCTGCGACGCCGACTCCCTCGTGCCTGAGGACTGGATCGCGCGCATCGCCGCTGCGTTCGCGGAGGACGCCGCACTCGACGCGATCACCGGCCCCGGCCGCTTCCACGACGTCCGGGCCCCGTGGGCGGGGCTCGCGAGCGTCGCCTACGCCTTCGGCACCTTCGTCCTCGCCGGCGCGGCGATCGGGAACGTGCCGCTCTGGGGCTCGAACATGGCGCTCCGCCGCTCGTCCTGGGCATCCATCGCGCACCGCGCGGCCCGGGACGACGCCGACATCCACGACGACCTCGACGTGGCGATGCAGCTGGGACCCGCGGCGCGGATCCGCTTCGACCCGGGGATGCGCGTCAGCGCCGAGGGGCGCATCTTCCGCAGCGGCGACGACGTGCGCCGCCGCTTCTCGGTCGCGATGCGCACGTTCCGGCGCAACTGGGCCGACGGCGGCTCTCCCGGCGTCCGCTGGGCGCGCCGCCTCTCCCCGAGCCGGCTGCGCCGCACCCGACGATGAGCGCTCGTGCTGCCGCAGGGCGGCACGCGACCGACGTCGAGCGCGATCCGGGCGGGCTGCGTCCGCCTGACGGTCACAGGGCGCGAGCGCGGGCGACCGCCGCCGGCAGCGCCGCGAGCAGCGCGTCGACGTCGTCGGCGGTCGTCGTGCGCCCGAGCGAGAGCCGCAGCGGCGCGCCGGTGGCGCCGCACGCCCGCACGACGTGCGACTCCCGCGCGACGCCCGCCGAGCACGCCGACCCGTTCGACACCGCGAAGCCCGCCTCGTCGAGCAGGAACTGCAGCGACTCCCCCTCCGCCTCCGAGACGACGAGGTGCGCGATGTGCGGCAGCCGGTCCGGCGCGGCGAGCACGCGGACGCCCTCGAGCGATGCGGCGAGGGCGAGGATGCGATCCGTCTCGGCCCGCAGTCGCGCCGACTCGGCGGCGAGCTCCGCCTGCGCCTCCTCGGCGGCGAGCGCGAAGAGCGACGCGCCGAGCGCGTCCTGGGTGCCCGAGCGGAGGCCGCGCTGCTGCCCGCCGCCGTGGTGCAGCGCCTCGAGCCGGGCGTCGCGGCGCACCACGAGGGCGCCGACGCCGTGCGGCCCGCCGAGCTTGTGGCTCGCGACGCTCATGAGCGACGCGCCCGTGTC
>JAPSJX010000041.1 GCA_031178105.1 Agrococcus sp. | reverse complement strand
CCAGGTGTCGCTCGACGTGTCGTCCGACGTCGTCGTCATCGTTGCGGTCCCCATGTCGTCACCTCGGTGTTGTCCCGCATCGTCGCGGAGGGCGGCGGTGGTCGTCCGGTGAAACGCCGGAGCCGGGGCACCGCCGGCGCCGTGCGCCGGCCGGGGCGAAGCCCCCCCGGCGCCGGGGTGTCGTCACCACCCGAGGGCGGACGAAGCGGATCAGGCCGCGGCGTCGAGGCCGCGGCGCTGCAGCAGGTGCGCGATGTCGGCGTCCTGCCCGCGGAAGTCGCGGAACGCCTCGAGCGGGTCCTTCGAGCCGCCGACGCCCAGCAGCCGCTCGCGGAAGCGCTGCCCGGCCTCGCGGACGGACGGCTGCGCCTTGAACCACTCGACGGTGTCGGCGTCCATGACCTCCGACCAGATGTACGAGTAGTAGCCGGCCGAGTAGCCGCCCGAGAAGACGTGCTGGAAGTAGCCGGTCGAGTAGCGCGTAGGCACGGTGTCGCTGAGGAGCCCCACGCGCTCGAGGGCGTCGCGCTCGAACGCGGCGACATCCGTCACCTCGTCGCCTGCCGTGCGCGCATGCCACGCCTGGTCGAGGAGCGATGCCGCGAGGTACTCGCTCGTGTCGTGGCCCTGGTTGAACGACTCGGACGCCTGCAGGCGCTCGATGACGTCGGCCGGCAGCGGCTCGCCCGTCTCGATGTGCTTCGCGTAGTGCTCGACGATGCCGGGCCAGAGCATCCACATCTCGTTCACCTGGCTCGGGAACTCGACGAAGTCGCGGAACACGTTCGTGCCGCCGAACGACGGGTACGTCACCTGCGCGAACAGGCCGTGCAGCGCGTGGCCGAACTCGTGGAAGAGCGTCGTCGTCTCGTCGAAGGTGAGGAGCGTCGGCGTGCCGGCGGGCGGCTTCGGCACGTTGAGGTTGTTCATCACGACGGTGGGGTGACCGAGCAGCGCGTTCTGCTGGATGAGCGGGTTCATCCACGCGCCGCCCCGCTTCGAGTCGCGGGTGTAGAGGTCGAGCAGGTAGAGGCCCACCTCGCTGCCGTCCTCGTTCCGCACCTCGAAGACCCGCACCTCCGGGTGGTAGCCGACCAGGTCGGTGCGCTCCTCGAAGGTGACGCCGTAGACCTGGGTCGCTGCGTGGAAGACGCCGTCCCAGAGCACGCGCTCGGCCTCGAAGTAGGGCCGCAGCGCAGCCGTGTCGACGTCGAAGCGCGCGGTGCGCTCCTTCTCGGTCCAGTAGGCCCAGTCCCAGGAGGCGAGCTCGTACGACGCCCCGGACGCGTCGATCTGCGCCTGCAGGGCGACGGCCTCCGCCCGGGCGTTCGCGGCGGCGGGAGCCGCGAGCCGCGAGAGCATCGCGAGCACGCGCTCGGGGTCGCGCGCCGTCTCGTCGGCCATGATCGCGTGCGCGTGCGTCGGGAAGCCCAGCAGCTCTGCGCGCTCGGCGCGGAGCGCCGTCAGCTCGAGCACGGTGGCCCGGTTGTCGTGCTCGTTGCCGCGCGTGCCGCGCGCGAGCGACGCCTCCATGATGCGCTGGCGCACGTCGCGGTTCGTCAGCGAGGCGAGCCACGGGTGGCCCGAGAAGAGGGGGAGCGTGACGAGGTGCTTGCCCTCGAGACCCCGGTCCGCGGCCGCCTGCGCGGCGGCCTCGATCTCTCCGGCCGACAGCCCGTCGAGCTCGGCGGCGTCGTCGATCACGACGGCCAGGTCGTTCGTGTCGGCCTGCAGGTGCTTGTCGAATCGGGTCGACAGGGTCGCGAGCTGCTGGTTGAGCTCCTTGAGGCGCTCGCGCGCCTCGGGCTCGAGGCCCGCGCCCGCGACGGTCATCTCGGTGTGGCGGCGCTCGACGAGGTAGCGCTGCTCGTCGGTCCAGGAAGCGTCGGGCGACGCGTGGAGGGCCGCGACGCGGGCGTAGAGGCGCGGGTCGAGGGTGATGGAGTCGGCGTGCGCGGCGAACCGGGGCGCGTAGCGCTCCTCGAGCTCCTGCAGGAAGGGGGAGGAGTCGGTCGAGGTCATGCTCCAGAAGACGTGCGCCACGCGCGCGAGCGTCTGCCCGCTGCGCTCGAGCGCCTCGATCGTGTTCTCGAAAGTGGGCTCGCCGTCGGCGTCGACGATCGCGCGCAGCTCCTCGGACTGCTCCGCGAACCCGGCCTCGAGGGCCTCCTCGTAGTGCTCGTCGCGGATGTCGGCGAACGGCGGCAGCTGGTACGGGAGCGTGCTGGGGGAGAGGAAGGGGTTGGTCATGCCATCACCCTAGGCGGCTCGACCGGCGCGCACGGCGAGCCCGCCCGTAGACTCCGGGCATGGCAGATGCCACCTACTCCCACGGACACCACGCCAGCGTCGTGGGCGCGCATGCCGCGCGCACCGTCGCGAACTCCGCCAGCTACCTCGTGCCCGTGCTGCGGCCGGGGATGCGCATCCTCGACGTCGGCTGCGGGCCCGGCTCCATCACGATCGACCTCGCCCGGCACGTCGGCGACAGCGGCCGCGTCGTCGGGATCGACTCGAGCCCCGAGGTGATCGAGACCGCGCGCGCCGCCGCCGCGCAGGCGGGCGTGCCGAACGTGGAGTTCCGCGTCGGCGACGCGTACGAGCCGACCCCGGGGGAGCGGTACGACGTCGTGCACGCGCACCAGGTGCTGCAGCACCTCGGCGACCCGATCGCGGCGCTCACCGCGTGGCGCGCCGTGGGGGACCTCGTCGCGGCGCGCGATGTCGTCTACTCGGCGACCACGATCCATCCGCTCACGCCCGAGCTCGCGCGCTGGCGCGAGATCGTCGGCGCGCTCCAGGCCGCGAACGGCGGCGACGGCGATGCCGGGGCGAAGCTCAAGGCGTGGGCCCGCGCCGCGGGGTTCGCGCGGATCGAGACCGACGTCGAGACGTGGTGCTTCGAGTCGGCGGAGGGCCGCGCCTTCTGGGGCGGGCAGTGGCAGGAGCGCGCGCTGCACTCGTCGTTCGCCGACGGCACCGAGCGGCACGGCCTCGCGGATGCGCGCGAGCGCGAGGCGATCTCGGCCGCCTGGGCCTCTTGGACCGCCGACGACGACGGCTGGATGGCGATGCTGCACGGCTGGATCCTCGCGAGCGGCTGACGCGAGCGCCCAGCGAGCGCTACTGGTCGCGCGTCACCAGCACGTCGTCGCCGTCGAGGCGGATGGTGGTGCCGTCGTCGAGCTCGACGACCGGCAGGCCCTCGAGCCAGGTGAGCGTCCAGCGCCAGCTCGACGTGTCGGCGCCCAGCTCGACGAGCGTGCGCTCCTCGTCGTCGATCGCCGCGCGCATCGCGACCGGCACGGTCTGCGGCGCCTCGCCGCCGACCGCCCACCGGGTGCCGATCCGCATCAGGACTCCTCGAGCACGATCTCGCCGACGGCGAGCTGCTCGCCCTCGACGATCGACAGGTCGCGGATGCGTCCGACCGCCTTGAGGTCGCCCGTGGCCGCCTCGAGGTGCTCGCGGAGCGCCGCGGGGACGGCGATCACGGCGGAGGCGACCGACGTCTTCTGGCTCGCCTTCGCGTCCGTCTTCGCGCGGCGGATGCCGATGAGGGCCTGGCCGACGGCGGCGAGCATGCCGGTCGGGCTCGCATCCGTCATGCCGGGCACGGCGGCGAGCTCGTCGGCGTCGGGCCACGCGGCGAGGTGGATCGAGCCGTCGTGCGACCACGACCAGACCTCCTCGGTGGCGAACGGCAGGAACGGTGCGAGCAGGCGCAGCTGCACGTCGATCGCCGTGCGCAGCGCCGCGATCGCCGAGCCGCGGCCGGTGTCGTCGCCCGAGTAGGCGCGCTCCTTCACGAGCTCGAGGTAGTCGTCGCAGAAGGTCCAGAAGAACGCCTCGGTCGTCTCGAGCGCCTTCGCGTGGTCGTAGCCCTCGAACGCCCGCGTCGAGGCGCGCACGACCGCGGCGAGCTCGGCGAGCATCTCGCGGTCGAGCCGCTCGGTGACCTCGCCCGGCGCGCCCTCCATCGACAGCACGAAGCGGGCCGCGTTCAGCACCTTCATCGCGAGGCGGCGCCCGATCTTGATCATCTTCGGGTTCTGCGGGTCGAGCGTCGCGTCGACGCCGAGCCGGGACGACGCGGCCCAGTAGCGCACGCCGTCGGAGCCGTGGTCCTCGAGCATCCCGAGGGGCGTGACGACGTTGCCCTTCGACTTCGACATCTTCTTGCGGTCCGGGTCGAGGATCCAGCCGGAGAGCGCCGCGTGCTGCCACGGCGCGCGGCCGTCCTCGAACATCGAGCGCAGCAGGGTCGAGAAGAGCCAGGTGCGGATGATGTCCTGGCCCTGCGGCCGCAGGTCGAAGGGCGTCAGCTTGGCCCACACCTCCGGATCGCGCGCCCAGCCACCAGCGAGCTGCGGCGTGAGCGACGAGGTGGCCCAGGTGTCCATGATGTCGACCTCGCCGGCGAAGCCGCCCGGCACGCCGCGCTGGGACTCGTCGTAGCCCTCGGGCACGTCGCTCGTCGGGTCGAGCGGCAGCTGGTCGGGCGTGGGCAGCAGCACGCGGTCGAAGTCGCGCTCGCCCTCCTCGTCGAGCGCGTACCAGACGGGGATCGGCACGCCGAAGAAGCGCTGCCGCGAGATGAGCCAGTCGCCGTTCAGTCCGTGCACCCAGTTCTCGTAGCGGGTGCGCATGTGCTCGGGGTGCCAGGCGATCTCGCGGCCCAGCTCGACGAGCCGCTCGCGCAGCGCCTCGTCGCGGCCGCCGTTCCTGATGTACCACTGGCGGGTGGAGACGATCTCGAGCGGCTTGTCGCCCTTCTCGTAGAACTTCACCGGGTGCTGGATGGGCTTCGCGTCGCCGACCATGCAGCCGGCGGCCCGCAGCAGCTCGACCATGGCCTTCTTCGCGCTGAAGACGGTCTTGCCGGCGAGCTCCGCGTAGGCGGCCTGCGCGGCCTCGGTCGCGAGCGCGTCGGGCGCCTCGGCGGCGAAGCGGCCGTCGAAGCCGATCACCGAGCGGTTCGGCAGCTGCAGCTCGCGCCACCACGTGACATCCGTCACGTCGCCGAACGTGCAGATCATCGCGACGCCGGTGCCCTTGTCGATCTGCGCGAGCTCGTGCGCGACGAACGGCACCTCGACGCCGAACACCGGCGTCGTCACCGTGGTGCCGAACAGGTGCTGGTAGCGGGTGTCGTCCGGATGCGCGACGACGGCCACGCACGACGGCAGGAGCTCCGGGCGGGTCGTGTCGATGCGCAGGTCGCCGTCCTGGCTCCGGAAGACGATCGTGTGGTACGCGCCGGGCTGCTCGCGGTCCTCGAGCTCGGCCTGGGCGACGGCGGTGCGGAACGTCACGTCCCAGAGGGTCGGCGCATCCGCCTGGTAGGCCTCGCCGCGCTCGAAGTTCCGCAGGAACGCGAGCTGCGAGGTGCGGCGGGCGTCGTCCGAGATCGTGCGGTAGGTCTGCGACCAGTCGATCGACAGGCCGAGCGTGCGCCACAGGTGCTCGAAGCGCTCCTCGTCCTCCTCGGTGAGGCGCTCGCACAGCTCGATGAAGTTCTTGCGCGAGACGGGCAGCTGGTCGGCGGCCTTCGAGCTCTTGCCCTCGCCGCCCTGCTGGGGCGGCGTGAAGTCGGGGTCGTACGCGAGCGTGGGGTCGACGCGCACGCCGTAGTAGTTCTGCACGCGGCGCTCGGTGGGCAGGCCGTTGTCGTCCCAGCCCATCGGGTAGAAGACGTGCTTGCCGCGCATGCGCTGGAAGCGCGCGATGAGGTCGGTGTGCGTGTAGGAGAACACGTGGCCGACGTGGAGCGAGCCGGATGCGGTGGGCGGCGGGGTGTCGATCGAGTAGATCGCGTCGCGCTCGAGCTCGGCGGCATCGAAGCGGTAGGTGCCGGCGGCCTCCCACTGCTCGCCCCACTTGGCCTCGAGGCCCTCGAGGGCGGGCCGATCGGGCATTCCACCAGTGGCGGGCATGGCGCTCATGGCGTCTCGCTTTCGATGTGCGCGGCATCGCGTCTGCGCCGGGGGTCCGGCATGATGCCTGGTTGTGCCCCGAGTCTAGCGAGCGCGGGTCCTGCGCCACTGCAGGACGGCGGTGACCGCGAGGGCGGCCGCGGCGGCGCCGAAGAGCGCCTGGCTGGCGATGTCCCGCTGCAGGAGCGCGGCGATCGCGAAGCACGCCGCCGCGACGATCCAGAGCCACAGCGGTGCGGGCTTGGGGGAGCGTGCCATGCCTCGACGCTACCCCTCCTTCCGCTTTTGCAGGCTGAGCGGCGAGCGGACGCCGTCATCACGCCCGATCGCCGCTGAGCCTGCAACAACGGCCGCAGAGGTGGCAGGGTTGTGCGATGGACGTGGTGAAGCGGGCGCACCCGGGGTCGCCGCGCGCGCTCGCGATGGAGGCCGCGGGCCTCGCGTGGCTCGCGGAGGCCGAGGGCGCCGGGGGCACGCGCATCGCGCGGGCGAGGCTCGAGGGGCCAGCGCTGCACGTCGCGCGCGTTCAGGAGGCCGAGGCGACGGCCGCGCGCGCCGAGGCGCTCGGCCGCAGCCTCGCCGCGCTGCACGCGAGCGGCGCGAGCTGGCACTGCTGCCCGCCGCCCGCCGCGACCGCGCCCTTCGAGGTGGGCTCGTCGCGCACGCTCCTCGCGGCCGAGCCGGCCGGTGACGGCTGGGGCGCTGCGTGGGCGGAGGTCTCGGTCCGGCCGATCCTCGAGCGCTGCGTCGCGCGCGGCCGGCTCGCGGCGGACGACGCTCGCGTGGTGGCGCGCGCGGTCGACCGGATGGCCGCGGGCGCGTTCGACGCGCCGCAACCGGCCGGCGTGCCGTCGGTCGCGCGCATCCACGGCGACCTGTGGAGCGGCAACGTGCTCTGGAGCGACGTCGACACCGGGGCGGTGCTCATCGATCCGCATGCGCAGGGCGGGCACGCCGAGACGGATCTCGCGATGCTCGCGCTCTTCGGGCTGCCGCGGCTCGAGGCGGTGCTCGCCGCGTACGACGAGGCCGCGCCGCTCGCCGACGGCTGGCGCGAGCGCATCCCGATGCAGCAGCTGCAGCCGCTGCTCGTGCACACGCTGCTGTTCGGCGGCGGCTACGCGCCGAGGGCGGTCGAGGTCGCGCGCTCGCTCGGCTGAGCGGGGCTGGTGTCGGCGAGGGGGAGGCTGGTCCTCGCGCGTCCGCGGTGCCAGGCTTGCCGCATGGAGACCTCCGTCAGCAGGGAGACCGGTCCGGACCGGTTCGTGGTCGCCGCCGACGGTGCCGCTGCCGGCTTCGCCCAGTTCCACGACGTCGACGGGCGCCGCATCTTCTTCCACACCGTCGTGCGCCCTGAGTTCGCAGGCCGCGGCCTCGCGAGCCTCGTCATCTCGCGCGCGCTGACGGCGACGCGCGAAGAGGGCCTCCGCATCGTCGCCGTCTGCCCGCTCGTCAAGCAGTACGTCGAGCGGCACGCCGACGAGTGGGGCTCGAGCGTCGACCGGGCGACGCCCGCGATGCTGCAGGCGCTGCCGCCGAAGCTCTGACCCGGATCAGGCGGGGACCGGCTGCTCCTCCTCGACGGCGGCCTGCGCGGCGTCCGCGTCCTCGTCGCCGAGGTGACGCATCCGCCCGGCCGCGATCGCGCCGACGAGGGTGAGGGCCGAGAGCGCGGCGAGCACGAAGCCCGGGTGCCACCAGGCGCCGCCCGTGAGGGTGCCGAGCTCCGCCGTCAGGTAGGGGATGAAGCCCGAGAGCACCGCGGCGAGCGCGTACGCGAGCGACAGCGCCGAGTACGCGTGGCGACCGCGGAAGAGCTCCTGCATGGTGCCGCCGAGCGCCGCCCACGACGCGGTCGGCAGGATGCCCCCGACCACCATCAGCAGGACGAGCACCGTGAAGGTCGCCGAGCCCAGCAGCCAGTAGATCGGGAATGCGATGAGCAGGGTGCCGACCGCGCCGAGCGCCACGACGCGCGCGGAGCCGATGCGGGTCGCGAGCCAGCCGAAGAACGGCACCGTCACGAACTGCAGCAGCCCGCCGATCGTCGCCGCGGTGAGCAGCTGCATCTCGTCGTAGCCGAGCTGCGCGACGCCGTAGCCCATCGTGTAGGTGTTCATGAGCGAGTAGGAGCCGATCCCGAGCAGCGCGACGAGGATCGCGACGCCGAACGCTGCAGGCTGCGTGCGGACCGCCGCCCAGACGGGGTTGCGCTCGCGCGTGCCCTGCGCGGCGATCGCCTTGAAGACCGGCGTCTCGTCGACGGACCAGCGCAGGTAGAGCGAGACCGCGATGAGCGGGATGGCGAGCAGGAACGGGATGCGCCAGCCCCAGGCAGCCATCGCCTCGCCGCCGAGCACCGAGAACATCGCGAGCATGAGGCCGCCCGCGGCGACCGAGCCGATGGGGGAGCCGAGCTGCGGCAGCGACGCGAAGAACGGGCGCCGGCGCGCGTCGGCGTGCTCGGTCGCGAGCAGCACCGCGCCGCCCCACTCGCCGCCGAGCGAGAGTCCCTGCACGATGCGCAGCAGCACGAGCGCGACGGCGCCGAACACCGCCCAGCCCTCGCCCGTCGGCAGCAGGCCGACGAGGCCGGTCGCGACGCCCATGAGCGTGATGGTGATGATGAGCGTCGCGCGGCGGCCGATGCGGTCGCCAAGATGACCGAACACCACGGCGCCGATGGGCCGCACGACGAAGGCGATGCCGATCGTCGCGAACGAGGCCAGCAGCGCGCCGGTGGCGCCGAGCGCCGAGAAGAAGAACGGCCCGGCGAAGAATGCGGCGAAGTAGGAATAGGTGTAGAAGTCGTAGGACTCGAGCGCGGTGCCGACGGTCGCGGCTGCTGCGACGCGAGACGTGTTGGTGCGCGCGGGCGCGTGGGTGGTGCTCACGGATGCTCCTCAGGGCGCGCCGAATGCGGCGCAGGTTGTCGTACCGGGTGCAACAATAGCGGCAGAGAGGGATTCCCATGGCAGCGAAGAAGGGCCCTGGCCGTCCGCGCGCGTCGAGCGCCGACACGATCCACGAGGCCGCGCTCGAGCTGTTCCTCGAGCACGGGTACGACACCGTCAGCGTCGACGACATCGCTCGCCGCGCCGGCGTCTCGCGGGGCACCGTCTTCAGCTACTGCGACTCGAAGGCGGATGCGCTTTGGGTCGAGCTCGACGCGGCGATCGCCCGCGCGGGCGCTGCGCTCGACGCGGGCGGGCCGGATGCCGTCGGCAGGCTCGTGGCGGCGATCGCGCGCGCCGTCGAGCCATGGAACGCGACCCCGCCCACAGCGCTGCGCGACGCCCGTGCGATGCGCGCAGAGGAGGCGCTGCGCGACGGCGCGCCCGCGCGGCTCCAGCCGCTCGTGGAGCGTGCGGCGCTCGCGCTCGCGCTCGAGCGGGACGCCCTGCCCGAGTCGGCGGACGCGGCGATCGCGCCGGTGGCCATCATCGCCGCCGCGTGCGCGGCGCTCGTCGCCTGGGCCGGCACCCCGGGACGAGCCCGCGCGGCGGACGCGATGCGCATCGCCCTCGACCCGCTCGCCGAGGCGTCACGGTTGCGCAACGATCCTCGGCGCTGAGGCGGCATCCAGCCGGCGAGCCCGATCATGGGCTGGTGTGGCGCGCTCCTCGCTCGGTGACGGTCGCCGCCGCCCTCCTGGTGGGCGCGGCGCTCGCCGGCTGCGCGCTCGAGGCGCAGCCGCCACCCGTCACGGTCGTCCCGCCGCCCGCCGTCTCCGGGGCGCCCGTCGCGGTGGCGCAGCCCCGGCCGTCGCTCGCGCCGCCCGTCGCGGTGCCCGAGCCACCGGTGCCGACCGCGCGGCACACACCGCTGCGACCGGTCGCGACGCCGCCGGTCCCGAACCCGCCCGCAGAGCCCGTGCGATCCGCGTCGCCCGCCCCCGCGCCGGATCCGACGCCCGCGGCTTCCCCCACTCCCCGGCCGACCGCCTCGCCGACGTCGCTCGTCGCGCTGCTGCAGCGGGCGGCTCCGCTCCCGTCGGTCGAGCGGACCGACGCGGCCGGCACCCGCACCACCTCGTGGGCCGAGCTCGCCCCGCCGCGCGGCATCGCGCCCGCGCTGGCCGTCCCGCACGCCGCCGCAGCCCGGTCCGGGTCAGGCGCCTGCGCGACCGCCGCGGACGCGGTCGACGGGCAGGCGGTCGAGGCGGCATCCACGACGCTGGTGTTCGACCAGGCCTCAGACGCGCCGATCGAGATCGACCTCGTGCTCGTGCGCTACCCGAGCGCGGAGGCGGCCGGGGCGGCGGTCGCCGCGCTGCAGGCGCTCGGCACCGCGTGCGAGGGCGTCGTCACGGCCGAGGGCACGCTCGGCAGCGGCACGCCGTCGTTCGCGGCGACCGCCGTGCTCGCGGGCGACGGCACCGCGCTCGTCGCCGACGCCGCGGTCGAGGATGCGATCGTCATCGCGGTCGTGCACGAGCGCGCTCCGGCCCAGGTGGTCGGGGCGCTCGTCCGGGCGCAGGTCGCGGCGCTCCGCTGACGCCGACCGACCTCAGACGTCCAGGATCCGTCGCAGCTCGGCGTCGAGCGGCGAGCGGGGGAGCGGCTCCCGGTCGACGCTCGTGACCGCGGCGAGCAGCCGCCCCGACGACAGCAGCCATGCGCCGTCGGCCGCGCGGAGGTCGTCGGGCTCGAGCGCCGCGAACGTCACGGCGAGTCCCGCGGCGGGCGCGTCGCGCATGAGGTGCTCGAGCGTGATCGAGGCGAGGATGCCGTCCTGCGACGGCGTCAGGAGCGACCCGCCGCGATCGATCACGAGCGTCGACGTCGGGCCCTCGAGCAGCCGACCGGAGGGCGCGACGAAGACGACGTCGTCGAAGCCGTGCTGCACGGCATGACGCTTGGCCGCCATGTTGATGGAGTACGACAGGCTCTTCGCTCCCGGCAGCAGCCACGGCATCGCCGCGACCTCGTCGCCGTCGTGCCCGCGCCCCAGCAGCGTGATCGCGACGCCCCGCTCGCGCTCCGCGACCGCCGACGCCGCGAGCGGCGCCATGAGCGCGAACGCGGTCGGGTCGCCGCCCGACTCGGGCCCGCGCGTCAGCACGAGCCGGATGAGCGCCTCCGGCTGGGCGTCGAAGTCCCACGCCGCGACGAGCGCATCCATGGCCCGCTGGTAGCCCGCGCGGTCGGGCGCCGGCAGCTGCAGGATCGCGGCGCTGCGCTCGAGCCGGTCGAGGTGCGCCTCCCGGTCGCGCACGTGCGGCGCGCCGTCCGCCGCGCGCCGCACGAGCGTGGCGTCGAAGACGCCGTCGCCGCGGACGACCCCGAGGTCGTCGGCTCGCACGAGCGGAGCGGTGACGTCGACGATGGTGCCGTCGAGCAGAGCGAGCAGGGGAGCGGCCATGCGCTCAGCGTAGGGGCGCGATCAGCTCACGGGGTGCCGGCGCAGAGCTGCTGCAGGTCGGTGACCTGCTGGCCGAGGTCGCTCAGCGCGGCGCTCACGCGCTCGATGGCGGTGACATCGCCGGAGCCGAGCGAGTCCTGCGCGTCCTGGACGATCGCGCCCCAACCGGCCTGGATCCGCTCGATCCGCTCGATGAGCTCCGGGTCGGTGATCTGCAGGTGCAGGTCGCCGACGCGGTTCGAGATGTCGCCGACGAGGGCGAGCGCCCCGAACACGTCGGTGCCGAGCAGCTCGCCGACGCGCGTCACGTCGGCCGCGATGCCCCGCACATCCGTCATGAGCTGCGCGCACTGCTGCGCCTGCGTCTGCGGCTCGGCGGTCGGGGTCGCCTCGGCCGTCTGCGTCGGGGCCGGGGTCGGCGTGCTCGCGCAGCCGCTCACGACGAGGCCGGCGGCGACCACGAGGGCTGCGGCTGCGGTGCGGAAGCGGGTGTCGATCATGGGACGAGGGTACTCGCGGGCGCCGTCGCGGGTGGGGGATAGCCCCCGCGAGGCTTCCGGGCAGCCGCCGTGGCGCGGGCGTCCGCCAGTCCTAGCGTGGGAGCCATGCACCGCACCGGCACCATCCTCGCGACCGTCGCGCACCTCGCGCTCCTCGGGTCTCTGGGGCTCCCCGTCCTGACCACGATCGCGGTGCTCACCGCGACCGGCGTCGCCACCCTCGTCGTGCTCGTCGGCTTCCTGCTGCTCGCGCTCGCCCTCCTGGCGCTGCTCGCCGTCGCGTGGTTCGAGCGCGAGCGGGTCGCGGGCCTCTACGGCGCCCCGGTCCCCGCCGCCGTCTGGCGCCGCTCGCCGCGCACCGACTGGCTGCGCGTGCCGCACCGGCTGCTGCGCATCGTCTCCGACGGCCAGCACTGGCGGGCGCTGCTCAGCTTCTTCCTGGCCAGCATCTTCGGCGCGATCACCTTGCCGCTGCTCGGCCTCGTGGGCATCGGCGTGCCGCTCGCCCTCGCGGGGCTCGGTGCGGCCGAGACGGTCACCGTGCCGCTCACGAGCTTCGCCGTGCCGGTCGAGTGGGCGCCGCTGCTCGGCATCCTCGCCCTCGCCGTCGGCGTCGCCGGCACGACGGGCCTCGCCATCGCGCACCGCAACGTCGCGCTCGGCCTGCTGGTGCCCGACGACCGCGAGCGGCTCGAGCAGGAGGCGCGCGACGAGCGCGACCGCCGCCAGGGCGCCGTGCGCGCCGCCGACCTCGACCGCACGCGCATCGAGCGCGACCTCCACGACGGCGTGCAGCCGCGGCTCGTCTCGATCGCGATGCAGCTCGGGATGGCCCGCGACCGCATCGAGACCGACCCGGAGGGGGCGAAGGCGCTCATCGACGAGGCGCACGCGTCGTCGAAGTCCGCCGTCACCGAGCTGCGGCAGCTCGCCCGCGGCATCCACGCGGCCGTGCTCGACGACCGCGGCCTCGACGCCGCCGTCTCGGCGCTCGCGGCGCGCAGCCCCATCCCGGTCGAGGTCGACGCGCGGCTCGACCGGCGCTGCTCGCGGGACGCGGAGACAGCCGTCTACTTCGCGATCGCCGAGGCGATCACGAACGCGCAGAAGCACGCCCGCGCGAGCCGCATCCGCGTCGCGATCTGCTCGAGGCAGTCACCGGACGCCCCGGCCACGCTGTGGGCGCGCGTCGAGGACGACGGCATCGGCGGCGCGGAGCGGCAGCTCGGCGGCGGCATCGACGGCCTCGCGCACCGCGTGGCGGGCGTCGGCGGCACCCTCGCCCTCTCGAGCCCCGCAGGCGGACCGACCGCGATCGAGGTGACGGTCCCGTGCGCATCCTGATCTGCGAGGACAGCGTGCTGCTGCGCGAGGGGATCGCGCGCCTCCTCACCGACGCCGGCCACGACGTGGTCGCGCAGCTCCCCGACGCGAGCGCCCTCGAGGCCGCGATCGCGGCCACCGACCCCGACCTGGCGGTGCTCGACGTGCGCATGCCGCCGACGCGCACGAACGAGGGCATCCTCGCGGCGATCGGGATCCGCTCGCGGGGCGACCGGCCCCGGGTGCTCGTGCTCTCGCAGTATGTCGAGGAGCGCTACGCCGCCGACCTCATCGCGAGCGGCCCGTCCGGCTTCGGCTACCTGCTGAAGGACCGGGTGGCCGACGTCCGCGACTTCCTGAGCGCGGTCGAGCAGGTCGCCGCGGGCGGCACGGTGCTCGACCCGGAGGTCGTGAGCCAGCTGCTCGCACGCCGCCGCCGCGACGCGCGGATGGAGCGGCTCACGCCGCGCGAGCGCCAGGTGCTCGCGCTCATGGCGGAGGGGTCGTCGAACCAGGCGATCGGCGATCGCCTCTTCATCTCGGCGGGCAGCGTCGAGAAGCACATCTCGGCGGTCTTCCAGAAGCTCGGGCTCGAGCCCGAGGACGGCAACCGCCGCGTGCTCGCGGTGCTCGCGCACCTCGACGCGCCGACGGACCCCCACCGCCACGATCCGCACCGACCGAACGACCAGCCCGGAGGCATCCGATGACCGTCCCCACCCCCACCCGGCCCGGCCGGTGGATCAGCATCATCCTCATCGTGCTCGGCGCGATCGGCGCGGTCTTCACCGTCGGCGGCGGCGTCCTCCGCGGCGTCGCGGCCCACAGCGCCACGAGCCAGTCGTGGACCGCACCGGCCGACGGCGTGGAGGCGCTGCGCGTCGACACGGCCGCGGCGGGCTTCGAGGTGCGCTTCGACGACGTGGACGAGGCCCGCCTCGACGCCTCGACCGACGGCGGCCCGGTGCAGCGCTGGCGCCTCGAGCGCGACGGCGCGACCCTGCGCGTCGACACCGACCGGCGCTGGGGCTGGTGGGGCTTCGGCGGCTGGTTCGGCGGTCCCGGCGGCGAGGAGCATGTCGTGCTGACGCTGCCCGCTGCGCTCGAGCGCGAGGGGCTCGACCTCTCGGCCGACGTCGCAGCCGGCAGCTTCGAGGCCGACGCGACCTGGGGCACGGCCGACATCGGGCTGAGCGCCGGCAGCATCGAGCTCGCCGGCGAGGCGGAGTCGCTCGGCGTGCAGGTCGCCGCCGGGGAGGCGCGGCTCGACATCGGGACGCCCGGCGACGTCGTGCTCGACGTCAGCGCCGGCCGCATCATCGGCGCGCTGACCGGCGCGCAGCCGACGTCGATCACCGCCGAGGTGAGCGCGGGCAGCGTCGAGCTGGGCATCCCGGCGGGCGACTACGCCGTGACGCAGGACGTCTCGGCCGGTGACGCCACGATCAACGTCGACGAGGATGCGGATGCGCGCGCCACGATCGACGTGCAGGTGAGCGCCGGCAGCGTCGCGCTGCGCGGCGAGAGCCGGTAGGATCGGGGCACACGCATCGATCCGGCCATCACCGGGGAGCGTTCGGGAGAACGGCGGCGACGCCCAGTAGATCCGAACGGGGCAGGCCCGTCACAGCCGGAGCAAGAGCGGCGGCCCGCGTGCGGGCTGCAAGCGGGGTGGTACCGCGCGAGAGCGTCCCCGCATCCGGACCGAGGATGCAGGAGACCCAAGCGTGACCGAGCAGAGCCGATACCCGCTCTCGACCGAGGCCGACGGCCGGTCGAGCGTCGCAGCCAGCCCCGACCTGCCGGCGATCGAGCAGGGCATCCTCGCCTTCTGGAAGGGCGACGGCACCTTCAAGGCGTCGCTCGAGCAGCGGCAGGGTTGCGAGGAGTGGGTCTTCTACGACGGCCCGCCGTTCGCGAACGGTCTGCCGCACTACGGCCACCTGCTCACCGGCTACGCGAAGGACGTGTTCCCGCGCTTCCAGACGATGCGCGGCAAGCAGGTGCCGCGCGTGTTCGGCTGGGACACGCACGGGCTGCCTGCCGAGCTCGAGGCCATGAAGCAGCTCGGCATCACCGAGAAGGCCGAGATCGAGGCGATGGGCGTCGACGTCTTCAACGCCCGGGCGCGCGAGTCGGTGCTGCGCTACGTCGACGAGTGGGAGGACTACGTCACCCGCCAGGCGCGCTGGGTCGACTTCGAGGGCGGCTACAAGACCCTCGACATCACCTACATGGAGAGCGTCATCTGGGCGTTCAAGTCGCTGCACGACAAGGGGCTCGCGTACGAGGGCTACCGCGTGCTGCCCTACTGCTGGCGCGACGAGACGCCGCTGTCGAACCACGAGCTGCGCATGGACGACGACGTCTACCAGGACCGGCAGGACACCACGCTCACCGTGACCTTCCCGCTCGCGGGCGAGGCCGCGGACGCGCTGGGGCTGACCGGCGTGAGCGTGCTCGCGTGGACGACGACCCCGTGGACGCTCCCGACCAACCTGGCGCTCGCGGTCGGGCCCGCGATCGAGTACTCGGTCGTCCCGGCCGGTCCGCAGGGCACGAGCGCCGGTGACGGCGACTTCCTGCTCGCGACCGCCACGCTCGCCGGGTACTTCAAGGACC
This sequence comes from Agrococcus sp., assembly GCA_031178105.1. GTDB lineage: Bacteria > Actinomycetota > Actinomycetes > Actinomycetales > Microbacteriaceae > Agrococcus. The sequence continues at coordinate 667 of JAPSJX010000041.1, read as the reverse complement.
TCGGCTACGAGTCGCCGCAGGACGCGCTCGACGCCGCGACGCGCACCCTCTCCGGTGCCGAGCTCGCGGGCCTGCGCTACGAGCCGATCTTCGACTTCTACGCCGACGCATCCATCTGGGGCACCGAGCGTGCCTTCCAGATCCTCGCCGACGACTACGTCGCGACCGGCGAGGGCACCGGCATCGTGCACCAGGCGCCCGCCTACGGCGAGGACGACCAGCGCGTGTCGAACGCGGCCGGCATCCCGACGATCCTCTCGGTCGACGACGGCGGCCGCTTCCTCGACGCGGTCGCGCCGGTCGCGGGCATGCAGGTCTTCGACGCCAACAAGCCGCTCTCGAAGCTGCTGAAGGACGCCGGGCGCGTGCTGCGGCAGGCCTCGTACGTGCACTCGTACCCGCACTGCTGGCGCTGCCGCAACCCGCTGATCTACAAGGCGGTCTCGAGCTGGTTCGTGCGCGTCACCGACATCAAGGAGGACCTGCTCGCCGCGAACGAGCACATCAACTGGGTGCCAGAGAACGTCAAGCACGGACAGTTCGGCAAGTGGCTCGAGGGGGCGCGCGACTGGTCGATCAGCCGCAACCGCTACTGGGGCAGCCCCATCCCGGTGTGGAAGAGCGACGACCCGAACCACCCGCGCGTCGACGTCTACGGCTCGCTCGA
>JAPSJX010000002.1 GCA_031178105.1 Agrococcus sp. | reverse complement strand
TGCGGCTCGCCGGCTGGATCTCGCTGATCGTGCCCGGGAAGCCCGCGAACGAGCCCTCGGTGATGGTGATGGTCTCGCCGACCTCGAAGTCGACCTCGACCGCGAGCTGCGTGGGCTGCTGCGCGGGGGCGGACTTCTGCTGCTCGGCGAGCTGCTCGTCGGCGATGGGCTTCAGCATCGTGAAGGCCTCGTCGAAGCGCAGGGGCGCGGGGTTGTGGGCGTTGCCCACGAAGCCGGTGACGCCCGGCGTGTGGCGGACGACCGACCAGGTGTCCTCGTCGAGCTCCATGCGGACGAGCACGTACCCGGGCACGCGCACGCGGTTGACGCGCTTGGCCTGGCCGTTCTTCGTCTCGAGCACGTCCTCGGTGGGGACCTGGATCTCGTAGATGCCGTCGACCTGCATGTTCTCGGCACGCGAGGCGATGTTCGCCTTGACCTTCTTCTCGTAGCCGGCGTACGAGTGGATGACGTACCAGCGGCCGGGCTTCAGGCGCATCTCGCGCTTGAACTCGTCGTACGGGTCGGTCTCGGGCTCGGCCGGCTTCTCGTCGGCAGGCACGAGGTCGTCGAGCGCCTTGTTCAGCTCGATGTCGAGGTCGTTGACGTCAGACACAGTCCACCTTCTCCTTCAGGTCCTGGATCGGGCTCAGCCGGCGAGGCCGAACATCGGCAGGTCGCCGAACATCCAGCCCACGAACGAGCCGAACAGGAGGTCGAGGCCAGACACCAGCAGCATCATGAAGACGACGAACACGAGCACGACGAGCGTGTACCGGATGAGCTCCTTGCGCGTCGGCGTGACGACCTTGCGCAGCTCGACCAGGACTTCCTTGAGGAAGGTCCACAGGCGCATGAACGGGTTGCGAGACGCACCCTCGCGCGTGCGGGGTGCCTCCTCGATCGCGTTCTCAGCCACGGTGACCCTTCGGTTCGATCGGCCCGGCGGGTGCCAGGCCCGACAGGCGCCCGCATGGGCGCCTCGAGCAGGGCGGACAGGACTCGAACCTGCAACCTGCGGTTTTGGAGACCGCTGCTCTACCAATTGAGCCACCGCCCTGGGCGGGTGGAGTGCCATGGTGCCGAGCCTGACCTGCCCGTGCAGGGCATACGACATCATGGCGGTTGTCGACCACCAAGGAGACAGTCTACGTGGACGCGGCACGCCCTGTCCACTTGAGCATGCACGGACGCCGATGGCCCGTCCGCTCCGGCGCGATCCGGGCCCCGTCCGGCACGCGGCCCGCCCTAGGCTGGGCGCCGTGAACCGCATCGCCGCACGCATCGCCGCCATCAACGAGTCCGCGACCCTCAAGGTCGACGCGAAGGCCAAGTCGCTGAAGGCCGCCGGGCGCGACGTCATCTCGTACGCCGCGGGCGAGCCGGACTTCGCCACCCCGCCGAACATCGTCGAGGCCGCCCAGCGCGCGCTCGCCGATCCCAAGAACTACCGCTACACGCCTGCCGCCGGGCTCCCCGAGCTGCGCGAGGCGATCGCCGCGAAGACGCTGCGCGACTCGGGCCTGCAGGTCGAGGCGAGCCAGGTGCTGGTGACGAACGGCGGCAAGCAGTCGGTCTACCAGGCGTTCCAGACGATCCTCGACCCGGGCGACGAGGTGCTCGTGCCGACGCCGTACTGGACCACCTACCCCGAGGCGATCGCGCTCACCGGCGCGACGCAGGTCGACGTCTTCGCCGGCGCCGAGCAGGGCTACCTCGTGTCGGTCGACCAGCTGGAGGCGGCCCGCACCGAGCGCACGAAGGCGCTGCTCATGGTGAGCCCCTCCAACCCCACGGGCGCCGTCTACCCGGCCGACCGGGTACGCGAGATCGCCGAGTGGGCCGAGGCGAACGGCCTGTGGGTCGTGAGCGACGAGATCTACCAGAACCTCGTCTACGACGGCGAGCGCGCCGTCTCGGTGACCGAGGCCGTGCCCGCGCTCGCCGACCGCACGATCCTCGTCAACGGCGTCGCGAAGACCTACGCGATGACCGGGTGGCGCGTGGGGTGGATGGTCGGCCCGGCCGACGTCATCAAGGCGGCCGCGAACCTGCAGTCGCACCTGACGAGCAACGTCAACAACGTCGCGCAGCGCGGCGCGCTCGAGGCGCTCACCGGGCCGCAGGACGCGGTCGGCGAGATGCTCTCGGCGTTCGACCGCCGTCGGCAGACGATCGTGACCGAGCTGTCCCGGATCCCGGGGTTCTCGGTGCCGACGCCGAAGGGCGCGTTCTACGTCTACGCGGATGTGTCGGGGCTGCTGGGCAGGGCATGGGGCGGCGCGACCCCAGCCTCGAGCCTCGAGCTCGCCGACCTCATGCTCGAGCAGGCGGATGTCGCGGCCGTGCCCGGGGAGGCGTTCGGCCCCTCGGGCTACCTGCGGTTCTCCTACGCGCTCGGCGACGACGCGCTCCTCGAGGGTGTGCAGCGGCTGCAGCGGCTCTTCGCCGCGTAGCCGCTGCAGCTCGAGCAGGCCTCGAGCTGCGCGAGGCAGTGCCGCGGGCTGCTCGCGGTCGCCGCACGGTCGGCGCTCGTGCGCCCTCACACGTGCTGCGCGTAGGCGCGGTAGCGCTCGAGCAGCCTCGGCCAGTCGGCGTACTGGGCCCGGCCCCGCTGGTTCGAGGCGTTCCAGCCTGCGTGGGTCAGGTGCACCCGCGTGCCGCCCTGCGGGAGGTCGGCGAAGGTCACGAGCACGGTCGTGGCGTCGCCCTCGTGGGTGAGGCGGAACGTGTGCGAGAAGCGCTCGCCCGGCACCGTCTCCGTCACCTCGCCCCAGACGATCTCGCGGCCGTCGCGCCCGTGCTCCACGATGCGGGGCTCGTCGCGCTGCTCGACCTCGATGCGCTCGAGACCCGAGCCCGTCGCGGTCCAGCCGGGGTGCCACCACTCGGTGAGCCCGTGCACGTAGGCGTCCCACGCACGCGCGCGGCTCACCGCCACCTCGAGCTCGTGCTCGATCGGCGAAGCATCGTCCGCGTCGTGCTCGTCCATGGCTGTCCCCCGCCGTCGACTCTGCCACGACGTGTCGGGAGGAGCAATCGTCGCCGGGTCCGCACGGTCTCGACCGGGCTGGTGCCGCCGCGGGCCGCTCCTCGCGCTCCGGGAGCGGCTCGGGCCCATCGAGCGCGAGGCGCGGCTAGACCGCCAGGCCGACGAGCACGGGCTCGGGCACGAGGTGCACGCCGAACTGGTTCTCGACGCGCGCCTGCACGAACCGGGCGAGCTCGGCGACCTCCTCCCCGGTCGCGCCGCCGCGGTTGGTGAGCGCGAGGGTGTGCTTGTCGGAGATCGCGGCGCGGGATCCCGGCAGCGAGAAGCCCCGGCCGATGCCGGCGTGCTCGATGAGCCACGCGGCCGACAGCTTCACCTGCGGCACCGGCCGCTCGAGGGTCGGCACCGCGGTGTCGGCGTCCAGCGGCAGCACGGTCGCCTGCGGCGCGGGAGCGGTGGACCAGCTCGGGACGTCCTTCGGCAGCCCGGCGGCGAACCGCGCCGAGACGATCGGGTTCGTGAAGAACGAGCCGGCGCTGACCGAGTCCGGGTCGTCCGAGAGCACCATCCCCTTCGAGCCGCGCAGCGCCAGCACCGATGCGCGCACGTCCTCGAGCGGCACGCGCGTGCCGAGCTCGACGCCCAGCGCGGTCGCGAGCTGCTGGTAGGCGATCGGCTGGCTGCGGCCGTCGGGCGAGCGGCGCAGCCGCATGTCGACCGACAGCACCACGCCGCGCAGCACGCCCCGCTTGATCGCGGAGTCGCGGTAGCCGAGCCGCAGCTCCGACGCCGGCACCGACCGCACCTCGAGCGTCTCCGCGTCGAGCAGCTCGATCGCCTGCAGCGTCGACGACAGCTCCTGGCCGTAGGCGCCGATGTTCTGCACCGGCGCGGCTCCGACGGACCCGGGGACGCCGCTGAGCGCCTCGATGCCCGTCAGGCCCTGCTCGACGGCCAGCGCGACGAGCGCATCCCACGACTCCCCCGCCTCCACGCGCAGCACGACCGCGTCGTCGTCGGGCGCATCCTCGCCCTCCGGCCGATGCGGCCGCTCGGCGGCCGGCAGCGTGCGGATGCCGCGCGTCGCGATGCGCAGGACGGTGCCGCCGTAGGGCTCGTCCGACGCGACCGTGTTCGAGCCGCCGCCGAGCAGCAGGTGCTCGCCGTCGTCGGCGACGATCTCGGCGTACGCCGCGATCACCTCGTCGCGCGAGCCCGCCTCGATCCAGCGCTCGACGTCGCCGCCGACCCGCATGGTGGTCGCGTCGGCGAGCCTGCGCGCTGCCGTCATCGGTCCGTCGCCACGACGACCTGCGCCTTGCCGAGCACGGTCTGCTCTCCGACGGTCACCGTCAGGTCGATGCGGGCACTGCCCTCGTCGACGCGCGCGACCTTCGCCACCACGTGGAGCGCCGCGCCGGCCTCGGGGTCGACGACCACGGGACGGGTGAACCGCACCTGATAGTCGAGGATCCGGGAGGGCCCCGCCCAGTCGACGACCGGCTGGACGGCGACGCCCATCGTGAGCATGCCGTGGGCGAGCACGCCCGGCAGACCCACGCGATCGGCCACGTCGTCGCGGTAGTGGATGGGGTTGAAGTCGCCGGATGCGCCGGCGTACCGCACGAGCGAGTCCCGCGTGAGCGCGAGGTCGCGCTCCGCGACCACCTGGCCCACCTCGAGCTCGCCGAGCTGCTGCGTGCCGGTCATCGGCGTGGCCCCCTCCATCATGCTGCCCGCACCACGAGCGTCGAGGTGGCCGTGACCACGTGCTCGCCGTCCGCATCCGTGATGACGCTCGCGCTCGTCACCATGTCGTTGCCGCCGAGCGACTTGACGCTCGTCACCGTCAGCTGGGCGGTGAGCTCGTCCCCCGCGACGATGGGCCGGGACGCGGTGAACCGCTGGTCGCCGTGCACCACGCGCGTGAAGTCGACGCCGGCGCTCTCGTCCTCGAGCAGCTGGCGGAGCGTGAGCTCCTGGATGACGATCGGGAAGGTGGGCGGCGCGACGACATCGGCGTGGCCGGCGGCGCGCGCGGCGTCGACGTCGAGGTGCTCGGGGTGCGTCGCCTGCACGGCGCGGGCGAACTCGCGCACCTTCTCGCGGCCGACGAGGTAGGGGGGCGTGGGCGGGTACTGCCTGCCCTGGATCTCGGGGTTCACTGGCACCCCGCCAGTCTAGGCAGTGGCGCGCTCCTGCCAGAGGGCGGCCACGTGACGGCTGTCGGTGCCGCAGCAGCCGCCGATCACCGAGAGCGACGGCAGCAGCGCCCGCACCTGCTCGTGGCCGCGACGCAGCTCACCGATGTCGCCGGCGTCCAGCGTCGGCGAGGCGTCGAGCTCCGCATGGCTCCTGGTCGACGCGTTGTACCGCACCGACGCGATGCGCTCCCGCCAGGAGCCGCCGTCCAGCGCCCGCAGCACGTGCTGCGGATGCGCGCAGTTGATCATGAAGTGCACGGTGTCGGTCTCGTCGTCCACGCGCTCGATCGCCTCGCGGAGCTTCATGCCGCTGCGCAGGCGGCCGTCGGTCTCGACGGTGAAGCCGATCACCGCGGGGAGCCCGTGGAAGTATGCGGCGCGCGCGATGCCGATCGCCTCGCCGGGGTCGCTGATGGTGAACGCCGTCACCAGGTCGACCCCGCCCTCGGCCAACGCGTCGACCTGCGCCTCGTGGTACGTCCGGGCGTCGTCGGGGTCGACCGGCGGCACGTCGGCGTAGGCGTCGGCGCGCGGGCCGATCGCGCCGCTGATGAGCACCGCGTCCAGGTCGACGTAGGACTCCCGCAGCTCCTGCAGGTGGCGGACGGCGAGCACGTTCACGTCGTAGAGCGCGTGGCGGCCGTCCCCGAGCTTCGCGCCCCAGTCCGGGTTGGCCCTCCACGTCGCCGTCTCGAGCAGGAGGCCCACGCCGAGGCTCGCTGCGATCGCGGCGTAGTCGCCGAAGTACGACTCGAGCGTCGCCCTGCCCTGCTCGCTGCGCAGCAGCCGGTATGCCGCGAAGTGCGGCAGGTCGACGCCCCGATGGAAGATGAAGTCGGTCTCGAGCCCGCCGTCCGTGAGGAACGGCCGCTCCGGCGTCGGCCAGCGCCCGGTGCGACGGTGCGGCACGGCGTGGTGGTGCGTGGATGGCGTCTCGGTGGGCGAGGGCGTCCCCGTCCTCGGGATGATGCTGGACATCGTCGTCCTTCCGCAGGGCACCGCGGCAGGCCGGGCGGTCTGCCCGGCCGCAGGATACTCGCGGCGCGAGCGCAGGTCCATGCCCCCATCGAGGGGGCGATGCGGCACGGGAAGGGGCGTGGGGCGCGGCGTAGGGTGACGGCGTGACCCCCGGCATCGAACTCGGAACGACCGCGAGCGTCTGGGGCGCGCTCGCGCTGGCGGTGCTCCTCGCCGGGCTGCACCTCGCGGCCCCGCGCATCCGCGGCCTGCCGTTCATCCCGGAGCGCGCCACCGGCTCGTTCGCCGGCGGCCTCGCCGTCGCCTTCGTCTTCCTGCACCTGCTGCCCGACCTGGCCGCCGGCAACGAGGCGGTCGGCGAGGCGCTCTCCGACGTCGTCGAACCGACGCCGCTGCTCGAGCTCGCGATCTTCCTCGTCGCGCTGGCCGGCTTCACCGCCTTCTACGGCCTCGAGCGCCTTGCCGACCGGCACGGCGACGACGACGGCACCACCGGATCGGTTCGCGTCTACTGGCTCCACCTCGGCTCGTTCATGCTCTACAACGCGCTGATCACCTACACGATGATCCTCCGCGTCCGAACGGGGCTGCTCTTCGCCATCCTCTTCACGATCGCGATGGGACTGCACTTCCTCCTCACCGACCGCGGCCTCGCCGAGCACTACCCGCGCCGCTTCCGCTCGAGCGGGCGCCTGCTGCTCGCGGCGTCGCTGCTCGTCGGCTGGATCCTGGGCGCGATCGCGGCGCCGGTGAGCACGGTGGCGGTGGCGCTCCTCACCGCGTTCCTCGGGGGCTCCGTGCTGCTCAACGTCTTCAAGGAGGAGATCCCGAGCGCCAGGTCGTCGAGCTTCGCCTGGTTCACGTGCGGCCTCGTCCTCTACGCCGCGCTCCTCGGGATCATCACGGCGATCGAGGAGTAGGGGCACGGAAGAGCCCCCGGGATCCATCGGATCCCGGGGGCTTCTGGTAGCGAGGGGTTCGAACCCGGGACCTCACGATCCGAGGTCTGCATCCATTCCGGGTTCGCGCGGGTACCTGCTACGCCGCTGAGCCGACCCGTGCACGGCGAGAGGGGTAGTGGAAGCGGCCGGTCAAGGGCGATGACATGCGCCTTCCGGTCAGGCCGCGCGGCGCTCCCCACGAGCTTTGACGATGGCTTCGATCTCGTCGCAGACGTCGCGCTGGTGCTGCCACCCGAGGTCAGGCGGCCGCATGTTGGGCGCCCCTTCGAGGTCATTGAGCAGGTGCCGGAGTCGCTCGGAAGCGGCTTCGTTGCCTGTGTCGGTGCTTCCTTCGGCTGTCATGCGCTCACGGTAGACCCACGGCTGCAGAGTTTTCCTGGCTCGGTCGCGGCGGATCATCGGCGCGCCCTTAGGTGATGCAGCACGATGCCGAAGGCGTCTTGGCGTGGAGAAGTGGTTCCGCACTGGAAGGCGAAGCGCTCGCGTACTCGGTCTGCTCGTTCCGGCGTGAGCAGCCAGGGCTCGCGGAAGATCTGACCGGTGAACGGTGGCATGCGGCCTTGAGCGGGACGACGTCGATCTCGCGTCGGGCACGGTCACGATCCGCGCGAACGTCGTCAGAGCGCGACGACTGGGGCTGATCCGTCAAGAGCACACGAAGACGAAGGCAGGACAGCGCACGATCGTGCTTCCCGGTTCGCTCGCCGGCCGACTCGGTGGCCGCCGCATCCGCGGCGCAGCGCACGAGTCTCCGCTCGTCTTCCCCACAGCCCTCGGCAACGCGCGGGAGCCCCGGAACACGTCGCGCGACTGGGCAGAGGCCCGCACCCGTCTCGGCTTCAGTACGGTCACCACCCACTCGTTCAGGAGTACCGTCGAGGGCGGCCGCGGCACTCGGAGCCGCGCTCGAGCCTCGGTGAACGTGCGGGGTTCGTGCGGGTGACCCCTACCCACTGAACGAGAGAACCCCCGGAATCCGTTGAGATTCCGGGGGTTTCTGTAGCGAGGGCGGGGTTCGAACCCGCGACCTCACGATTATGAGTCGTGCGCTCTCACCAACTGAGCTACCCCGCCAGAACGCCCACCCAAGCACGAAGCATCAAGCGAACGCGAGCCCCGGGCGAGGATTGAACTCGCGACCCCTTCCTTACCATGGAAGTGCTCTACCACTGAGCTACCGGGGCGATGCCGTTCACGGCAACCGGAATATCGTAGCACCGCCCGGGACCCGCGGTGGACGCTCACGGACGCGGATCGTGCGGCGCGGCGATCTCGGCGGCGCAGCGCCGCAGCTCGTCGAGCACGTGCCGCACGACCGCGCGCTCGGCGACGTCGGGCCGCGCGAGCGCGCTCACGATGCGCCCGGTCGGCAGACCGGCGAGCGGCACCAGCGCGATGCCGCCGCCGGCGCGAGTGCTGAAGCGCGGCAGCAGGCCGATGCCGAGGCCCGCGGCGACGAGGGCCTCGACGAGCCGGTTGTCGCGCACGCGCTGGGCGATGAGGAACAGCTCCCCCGCGGCGTCCTCGACCGCGATGCGCAGGTCGTCGAACGGGTACCGCTCCGGCACGCCGATCCACCGCTCACCTGCGATGTCGGCCGGGTGCACCGCGCTCGCACCGGCGAGCGGATGCGCACCCGGCAGGGCGATGTCGATCGGCTCGCGCAGCAGGTCGAGCACGTGGAGCCCGCGCCAATCCGGCAGCGGCGTCGGCGCCATGCGGTGGCCGATCACGATGTCGTGGTCCCGCGCGAGCGCGGCGTAGTCCGCCTCCGCGACGTCGCGGTCGTGCACGCGCAGGCCGACGTCGCTCCCGAGCGCCGCGATCAGGGACGGCAGCAGCACCACTCCGGCGCTCGGCAGCGCGGCGACGTCGACCGTGCCGCCGATGCCGCCGCGGTGGGCGGCGAGCCGGGCCTCCACCCGCGCGACCACCGCGGCCACCTCGACGGCACCGGCGGCGAGCAGTCGACCCGCCTCGGTCAGGCGCACGCCGCGCCCGGCCGGCTCGATGAGCGGCAGGCCGGTCGTGCGCTCGAGCGACCGGATCCGCTGCGACACCGCAGACGGCGTCACGCGCATCGCGTTCGCGGCGGCGATCATGCTGCCGCGCTCGCTCAACTCCCGCAGCAGGGCGAGGTCGCGCAGATCCATGCAGCAACGCTACACAGTCGGTCGAGCATCCATCGCTTGTGCTCCACGGTCGCCGTCTGCTCGGCTGAGCGCATGACGACACGGGAACGACTGCTCGGACTGCTGGTCGCCGTGCTCTGGGGCCTGAACTTCCTCGCCATCCACCTCTCGCTCGAGCAGTTCCCGCCGTTCTTCCTCATCGCGCTCCGCTTCGCGCTGCTCGCCGTGCCGACGATCCTGCTCGTGCCGCGGCCCGACGTGCCGCTGCGCTGGCTGCTCGGCTACGGGCTCGGGTTCGGCACGCTGCAGTTCCTCTTCCTCTACTGGGCGATGGCGACCGGCATGCCGACGGGACTCGCGTCGCTCGTGCTGCAGGCCTCCGCCCCCTTCACCGTGCTGCTCGGAGCGACGCTCCTGCGCGAGCGCCTCGACCGCGGCCAGGTGCTCGGCATCCTGCTCGCCGTCGCGGGCCTCACCGCGATCGGCGCGCAGCAGCTCGGCACGGCCGCCCTCGGCCCGTTCCTGCTCACCCTGCTCGGCGCGCTCGGCTGGGCGCTCGGCAATGTCTCGAGCCGGCTCGCGCGCCCGTCCAAGCCGCTGCACCTGACGCTGTGGATGTCGGTGGTGCCGGTGGCCCCGATGCTCGCGACCTCGCTCTGGGTCGAGGGCCCCGACCGCATCGCTCGGTCCTTCGACGGGCTGGACACGACCACCGCGCTGCTCGCCATCGCGGGCCTCGCGTACACGGTCCTGCTCGGCACGGTCGTGGGGAGCGGCATCTGGACGTGGCTCCTGAGCCGTCACCCGGCGGCGCGCGTCGCCCCCTTCTCGATGCTCGTCCCGGTCGTCGGCCTGCTGACCGCGTGGGTCGTGCTCGGCGAGACCCTCACGCCGGTCGAGGTCGCCGGCGCGGCGGTCGTGGTGCTCGGCGTGCTGCTGGGCTCCGGGGCGCTGGCGTCGGTCCGCGAGCGCCGTGCCCGACCCGCGGACCGGCGAGCGCTCACCCCGAGCGCGAGCGCGCCGCGAGCCTAGGGCCGCCCTCTCACAGGTCCCGCGCGGGTTCGGTCGGCTCCGTGCCCTTGAAGCGGACGACGTTCAGGATCGCCGCCACCAGCCCGCCCCAGAGGACCGCCATGGCGATGGTCATCATCACGATCGCTCCGGCCGTCACCGGACCACCTCCTCGTCGTGCTCCGGCGCCTCGAGCGGCGTCGTCGTCTTCCATGCAGGGATCGAGAGCAGGATGCCGATCCCGAGGGCGGCTCCCGCGACGCCCCATCCGAACACGCCGAGCATCCACGCGGGGAAGCCTCCGTAGGGCTCCGTGATCGCGCTGGTGAGCTCGAGGACCAGCATCGCCGCGAGCAGCACGGGCGTGATGGTCATGACGAGCACGACCCACCACCTGCCGAGCTTGACCGAACCATGCCTGCTCATGTGCTCGGCGAGGCTCGGCACGCGTCGCACGCCCCAGCCGACGGCGAGCATCGCGACGAGCGCGACCAGCAGGATGCCGAACCGGTTGATGAAGTAGTCGGCGATGTCGAGCACGAGGATGCCGCTGGTGGTCGTGAAGAGCAGGATGCTCACGACCGCCATGGGCACGGTGACCACCAGGGCCGCCCGGACGCGGCTCAGCTCGAGCTTGTCCCGCACCGCGGAGATGACGACCTCGAGGATGCTCACGAGCGACGTGAAGCCCGCGAGCACGAGCGAGACGAAGAACAGCACGCCGAGGAGCTCGCCGAACGGCGCCTCCGAGATGATCGCGGGGAACGCGATGAACGCGAGTCCGATCCCACCGGCGACCACATCGGCGACCGCTGCACCCGAGGTCTGCGCGAGGAAGCCGAGTGCCGAGAAGACGCCGATGCCGGCGAGCAGCTCGAAGCCCGAGTTCGCGAAGCCGACGACGAAGCCCGAGCCCGTCATGTCGATCTTCCGGCCGACGTAGGAGGCGTAGGTGATCATGATCCCGAAGCCGACCGAGAGGGAGAAGAAGATCTGGCCGAAGGCGCTCGCCCACACCGTCGGATCCAGCAGCGCCGCCCAGTTCGGCTGGAAGAGCGTCTGCAGTCCGTCGATCGCCCCGGGGAGCATCAGGGCCTGCACGACGAGCGCGCCGAACGCGATGAGCAGCACGGGGATGAAGATGACGGCGGTCGCGCCGATGCCGCGCTGCACGCCGAGCGCCATCACCACGATCGCGACGATCCAGATGATCAGCATGGGGATGAGCACGGCGGGTACGAAGTCGAGGGTCACCTCCGCGTCGGCCGCACGCAGGAAGTCCTCGAAGAAGAACGCCTCGGGATCGTCGCCCCACGCCTCGGTGAAGGAGAATCCGACGTACTGCACCGACCAGGCGAGGATGGCGGCGTAGTAGACGGAGATGACCACGCAGATCGCGACCTGCCACCAGCCGATGAACTCCAGCTTGCGGGACAGCCGGGCGAACGACAGCGGCGCCGACCCCCGCTGGGAGTGACCGATCGCGTAGTCGAGCAGCAGCAGCGGGATGCCCGCGACGAGGAGCGCGACGAGGTACGGCAGGATGAACGCGCCGCCGCCGCCCTCGTAGGCGACGTAGGGGAAGCGCCAGATGTTCCCCAGGCCGACCGCCGAGCCGATGGCGGCCATGATGAACACCGTCTTGTTGGAGAACCGGCCGCGGTCGATGGGTGCGCGCGTCTGCGACATGGCTCCACCGTGCCACATGAGCGCGCTGCTCGGGAGCACCGGATCGCGACCGCCGCGCTCGGCGGCGGCCTCGCGCGCCGCTACTTCACCGCGCCGGCGGTGAGGCCGCCCACGATGTACTTCTGCAACCAGAGGAACAGCGCCATCACGGGGATGGCCGCGAGCACCGCTCCGGCCGCGAACACCGGGTAGTTCGTGTTCGTCTCGTTGGAGACGAGGCGGAACAGGCCGACCGCGAGCGTGAGCTTCTCGTTGCTCGACAGCAGCGTCGAGGCGATCACGAACTCGCTCGTCGTGGCGATGAAGGAGAGCAGGCCGACGACGGCCAGGATGGGGGCCACGAGCCGCAGGATGATCGTGAAGAAGATGCGGGCGTGCCCCGCGCCGTCGATCTTCGCCGCCTCGTCGATCGACGTCGGGATCGTGTTGAAGAACCCGTACATCAGGTAGGTGTTCACGCCGAGCGCTCCGCCGAGGTAGACGAGGATGATGCCGATCTGCGAGTCCAGCCCGAGCACCGGGAACACGTCGCCGATGCCGCGCAGCAGCAGGTAGATCGCGACCACGGCGAGCAGCTGCGGGAACATCTGCACGAGGATGAGGCTGAGCAGCCCCACCCGCCTGCCCGTGAAGCGCAGCCGGCTGAAGGCGTAGGCGGCGAGCGCTCCGAGGAAGACCGTCGCCACCGAGGTCACGAGGCCGATCACCATCGTGTTCGCGAACCACGCGGCGTAGGGCCGGTTGGGATCCGTGAAGAGGGCGACGTAGTTCTCGAGCGAGAGGCTGCGGAAGAGCGCGTTCGATCCGGTGAGCGTTCCGGTCGGGTTGAGGGAAGCGCTCAGCACGTAGACGAGCGGGAAGGCCGCGAAGATGACGACCGCGATGCCGATGAGGTGCCGCCAGCCCATCTCGCGCAGCCACTTGCGGCCGGACATGCGCGGGCGCACCACCGGAGGGGCCGGCTCGGACCCACGCTCGACGGCGAGCGTCTCGGAGATGTCGATGCTCATCAGTGCAGATCCTCCAGTGCCCTGGTCTGGCGGAACGAGATCGCCGACACGACCGCCACGATGATGAAGATGATGATCGAGAGCGCGGCGGCGAGCCCGTAGTCCCGGTTGCCGCCCTCGAACGCCGTCTTGTAGACGAGCGTGATGAGCAGGTCGGTGTGCCCGACGTTCTCGGTCACGCCCTCCATTCGCGGCCCGCCGCGGGTGAGCATGTAGGTGGTGTTGAAGTTGTTGAAGTTGAAGGCGAACGATGAGATCAGCAGCGGCGCCGTCGAGACGAGCAGCAGCGGCAGCTTGATGCCGCTGAAGGTCTGCCAGGCGTTCGCGCCGTCCACCGTCGCCGCCTCCGTCACCTCTTCCGGGATGGACTGCAGCGCGCCCATGCAGACCAGGAACATGTAGGGGAAGCCCAGCCACACGTTGACGAGCACGACCGACAGCTTCGCGAGCCACGGGTCCGTCAGCCACGGGATGTTCGCCGACCCGAAGAGCACCTCGTTGATGAACCCGAACTCGGTGTTGAGCAGGCCGAGCCAGACGAGCGCCGAGAGGAAGGAGGGGAAGGCGTACGGCAGGATCGCGAGCACCCGGTACACCTTGCGCGAGCGCATCCGCGGGTCGTTCAGCGTCAGCGCGAGGAAGAGGCCGAGGAAGAACGACAGCCCGACCGAGAGGATGGCGAAGGCGAAGGTCCAGAGCGCGACGCCGAAGAGCGCTCCGCCGAATCTCGGGTTCTCCAGCGGGTAGAGGAAGTTCTCGGGACCGACGACGATCTGCCATCCGGTGCCGAGCACGTCGCCGTCCGCGGTCTCGAACTGGCCGTTGCCGAGATCGGAGTACACGGTGCCGGTCGTGGTGTCGGTCATCGTGCCGGCAGTCTCGTCGTAGACGAAGACCGACTGGAAGACGAAGGCGTTCCGGGCGTCCGTCGTGCGCAGGAAGCCGTCGGAGAGGTCGTCGCTGAGCGGCACCTGCAGCGCCGCGACCTCCTGCTGCCGCTGCAGCACGTCCTGCTGCGCGAGGCTCGTCCACCCGGCGACAGCGACGGCGCGGTCCCCCTCGAGCGTCACGGACGCGGGGTCGGCCGGCTGGAGCGGCTGCTGCTGGGTGCCGACGAGCACCTCGCCCTCGGGCGAGGTCGCGAGCAGCCCGAGGCCGCCAGGGCCTTCGACGACCTGCACGCGATATGCGGGTGAACCCTCGACGCGCTGCGTGTTCTGCAGCACGATCGCCGAGATGGCGTCGTCCTTCGTGGAGTTGTGGCCGTCGCCGTAGTTCGTGAAGGCGATGTAGAGCGAGTAGACGACCACGAAGACCTGGAACACGGCGAGGAAGATCAGCCCCGGCGTGAGGTACTTGCCGGGCAGCAGGCCCGGCGAGAGGTAGACGATGTTGACGAGCAGCGTGACGACGGCCACCAGGCCGAGCACGAGCCAGTCCCCGCGGAAGAACAGCAGCGTCATCGCGAAGACGGCGACCGCGTCGACGATCGCGAGCAGCAGGATCTTCACCGCGAGCACCTTCATGCTCTGCGGCGCGGCGTCGATGCCCCGCTTGCGCGTCGCCTTGCTGTCCTTCGGGACGGTCGTCGTCACTCGGAGCTCCTGATCGCCGGTCGGCTGCGGGGATGGTGCGGCGGCCGGCCCGGGAGGACCGGCCGCCGCATCGGACGGCATCAGCCGTCGAGAGAGCTCTGGATCTTGTCGGCCATCGCCGTCCAGATGGCGGCGGGGTCGCCCTGCTGCGCGATGATCTGGCCCTCCGCGACGCCCCAGTCCTCCCAGAGGAGCCCCATCTCCGGGATGTTCGGCATCGGCACGCCTGCAGCGCCGACCTCGCCGAAGGCCGCGACGTCCTCGTTCGACTGCGCCGCCTCGAACGCGCTCGTGAGCGCGGGCGCGCGCTGGCCGGTCTCGTAGATGGCCGTCTGCGCCTCCTCGCCGGCGATGTACTCCGTGAGGAACTGCGAGGCGACGATCGGGTTGTTCGCGTAGGCCGAGACCATGAAGCCCTGCACGCCGACGAACGGCGTGGCGGGCTCGCCACCGGCCGACGGGATCTCGCTCACCGCGTAGTCGACGCCGGCGTCCTGGAACGTGGAGAGGTTCCAGGGCCCGGTGATCGTGTAGGGCGACGCACCGCTCGCGAACTGCTCCTTGGCGATGTCCTGGCTGATGTTCGGGTTGATGATGCCCGCTGCCGACCACTCGGCGAGCGCCTGCGCGAACGCGACGTTGCCCTCGTTGCCGAGCTGCAGGTCGTCGGCGTTGTACGAGCCGTCCTCGTTCATGCCGAAGACCGGGCCGCCGAACGACGCCTGCAGGGGGTACAGGTGGTACGGGTCGGCGTTGTTCGGGTCGATGCCCACGAGCAGCGGGAACTGCGCGGATCCGGCGTCGACCGCGGCCTGACCGGTGGAGACGAGCTCGTCCCACGTCGCCGGTGCCTCGGGGGCGAGGTCGGTGTTGCGCACGAGCGCGATGTTCTCGATCGAGACGGGCACGCCGTACGTCGAGCCCTCGAAGGTCATGGCGTCGACGGCGATCTCCTGGAAGTCGCCCGCCGCGTCGCCGAGCTCGACCGGCGCGATGACGCCGTTCTGGGCCAGCTTGCCGATCCAGTCGTGCGCGCCGACGATGACGTCGGGACCCTCGCCGGACGGCGCCTGGGTGGTCAGGTTGTCGTCGATCGACTCGAAGTCCTGCACGACGACCTCGACCGCTGTGCCGGTCTCCTCCTGGAACGTCGCGACGACGTCCTCGAGGGCGTCGGCGCGGTTCTGGTCCATCCAGATGACGAGCTCGCCGCCGCCCTGCGGCGCCGCCGACTCGCTCTGCGACGGAGCCGGCGTGGTGCCGCCGCCGCCGGAGCACGCCGCGAGCGCGAGCGCGAGCGCCCCGACTCCGGCGACCTTCATGAGGCTGCTCTGCTTCATGGTGCGTTCCTCAGCTTTCGGGACTCCGGGCGCCGACGGCCATCGTCGGCTGAGCCCGGCTCATCGTGGCGGGCGCGCGCGGCGCATGGCAAGCAGGAGCGGCGGCTCTCGGACAATCGTTCGCAATCCGTGATCTTCTGAGCGCTCGCCCCGCGTCCAGCCGCACCCGCATAGCCTGTGCGCATGACCGACGCATCGACGCTGTCCCAGCCCGACGCCAGCCTCGCCCCGACTGCCCCCGGCAGCGAGTGGTGGCGCTCCGCCGTCATCTACCAGATCTACCCCCGCTCCTTCGCGGACGCCTCCGGCGACGGCATCGGCGACCTCGCCGGCATCGCCGCGCGGCTCCCCGCGATCGCCGACCTCGGCGTCGACGCGGTGTGGCTGAGCCCGTTCTACCGCTCGCCCCAGAAGGACGCCGGCTACGACGTCGCCGACTACACGGACGTCGACCCGCTCTTCGGCACGCTCGACGACTTCGACCGGATGCTGGAGGCGGCGCACGCGCTCGGCCTGCGGGTGATCGTCGACCTGGTGCCCAACCACTCCTCGGATCAGCACGCCTGGTTCCAGGAGGCGCTCGCGGCGGGCCCGGGCAGCGAAGCGCGCGCGCGCTACATCTTCCGTGACGGGAAGGGCGAGTCGGGCGAGCTGCCGCCGAACAACTGGCAGAGCGTCTTCGGCGGCCCGGCGTGGACGCGGGTGCCCGACGGGCAGTGGTACCTGCACCTGTTCGACACGTCGCAGCCCGACTTCGACTGGAACCACCCCGCCGTCGGCGACATGTTCGTCGACGTGCTGCGGTTCTGGCTCGACCGCGGCGTCGACGGGTTCCGGGTCGACGTCGCGCACGGCAACGCGAAGGCGGAGGGGCTGCCCGACGTCGACGCCGAGCTCGTCGCGGCCGGCTCGATGGACTCGCCGTTCTTCGGGCAGGAGCACGTGCACGAGATCTACCGCCGCTGGCACGACGTGCTCGCCGCCTACGACGGCGACCGGGTGCTGTGCGCGGAGGCGTGGGTCACGCCGCTCGAGAAGATGGCGCGGTTCGTGCGCCCCGACGAGATGCACCAGGCCTTCAACTTCGTCTACCTCGAGACGCCGTGGGACGCCCAGCTGCTGCGCTCGGTGATCGACGAGTCGATCTCGGCGTTCGGCGCGGTCGGCGCTCCCCCCACCTGGGTGCTGTCGAACCACGACACGATCCGGCACCGCACGCGGCTGGCCCTCGTGCCGCCGCCCGTCCACGGCGCCGGCATCGGTCCGACGTCGCCGTCGAAGGCCGATCCGACCGTCTCGCTGCGCCGCGGCCGCGCCGCGACCGCGCTCATGCTCGCCCTGCCCGGCGGCGCCTACCTCTACCAGGGCGAGGAGCTGGGCCTGACCGAGGTCACGGCCATCGAGCCGCACGAGCGCCAGGACCCGACCTTCGCCCGCACCGGCGGTGAGCTGTGGGGCCGCGACGGCTGCCGCGTGCCGATCCCGTGGGAGTCGACCGCGCCGGCGTACGGCTTCAGCGAGACCGGCGAGACCTGGCTCCCGCAGCCGCCGCTCTGGGGCGAGCTCGCCCGTGACCGGCAGGAGCACGACCCGAGCTCGACGCTCTCGATGTACCGGCGCGCGCTGCAGCTGCGGCGCGAGCTGGGCCTCGGCACGGGCACGCTCGAGTGGCTCGATGTCGGGCCGTCCGCGCTCGCCTTCCGCAACGGCGCGATCACCGTGGTCGCGAACCTCGGGCACGACGCGGTCGACGTGCCGAAGGGCGAGATCCTGCTGACCTCGACCGAGCTGGAGGCCGCGTCGCTCTCGGCCGACGAGGTCGTCTGGGTCAGGACCGCGTAGCCGTGCACAAGACGAAGGGCCCTGCCGATCGGCAGGGCCCTTCGTCTCGTCGTGCGCCGGGTCAGCGGTGCTCGAGGTTCATCTCGCGCGTCTGCAGCCACAGCAGCGGGTCGAACGAGACGTAGTCGGCGTTCTTCAGCTCGAGGTGCAGGTGCGGGCCGGTCGAGCGACCCGAGTTGCCGACCTGCCCGATGACGGTCGTGATGTCGACGACCTGACCGACCTCGACCGTCAGCGAGCCGGGCAGCATGTGGCCGTACCACGACTGCACGAACTGGCCGTCGATGTTGTGGTCGATGAAGACGGAGTAGCCGCCACCGCCGGGGTTGTTCCCCTGGAAGACGGCCGATACGACGCCGTTCGCGATCGGGCGCACCTCCGTGCCGATGCCGGGGATGAAGTCGCTGCCGCCGTGGAATCCACCAGGTCGGTAGCCGAAGCCGCTCGACATCGGCACCTGGTCGAGGCTGGGGAAGGGCGTCTGCACGAAGCCGGTCTCGAGCATCCCCCACACCTGCGGGAAGGCGGGGTCGCCCGTGTACGAGGGACCGGCCACCTCGGCGTCGGCGACCGCCTGGTACGCGGAGAGCTCGCCGGGCGACATGCGCGCAGCGGCGACCTGGTCGTTCACGATGATGTCGTCGCGCTGGAAGTAGCCGGTCGACTCGGCGTTGACGCCCTCGAGCGTCTGCACGCCCTCGCTCATCTGCGCGACCTCGGGGTCGAGCCCGTCCGGCGACTGCACGGCCTGCGCGGGCAGCGACGTGACGACCACGAGCGAACCGATGAAGAGCAGCGCGCCACCGGCGGTGATCTTCTGCAGGACCTTGCGGGCGCCGCGCTTCGCCCGGGTCGGCGGCGAGACCGGAGCCTGGCGGATCACGCGGGGCGCGAGCGCGCGCGGCGCTGGCCGGACGCCGGGGATCCGGTCGCCGCCGTTGCCGAGCGAGGGCGCGTCGACGACGATGCTCGGCGCCTCGAAGGTCGGCTCGGCGATGTGCACCGGCAGGTCGCGCGCGATCTGCGTGGCGGCGTCGCGCATCGCGCGTCGCGTCGTGTAGAGCTGCGCGGAGCCCTCGACGACGGTCACGCGCTCGGCGGCGCGCGCCTCGCTCGCGGTGAGCGCGATCGCGTCGGCCGCCCGCTCGCGATCGCGGACGGAGCGGCGCGTCACCGGTGCGGCCGCATCGGGTCGCAGGACGCCCTCGGGGGACGAGCGGAGTGCTCGTCGGGTGGGGTGCGTCACGCTGAATGCCGTCCTGAGGTCGATGTCGTGTCGGGGCGCATGGTGCTCATCTCAGCGAGGCTGAGGTCTGCAACTATGCCGCGCCGGAATCGATGCTCGCATGAACCGGCGCTGGCGAGGAACGGCACGCTGTGGCGCCGATCAGCCCTCGCTCAAGGTTCAAATATAACGGAACGGTAACGAGACAGCAAGGGGTCAGGCCTCGTGCGGCGCAAGGGGTGCGAGCAGCGCTGCCAGCTCGTCGGCCAGCCGCGGGTGCCCGGCGAGCAGGAAGGACGAGCTCGCGCGCGATCCGTCCCAGCCGCGCACGGCACCGCCAGCCTCCTCGACGAGCAGCGCGCCGGCCGCCATGTCCCACGGCTGCAGCCCGCGCTCGTAGAAGCCGTTCAGTCGCCCGCACGCCACCGAGGCGAGGTCGAGGGCTGCTGAGCCGATCCTGCGGATGTCGCGCACCGAGCCGATGAGGCCCTGCACGACTGCGGCCTGCCGCTCACGACGGCCGGCGTCGTAGCTGAAGCCCGTGCCGACGAGCGCCATGGAGGCCGGCACGGCATCCGCGACCCGGACCTCGCGACCGTCGAGTCGGGCGCCGTCGCCGCGCAGCGCCTCGAACCGCTCCCCCGTCGCGCCGTTGATGACCACGCCGGAGAGCGCCCGCCAGGTCGTCGGCTCCGGGTCGCCCTCGACCAGGGCGATCGACACCGCGTAGGCGGGGATGTCGTAGAAGTAGTTGACCGTGCCGTCGATCGGATCGATCACCCAGGTGAGGCCGGAGGTACCGGTGACGCTCGCCCCCTCCTCGCCGAGGATGCCGTCGTCGGGCCGCGCCGCCTGCAGGCGCTCGACGACGAAGCGCTCGACCTCGCGGTCGGCCTCCGTGACGATGTCGACGAGGCTGGACTTGCTCGCCGCCACCGCGACGCCCTCCTGCCGGCGCGTGCGCGCGAGCTCGGCTGCATCCGTGGCGATGCCGACGACCAGGTCATGGAGCTCGCGCATGCCTCGAACCTACCGCGCGGACATGCGAGTGGCGGCGGTCATCGGTGCGGCCGTGAGCCATGTATCCTTGACGACGGCCTGTCCGGCCACGGCGAGTTACCCAAGCGGCCAAAGGGATCTGACTGTAAATCAGACTGCTCAGCATTCGGGGGTTCGAATCCCTCACTCGCCACCGATCCGAAGCCCCGCCCTCGAGGCGGGGCTTCGTCGTCGCACGGTCGCGGCGGGGCGCGGGGCTCGCGGTCGAGCCGTGAGCGAGTGCGTAGGATCGGGGCATGGCAGATTCCTCGTTCGATGTGGTCAGCAAGGTCGACAAGATGGAGGCCGAGAACGCGGTCAACCAGGCCCGCAAGGAGGTCGAGCAGCGCTACGACTTCAAGGGGGTCGGCGCTGACGTCTCGTGGAGCGGCGACAGCCTGCTGCTGAAGGCCTCGAGCGAGGAGCGCGTCAAGGCCGTGCTCGACGTCGTCCAGTCCAAGTTCGTCAAGCGCGGGATCGACCTGAAGATGCTCGACGCGGGCAAGCCCTACGCCTCGGGCAAGGAGTTCCGCATCGAGGTGGGCCTCAAGGACGGCATCTCGACCGAGGACGCGAAGAAGGTCACGAAGCTCGTCCGCGAGCAGGGACCGAAGACGGTGAAGACGCAGATCCAGGGCGACGAGGTCCGCGTCACGTCGAAGAGCCGCGACGACCTCCAGTCCACCATCCAGCTGCTCAAGGTCGCGGACCTCGAGATCGACCTGCAGTTCATCAACTTCCGCTGACCCCGCCCGTGGATCTGTCGATGACGCAGGCGCTCGGCGCGCTCTGGATCGCCCTCGACATCGCGCTGCGCCTGCTCGCACTCGTCGTCATCCCGTACAACCGACGGCCCGCGACGGCCATCGCCTGGCTGCTCATCGTGATGATCCAGCCGGTGGTCGGATGGATCGTCTTCCTGCTGCTGGGCAACAACCGCGTCTCGCGCGGCCGCCACGCGAAGATGTCGGCGATCCAGGAGCTCATCGGCGAGAGCACCACGAGCATCGACGACGCCACACCGCCCGCCGAGCGGCCGCCGTGGCTGGCCGGCGTGCTCGAGCTGAACCGCACGCTGACGTCGATGCCGCACGTCGGTCCGGCGTCGGGCGTCGTCTGGGGCGAGTTCGACGCGCAGATCGAGGCGATGGCTCGGCGCATCGACGAGGCCGAGCAGTGGGTGCACGTCGAGTTCTACCTCATCGTCGCCTCCGAGCGCACCGAGCCGTTCTTCGCCGCGCTCGACCGGGCGGCGGCGCGCGGCGTCACCGTGCGGGTGCTCGTCGACCACCTCACGAGCGTCCGCTACCCCCGCCGCAAGCAGACGCTCGCGCGCCTCGACGCGATGGGCGCCGAGCTGCGCGACATGCTCCCGCTGCGGCCGTGGGAGGGCAAGTGGCAGCGTCCCGATCTGCGCAACCACCGCAAGCTCCTGGTGGTCGACGGCCGCATCGGGTTCACGGGCTCGCTCAACCTCATCGACCCCTCCTACCTGTGGCGGCGCAACCTGCGACGCGGCCTGCAGTGGCGCGACACGTGGCTCGAGCTCACCGGACCGCCCGTGCGCGCGCTCGACGTGCTCTTCTGGTCGGACTGGTGGGCCGAGACGAACGAGCTCGTGGAGCTCGCGACCACCGAGGCGGAGACGGGCGGCGACCTGCTGGCATCCGCGATCCCCTCGGGTCCGGGCTTCGAGGGCGAGATCAACCTGCGCGTCTTCGTCGAGCTCGTGCACGCGGCCGAGGAGCGGATCACGATCGTGAGCCCGTACTTCGTGCCCGACGACGCGATGCGCTACGCGATCACCTCGGCCGCCATGCGCGGCGTGGAGGTGGAGCTGTACGCGAGCGAGATCGGCGACCAGTTCTGGACCTATCACGCACAGCGCTCCTACTACGAGGAGCTGCTCCGGGCGGGCGTGCGCATCATCCTGTTCGCGAAGCCGACGGTGCTGCACTCGAAGTTCATGACCTTCGACGACCGCGTCTCGGTGGTCGGCTCGTCGAACATCGACCTGCGCTCGTTCGGCCTCAACTTCGAGGTGTCGATGCTCATCGAGGGCACCTCGATGGTGTCGCAGCTGCACGGCATCGCGGAGGGGTACCGGCGGCAGTCGCATGAGCTGATGCTGGACGACTGGATGGCGCGACCGCGCGTCGCGCAGCTGTTCGACAGCGTCGCGCGGCTGACCTCCGCGCTGCAGTAGCCGGCTCAGCCGAGCAGCATCGCGAGCCCGACGAGCACCGCGAAGGCGATCACCACGGTCCGCAGCGCCCACGACGGCACCCGCCGCGAGAGCCAGCCGCCGGCGAACCCGCCCACCAGCGAGCTCGCCAGCATGACGAGCACGACGCCCCAGTGGATGAGCGGCGAGAACGCGAGGATGAGCACGCCCGTGCCGTTGATGACCCCGGCGATGGCGTTCTTCAGCGCGTTGTGGTGCTGCAGCGAGTCGTGGATCACGAGGCCCAGCATCGCGAGCATCATGACGCCGATGCCGGCGCCGAAGTACGAGCCGTAGATGCCGATCGCGACGAACGCGGCCCTCGTGACCCACCCGCCCGTCGACTCCAAATCGAAGCCCGCAGCCTCGTCGCGACGGAGGCGCTTCGCGACGAGCGGCTGCGCGGCGAAGAGCGCCGCAGCGGTGAGCACGAGCCACGGCACGATCGCCGTGAACGAGTCCGACGGCGTCAGCAGCAGCAGCACCGCGCCGACCGCGCCGCCGGTCGCCGCGAACGGCGCGTTCGCGACGAAGCGGCGCCGCTGCCGGCGCAGCTCCTCGCGGTAGCTCCACGCGCCCCCCGCCGTGCCGAGCAGCAGGCCGATCGAGGACGTCATGTTGGCGGCGAGCGGGCTCATCCCGGCCGCCAGCATCGCCGGGAACGTGATGAGCGTGCCGCCACCGGCGGCCGCGTTGATCGCGCCGGCGCCGATCGAGGCGAGCGCGATCAGCAGGTAGCCGGGCAGCTCCACGTCAGCGCCCGACCCGCGCGCGCGGGGCGGTCACTCGTCGCGGGAGACGGCGATCATCTCATCGCGCGGCACGACCTTGATGCGGGTGCGCCCGTGCGGCTCGCCGAGCGCCATCTCGTGCTGGTCGAGCCGGATCCAGCCGTCGATGTCGGTCCACGCGACGCCGCGCTCGCGCAGCAGGGCGGGCACCGCATCCGGGTCGTACGCCTCGGGCGTCCACCACGAGTGCTCGTCGCCGAGCAGGTGCTCGACCGTCTCCTTCGCGTCGGACTTCGTGTGGCCGATGAGGCCGACCGGCCCGCGCTTGATCCACCCGGTCGCGTACATGCCCGGCAGCGGTCGCGAGCCGTCCTGCACGCGCCCGGCGATGTTCGGGACGATGCCGCGGCGCTCGTCGAACGGCACGTCGGGGAGCGGCGACGAGAAGTAGCCGACCGCGCGGTAGACCGCCTGCACGGGGATCTCGCGGTACTCCCCCGTGCCCTCGAGCCCATGCTCGGTGGGTCGGGTGCGCTCGATGCGGAGCGCCTCGACCCCGTCCTCACCGACCACGGCGTCCGGCCGCGACCAGAAGTGCAGGTGCAGGCGGCGCGACGCCTGCCCCACCTCGCGCTGGCGCCACTGCTCGAGCACCCGCGAGATGACGAGGATCTGCTTGTTCTGCTTGAGCGCCTCCTCGTCGGGGTCGACGCCGAAGTCGTCGTCGTGGAGGATCATGTCGACGTCGCGCAGCTCGCCGAGCTCGCGCAGCTCGAGCGGCGTGAACTTGACGTTCAGCGGGCCGCGACGGCCGAAGACGTGCACGTCGGTGACCGGGGATGCCTCGAGCCCCTCGACGACGTTCGCCGGCACCTCGGTGGGCAGGAGGTCGGCGGGGTGCTTCACGAGCATCCGCGCGACGTCGAGCGCCACGTTGCCGTTGCCGATGACGGCGATCTCCTTGGCCTCGAGCGGCCACTCGCGGGGCACGTCGGGGTGGCCGTCGTACCAGGAGACGAAGTCGGCCGCGCCGTAGGAGCCGGGCAGGTCGATGCCGGGTATGTCGAGCGGCGCATCCTTGGTGGCCCCCGTCGCGAAGATCACGCCGTGGTAGAGCCGCTCGAGGTCGTCGAGCGTGATGTCCTCGCCGAAGCGCACGTTGCCGAACAGCCGCACGACGCCCGACTCGAGCACCTCGCGGAGCGCGGCGATGATGCCCTTGATGCGCGGATGGTCGGGCGCGACGCCGTAGCGGACGAGGCCGTAGGGCGCGGGCAGGTGCTCGAACAGGTCGATGAGGACCTCGCGGCCCGAATCGGCGGCCGACTTCTTCAGGATGTCGGCGGCGTAGATGCCGGCCGGGCCTGCGCCGACGACGGCGATGCGGAGCGCTGCGCTCACGATCCTCCTCAGGTGCGGGGCGGCCTCGCCGCCCGAGTCTTCTTCAGTCCGTAGGTTCAGCGGGTGCGCGAGACGACGTGCTCGGCGAAGGTCTCGAGCCCGCGGCGCACCGTCCCGCGCGGGAGCGGTGCGAGCGCCTCGAGGGCGCTGCGCTGCCAGCGCTCGGCCTCGGCGATCGTCTCGTCCACGACCGGGTGCCCGGCGAGCTCCGCGACCGCCGCCGCGAGGTCCGCGTCGTCGGTCGGCGCCTCGAGCCGCGCGAGCAGCCGGGAGGAGCCCTCGTCGTCGCGCTTCGCGAGCAGCAGCACGGGCAGCGTCGCGACGCCCGCGCGCACGTCGTTGCCCTGGTCCTTGCCCGTCTCGGGGTCGGCGGACAGGTCGATGACGTCGTCGACGAGCTGGAAGGCGACGCCGATGCGCTCGCCGAACAGCCGCAGCGGCTCGCGATACGCGTCGTCGGCACCGCTCACGACCACGCCGAGCTCGGCGGCGGCGGCGATGAGCGAACCCGTCTTGTCGGCCAGCACCTGCAGGTAGTGGTCGACGGGGTCGGCCTCGCCCGGTCCGAGCGTCTCGTGGAGCTGACCGAGGCAGAGGCGCTCGAACGTGCGCGCCTGCAGCACGGCGACCTCGCGGCCCAGCGGCGCAGCGATCTGGCCCGCGCGCGCGAACAGCAGGTCGCCGGCGAGGATCGCGACGGAGTTGCCCCACACGGTGTGCGTGGACGGCACGCCCCGACGGGTGTCCGCCTCGTCCATGACGTCGTCGTGGTACAGGCTCGCGAGGTGCGTGATCTCCACGACCTCCGCGGCCGAGAGCACGTCGTCGCCGACGCCCGAGCCCAGGTGGGCCGTGAGCAGCAGCAGCAGCGGGCGCGCACGCTTGCCCCCGGCCTCGAGCAGGTAGCGGGTCACCGCATCCGCGACGGGGTCCGCGACCCGCAGGTGCGCGTCGAGGCGCGACTCGAGCTCGTCGAGGCCGCGGTCGACGTCGTCGACGACGCGGCCGTCGGCGGGCGCGGCGAAGTGCGGCCCGCGCAGGCCGAAGGCCTCAGCGATCGACGGCATCGAGGCCCTGCTCCTCCGCCTGCGCGTGGCGCGCGATGCGCATCGCGGCGGTCTGCTCCGTGGGCTTGCGGCCGCGGTGCAGCGCGACGACGCCCATGGTGAGGTTGCGGTGCGCGACGCGCGTGAAGCCGGCCGTGCGGATCCACTGCGACAGCGACTGCTGGTCGGGCCACGATCGGATCGACTCGACGAGGTAGCGGTAGGCCTCCGGGTTGGAGCTCGCGAGCTTGGCGACGCCCGGCAGCATCGTCCCGAGGTAGAGCTCGTAGCCCTTGCGCACGACGTCGACCGGGGGCTGCGAGAACTCGCACACGACGAGGCGGCCCGCGGGCTTCAGCACCCGGTGGAACTCGCTCAGCGCGGCGCGCGGGTTCTGCACGTTGCGCAGCCCGAACGAGATCGTGACGGCGTCGAACGTGTCGTCGTCGAACGGGAGCTCCTCGGCGGACCCGAGCACGAACTCGATGTCGGCGTGGCGCTTGCGGCCCTCCTCGAGCATGCCCTGGCTGATGTCGAGCGCGGTCACGAGCGCACCCGCCTTCGCCATCGGCGCGGCCGAGGCGCCGGTGCCCGCAGCGACGTCGAGGATGCGCTCCCCCGGCTGCGGCCGCACGGCGCGCTGCATGTGGATGCGCCAGAGCCTGTCGTTGCCGCCCGAGAGCAGCGAGTTGAGCAGGTCGTAGCGCTTGGCGGTCGCGTCGAACATGCCCGCGACCTCTGCTGGGTCCTTCTGCATGTCTGCGCGGCTCACGTCCTCCATCCTAGGCTCCCCCACGCGCGCGCCTTCCGGCCGTCGTCCAGGCAGCGCGGGCGCGCGTAGGCTGGCTCGCATGCCGGCCCTGCGGGCGCGCACGGAGCGCGCGGAGCTCGGACGCCTGCTGGAGCACGCCGACCCGCGCGCCCCGCTCGCGGTCCGACGCGGCGCCGACGGCATCGTCGGCCGGGGCGAGGCGCTGCGCCTCGAGTTCCGCGGCCCTTCGCGACTGGCGGAGGCGGCGGATGCGTGGCGCGAGGTCGCCCGCGACGCGCGGGTCGACGACGCGGTCGGCGTGCCCGGCACCGGCCTCATCGCCTTCGGAGCCTTCGCGTTCGACGACGCGTCCGCGGCGACGAGCGTGCTCATCGTGCCGCAGCTCGTCGTGGGCCGCCGCGGCGACGACGAGTGGGTGACGTGGATCGGCGACGGCGGCCGCCTGCACCCCACGGCGATCGACGAGGTCCGCGTCGAGCTCAGCGACGGCGAGATCGGCGCGAAGCGCTACCGCGCGATCGTCGCGCGCGCGACGGAGCGCATCCTCGCCGGGGATGCCGAGAAGGTGGTGGTCGCGCGCGACCGCATCGGGCAGCTGCCGCCCGAGGGCGACATCCGCTCGGTGGTCGTGGGGCTGGGCCGCCGCTACCCCGACGCGGTCGCCTACGCCGTCGACGGCCTGGTCGGCGCGAGCCCCGAGACGCTCATCGCCGCCCACCGCGGCCACTTCTTCTCCCGCGTGCTCGCGGGCACCGCGGCGCGCGGGGCGACCCCTGCGCTCGACGCCGAGATCGCGGAGTCGCTCGCGAGCGGCGACAAGGACGTGCGCGAGCACCGCTTCGCGGCCGATTCGGCGATCGAGGTGCTGCGCGGGCTCGCGCCCGACACTCGCGCGTCGGAGCCGTTCCCGCTGCGCCTGCCCAACCTCTGGCACCTCGCGACCGACATCACGGGCACGCTCGGCGGCAGCTCGACGCTCGACGTGCTCGCGGCGCTGCATCCGACGGCGGCGGTCGCGGGCACCCCTCGCGCCGCGGCGCTCTCGATCATCCGCGAGCTCGAGCGGGTCGACCGCGGCCGCTACGCCGGCCCGGTCGGCTGGGTCGACGCCGAGGGCGGCGGCGAGTGGGTGATCGCGCTGCGTGGCGCCGAGATCGACGCGACCGGTCGCATCCGCGCGTTCGCGGGCGCCGGCGTCGTCGCCGGCTCCGACCCGCACGACGAGCTGACCGAGACGGCGGTCAAGCTGCGCCCGATCACCGACGCGCTCGCGGATCCGCTGCCCTGAAGCGAGGGGTCTCGCGGCACACGGTGGTCGGGAAGGGCCGCTTCCCGACCGGCCCTGCTGCTACTTCCCGGCGACCTTCTGCTTCCCGCCCTGCTTGCCCTGCTTGCCCTGCTTGCCCGGCTTGCCCGGCCTGCCCGGCTTGCCCTTCCCGCCCTGCTTGCGCTTCTTCTCGCCCTGCTCGCCGTCCTCCGGCTGCCGGCTCGCGCCGCGCACGTCCGGCTCGGCCTCGGCTTGCGACGCATCCGCATCCGCCGCCACATCCCCCGTCGCCAGCAGCCGCTCCCGCTCCGCCGCGACGTCGAAGTCGGCGACGGGCCACTGCGGGTCGACCCGCTCGAGCGCCTCGACGAGCAGCTCGTGCACCGCGAGCCGCGCGTACCACTTCCGGTCCGCGGGCACCACGTACCAGGGCGCCGACACGCGAGCGGTCCGGTTGATGGCGACCTGGTATGCCTCCATGTAGTCGTCCCAGCGCCCGCGCTCATCGATGTCGCCGGGATTGAACTTCCAGTGCTTGTCGGGCCGGTCGAGCCGCTCCAGCAGCCGGGCGCCCTGCTCGCCACGCGAGACGTGCAGCATCACCTTGACGAGCTCGATGCCGCGCTCGGCGACCTCACGCTCGAAGTCCACGATCCGCCCGTACCGGTCCTGGATGGCCTCGGGCGTCGAGAGGCCGCGGACGCGGTGGATGAGCACGTCCTCGTAGTGCGAGCGGTCGAAGACGCCGATGAAGCCGGGGTCCGGCAGCTCCCGCTCGATGCGCCACAGGAAGTCGTGCTGGCGCTCGGCATCGGTCGGCGCCTTGAACCCCGTGATGCGGACGCCCTGCGGGTCCACCTGGCCGACGACGTGCCGCATGATGCCGCCCTTGCCGGAGGTGTCCATGCCCTGCACCATGAGCAGCACCGCGCGGTCGCCGCCCGCGCGGCTCGCAGCGAACAGCCGCTCCTGCAGCTCCGCGGCCCGGTCGGCGCCGGCCGCGAGCGCCGCTTCGCCGGCGGCCCTGTCGCCGTCGAAGCCCGGGGTGGATGCCGGATCCACGTCAGCGAGCCGGACGGAGCGGGTGATGCGGAGCGCGTCGGTGATCGCTGTCATGCGCCGAGCGTAGTCCGCCGCCTCAGCGCGCGCCCTGCATCCCGGGAGCGACCGCTCGACCCAGCCTGCCCGATCTCAGCGGCTCGATCTTGTTCGAGATCAGGGTGCTCACCCACTGCAGCCGCGGGTCGGGATCGACGATGAGGGTCTTGACCGCGAGCGTCGCCGGCAGGGCCAGGAGCGCCCCGACGGGCCCGAGCGCGAAGGCCCACACGAGCAGCGACAGGAACGAGGTCGCGGGCGTGACCCCCACGGCATCCCCCGCGACCTTCGGCTGGATCAGCGACTGCATCACGAAGTTGATCACGCTGAACAGGATGGCCGTCAGCAGCGCGTTGATCGGCCCGTTGGCGAGCAGCGCCATGAGCGTGGGCGGGATGACGCCCACCACGAAGCCCACGTTGGGGATGTAGTTGGTGACGAACGCGAACACCGCCCAGACGAGCGCGAGCGGCACCCCGAGCGCGGTGAGCGCGACGAGGTCGAGCGCCGAGACGATCAGGCCGAACAGCGTCGTCACCACCCAGTAGCGCTGCACGCCGGCCGCGAAGCGGTCGACGCCGCGCACCAGGCCCGGGTTGGTGCGCGCGATCCGCTCGATCCTCGCCGGCAGGTGCATCGAGTCCCAGGCCAGGAAGAACACGACGACCATGAGCGTCGCGAGGAACGCGAGCACGCTGCCCGCGTTCGACAGCACGCTCGTCAGCGCACCGGCGATGGCGCCGGGGCTGAAGGCGCTCTGCAGCTGGTGCAGCGCCTCGTCCTGCGAGACGCCGAAGCCCTCGAGCCACGCGAGCATGTTGCGGTACAGCGCGTTGAACTCCGGTCCGTAGTCGGGCAGCTCCTGCACGAGCGACTGCACCGACCAGTAGACCGACCAGAGGAGCGCTGCGAGGAAGACGTAGACGGTCAGCAGCGCTGCGAGCGCCGCGACGAGCCTCGGCGCGCCGGCTCGCAGCAGCGACTGCTGCAGCGGCAGCACCGCGATCACGAGGTTCACGCCCAGGAACACCGGCGCCACGAACGTCGCCACCTGGCTCAGCAGGATGAGCACCGCGATCGTCGCGATGATCGAGAGCAGGATGATGAGCGTGCGCGGCAGCATCCACCGCCGCTCGACCACCTCGGGGACCTGCGGCTCGACCGGCAGCGCTCGCTGGCGCTGCTGCCACGGCCAGCGCATCAGCCGCGCCTCCTGCGCGAGGGCTGCTCGGCGGCCGCTCGACCGGTGAAGCCGTCCGTGCCCTCGTCGACGCCGAGCGCATCCGCGAGCCGATCCGCGAGCGCCGCCGGCAGCAGCGTGAGGGCCGGGACGACGCGAACCAGCGGCGGCAGCGCGAGCTTCGAGGCGGCGTCGTCGGTCTGCCCCGCCACGCCGATGAGCCCCGCCGCGCTCGCGACCGTGACGATGCGGCCACGGCCCGCGTCGCGATCCCAGGGGTCAGAGCCCTTGCGCATCCCTCTCTCCCTCCAGCACAGCCTCGATGATGCCGGGCTCCGACTGCGAGAGCGCTCGCCGGAGCCCCGCACGGTCGACGACCCGCTCGAAGGGCCATCCGTAGGCGGCGGCGAGGTGCTGGAGGTCGACCTCGTGGGGCGTGCGCTGCACCCGCGAGAAGTCGTCGGGGTCCGCGCTGCCCGCCACCTCGAGCAGCTCGAAGAGCGAGCCGCCGCGGTCGTTGCCGACGACGATCTGCAGGCGCGGCCGGTCCTCGCCCGGGGGCACGAGCAGGCCGCCCGCGTCGTGCAGCAGCGCGAGGTCGCCGATCAGCAGGCGGGTGAGCCCGCCGCCGCCCGCGCGCTCGTGCGCGATCGCGACCCCGGATGCGGTGCTCACGGTGCCGTCGATGCCGGCGAGGCCGCGATTGGCGCGCGCCGTGACCGCCTTCGGGCCGGCGTGCGAGTCGAGCTCGCGGATGAGCCGCGACGCGGCGACGACGAGCCGGTCGTGCGGCCAGGTGCGGTCCCACACCGCGGTGACGAGGTCGCGGCGGGAGATCGCGGTCCGTCCCTCGGCGAGCTCGGCGCGCGCGTACGCCGCGCGGGGCAGCCGCGAGTCGGGGGCGGGCTCGGCGTCGCGCTGCGCGGCGAGGGCGCGGCCGGCGGCGATCCACCGATCGATCCACGCGCGGTCGGGCTCGGCCTCGATCACCTGGATGCGCCCGGAGCGCACGCTGCTGACGCCGGTGCCGCGCACGTTGTCCTGCCCGGCGCGGCCGACCGCGACGACCTCGACGTCGGGCCGACGGAGGAGCGCCGTCACCGACCGCGCGAGCGTCGGGTGTCCCATGACCACCACCCGGCGCACCTCGTCGGCGAGCGCGCCGATGACGTCGCGGCCGTGCGGCACGAGCATGGGGCCGAAGCGGGCGCCCGAGGTGGGCTCGGCGATGAGCGGCGCCCCGATGGCCTCCGCGAGGTCGACGGCGGCCGGTCCGGCGTCGGCCCCCGCGATCACGACGGTGCGCTCGGCCGCCTCGAGGGTCGAGGTCGGCAGCGGGGGCCGATCGACGAGGGCAACGGCGGGTCCGTGCGCGCGCTCGCCGCCCGAGAGCGGCTCGCGGAAGGCGATGTTCAGCTGCACCGGGCCGGGCTCGGTGTGCGCGGCGGGATCACCGTCGCCCCGCCAGCCGAGCGCTGCGCGCACCGCGGCGACGGCGTCGCCCTCCGGGTCATGCAGCGCATCCGCGCCGATGTCGAGCACCACGCGCGCCGCCTCGCCGAAGATGCCGGGCTGTCGGGTCGTCTGGTTGGCGCGGATGCCCTGCAGCTCGGTCGGGCGGTCGGCGGTGATGGCGATGACGGGGACGTCGCTGTGGTGCGCCTCGAGCATCGCCGGGTGCAGGTTCGCGAGCGCGGTGCCGCTCGTGACGACGATCGCGGCGGGGCGGCCGGTCTCGCGCGCGAGGCCGAGCGCGAGGAACGCGCCGGTGCGCTCGTCGACGCGCACGTGCAGGCCGATGCCGTCGTCGCGCGCGGCACGGGCGGCGGCGAGCGCGATCGCCTGCGAGCGCGAGCCCGGGCAGACGACGATGTCGGTGACGCCGGCGGCGGCGAGGGCGGCGACCAGGCGGTCGGCGTATGCGGCGGCGGCGAGCGCCTCAGGCACGCGCGGCGTCGCCGTCGTCAGGCGCCCGGTGGCCCTGCCCGTCGGTCTCGTCGTCGGCCGGGGCCTCGCCCTCGGGGTCCGGCTCAGGCTGCGGCTTCGGCTTCGGCTTCGGCTTCTCCGGACGCACGATCTCGACCTCGGCGTCCAGGGCCGCGAGCTGCGCCTCGATCTCGGCGATGCGCCGATCGGCCTCGTCGTCCGTCACGTCGCTCGAGCGCGAGAAGGAGGGGTCGTCGTCGGGCGCTACCGGTCGGGCGGAGGAGACGGGCCCCTTGCCCCATGCCAGCCAGCCGAGCGGGCCGATCACCGGCAGCACCACGATCAGCACGACCCACAGCACGCGGTTCAGCCGGCGGATGCGTCGATCATCGGTGACCGTGAGGTCGACGAGCGCGTAGACCGTGACCACGAGGGCCAGGACTCCGCCGATGATCAACCACCTCATGGCTCCACCCTACGTCCGTTGCCTGTGGGTCGCTCATAGACTTGGTGCATGGCTCCCTCGATGCGCTACCTCGTCGTGCGCGCCCTGCTGTTCGCCATCCCCTTCACGGTGCTCATGATCGCCCAGGTGCCGTGGTGGCTGGCGCTGCTCGTGGCGCTCGCCTTCGCGTTCGCGGCGAGCATCGTGTTCTTCGGCGCGCTGCGCAACGAGGCCGCGGCCGACCTGCAGCGGATGCGCGAGGGCCGGCGGCGCGATGGCGCCAGCCCCGACGACGGCGACGTCGAGGACGCGGCGCTGGGCGACGAGCCGGACGCATCCGGCCGCTGAGTCCGGCTACGCGCCGACGAATCCGGCGGGCCCGCCCCAGATGGCGACCGCGAGGCCGACGCCGTAGAGCAGCGCCGACAGCCCCGTGAGCCCGAGCGCCGTGATGAGGTCGCGCGAGGAGCGCGCGAGCAGCACGATGACGATCGCAGGGCCCGCGAGCAGCAGCACCGCGAACACCGCGAAGCCGTAGGCGAGCGCGTACGAGAAGATCCAGAGGATCGCGAACGGCACGAGCATGAGCAGCGCGTAGAGCGCCTTGGACGCGCGGCGGCCGATGAGCGTCGGCAGGCTGCGCTTGCCGGCGGCGCGATCGGTGTCGATGTCGCGGAGGTTGTTCGTGAGCATGAGCGCCGCCGAGAAGCAGCCGATCGCGATGCTGAGCGCGATGGCGTCCTCGGTCACCCGGCCGATGATGGCGTACGTCGTGCCGAGCACGGCGACCGGGCCGAAGAACAGGAACGACATCAGCTCGCCGAGCGCGAAGTAGCCGTAGGGTCGCTTGCCGCCGGTGTAGGTCCAGGCGGCGACGATGCAGACGACGCCCACGAGCAGCAGCCACCAGCGGCCGGAGACGAGCACCACCGCGACGCCGGCGAGCGCGCCGGCGGCGAGGAAGCCGATGGCCACGTTCCGCACCGTGCGCGGCTCGGCCCTGCCCGCACCCACGAGGCGCCCGGGGCCGACGCGCACCGCATCCGTGCCCTTCACGCCGTCGGAGTAGTCGTTCGCGAAGTTGACGCCGATCTGCATGCAGAGCGCGAGCACGAGGCACGCGAGCGCGATGCCGAGGTGGTAGCCCTCGGCGTTGAACGCGGCGGCGGTGCCGAGCGCGACCGGCGCGATCGCCATGCCGAGCGTGCGGGGCCGGGCCGCCGCGACCCAGTCGCGCCAGGTCGCCCTGCTGCCGGGGGTGCTGCCGCCCGTCTGCGCGCGTCGTGCGGGGTTGCCGGAGCGGTTGGGAGCCATCCCCTCGATGCTACTTCCGCGCCGCGGGCGGCTCAGCCGAAGATCCCGCGGCGACGGCGCTCCTGGGTCCGGTTCGCGACCAGGCGCGCGAGCCGCTTCCGATCGGGCTTGCCGGATGCCGTGGTCGGCATGACCGAGACCGTCACGAGGTGGTTGGGGCGCGCGGGCTTGCCGAGCGCGTTCCCGACCGCGGCGCGGATCTCGGCGAGCGACGGCTTGAGGGTCGTGACGACGGCCGGCACCTCGCCCCACTCCGCGTGCGGCGCGGCGACGACCACGGCGTCCGGCGCGAACGTCTGCACGACGTGCTCCACCGCCGCGAGCGACACCTTGATGCCGCCGGAGATGATGACGTCGTCGATGCGGCCTGACACCTGCAGCGTGCCGCCGAGCAGCGAGCCGGCGTCGCCGGTGCGGTACCAGCGGGTGCCGGTGCCGTCGGTGATGAACCGCTGCTCGGTGAGCTGCGGATCGTCGTAGCCGTCGGCGAGCTGCGGCCCGGAGATCTCGATCTGGTCGGTGAGGCGCACCTTGACGTCGCGCAGCGGCCGCCCGTCCCAGACGCAGCCGCCGACGGTCTCCGTCGCGCCGTAGGTGCGCGTGATGCGCCAGCCGAGCCGCGCGGCGCGCTCGATGAGGCCGAGCGGCGCCCGCTGGCCGCCGAGCAGGATGCGGTCGAGCCGCGCGATGGGTCCGATGAAGGAGCGGTCGAGCTGCGCGGCGTCGACGAGCCGCGCGAGCTGCGTCGGCACGAGCGACGTGAACGTGCGGTCGTGCTCGAGGCTCTGCACGGCCTCGACGAAGGCCTCCGCCGTGAACGCGCCCTCGGTGCGCACGAGCGGGGCGCCGGACGACTCGTTGCGCCAGATCACGTTCTTGCCGGCGATGTACTGCTCGGGCAGCGCCAGCACCCACTGTCCGGGCCCGCCGAGGCGCTCGTTCGCAGCATCGGTCGACGCCCGGATCGCCTCCTCCGAGATGACGACGCGCTTCGGCACGCCGCTCGACCCGCTCGTCTCGACGACGATCGTCATGCGCGCCTCCGTCCGCGTCGCTCGATCAGTACTGCCAGGGGAACGGGGACCAGTCGGGCTCCCGCTTCTCGAGGAAGGCGTCCCGCCCCTCGACGGCCTCGTCGGTGCCGTAGGCGAGCCTCGTCGCCTCGCCCGCGAAGATCTGCTGGCCCACCAGCCCGTCGTCGACGGCGTTGAAGGCGAACTTGAGCATCCGGATCGCCGTCGGGCTCTTCGTGAGGATCTCGCGCGCCCAGTCGACCGCCGTCGACTCGAGCTCGGCGTGCGGCACCGCCGCGTTGATCGCTCCGGCCGCGAGCGCCCGCTCGGCGCTGTACTCCCGCGCGAGGAAGAACACCTCGCGCGCGAACTTCTGACCCGTCTGCCGCGCCATGTAGGCCGAGCCGTAGCCGGCGTCGAACGAGCCGACATCCGCGTCCGTCTGCTTGAAGCGGCCGTGCTCGGCGCTCGCGATCGTCAGGTCGCAGACGACGTGGAGCGAGTGCCCGCCCCCGGCCGCCCAGCCGGGCACCACCGCGATGACGACCTTGGGCATGAAGCGGATGAGCCGCTGCACCTCGAGGATGTGCAGGCGGCCCGACCTGGCCGGATCGATCGAGCCGGCGGTGTCCCCGTCGGCGTACCTGTAGCCGTCGCGGCCACGGATGCGCTGGTCGCCGCCCGAGCAGAACGCCCAGCCGCCGTCCTTCTCGCTCGGACCGTTGCCGGTGAGCAGCACGACGCCGATGCGGCTGTCCTGCCGCGCGTCGTCGAGCGCTCGGTAGAGCTCGTCGACCGTGTGCGGGCGGAAGGCGTTCCGCACCTCTGGGCGGTCGAAGGCGATCCTCGCGATGCGCCCGTCGTGCGAGCGGTGCACGGTGATGTCGTCGTAGCCCGGCGCCGCGTCGGCCCACTCGGCGGCATCGAAGAGGGGCGAGATCACTCGTCCACCCTAGCCATCGGCGGTGCTGGCTCGATCTGAGAATCCCGAGCAGCCACGGCTCGGCGACTTCAGCTGCGGCAGGGCTGGAAGTCGGGCTCGGTCGACAGCACCTCCGCGCACTCCCAGGCGGCGACCGCGCCGCCGCCGTCCACGAGCGCCCGCAGCTGCAGGTCGCGGACCCGGGCGCCGAAGTCGCGGCTCTGCAGCTGCACGACCACGTCGACGGCACCGGTGGACGGGTCGACGCGCTGCACCCACGGCCCGCCGACCGTCGACGCCTCGACCACCGCATCCGGGTCGCAGTCGTCGCCACCGCAGGCCATGACGTGGGCGATGGCGACGCTCGACGCGACCTCGCGGATGCCGTCGGTGAGCTCGAGCGACGAGTAGACGTCGGTCACGGTCTCCGGGTCGCCGTCGACGTCGAATCGCTCGCCGCCGCTCACGACGACCGGTGTGACCGTGCGGTCGATGGCGTAGATGCCCGGGTACAGCAGGGCGCGGCCGGACGGCAGCACGATCCCCTCGACCACGACGCCGCTCAGCGCCTCGAACGGGGCGTGCACGACCACCGCCTCGGCCAGCGACGTGGCGAGGCGCCATTCCCCCGCGACCAGATCGGCTTCGAGCGGGCGGCTGACGCTCCGGCCGCCGAGCGTGTACCGCACCTCGATCGTCGCCGCCCCGCCGTCGATCGCGGTCAGCCGGACCTCCGGCTCCTGGATGCGCTCGGCGGAGCGCAGCACCGCCTCGGCGGGCGCCTCGCCGTCGACCGGCGCCATGGCGGTCGCGCGGTCGGCGTCGCCGTCCGCGAGCGCCTCGAGGTAGGCCATGGCGGTGTGCCGCAGGCGCTCCGCGCTCGCGGCCGCGAGCGCACGGTCGACGCCCTGCATCGCGGCCGGCAGGCCCGCGCCCACCAGCACCCCGATGAGGCCCGCCGCGATGACCTGGCGCCACGGCCTGCGAGCGCGCTCGAGGGGCGCATCGGGCTCCGCCGTCGGATCGCGCGGGCCGCCTGCGCCCTCCGTCGGGCCCGGCGCGGGGGCGGCGGGCTGCTCGACCGCGGGCACGGGTTCGGGCATCACGAACTCCGGCGACGGCGGCACGGCACCATCCTGGCGCCGGCCGGGATCGCCGACCAGGGCCGTGCGCGGATCCTCGTCCTGCGTCATGGACCGCACGGCTCCAGCGGGCGTTGGGGCGCGCCGGGGTCCGAGCACTGCCAGCCCGTCAGCGCTCCCGCCTCGTCGACGATCGCGCGCAGCTGCAGGACGTGTCCTCGCGCGCCGTACCCGAGGCCCAGGCCGAGCGGCGCCGCCAGGTCGATGACGCCGTTCGCCGGGTCGACCCGCACGACCTCGAGCGCGTCGCTCGAGCGCGCCGTCCGCGCGTCGATCGGGCACTCCGCCAGCAGCTGGCAGGGGCCGACCCGCGCACGGGCGACGGCGCTCGCCGCGTCGGCGAGCGCCTGGCCGGGAGTCGCCCTCGCGAAGGCCGCGGTCGGAGTCCCCGGGTCGCCGTCGACCTCGAAGGGCTCGCCGCCGATGCGCAGCAGGCCCGCGTCGGTGTCGTCGATCTCGTAGCGTCCGGGATACAGCAGGGTCGGCGCATCCGCTCGCAGCGTCGCTCCGCCGACGGTCACGCCGACGCCGAGCGCGACCGCCTCGGACGAGTGCACGGTGACCGGCTCCGCGAGCGACGTGCGGAGCGCCCACGCGCCTCCGGTCCACGCCGCGTCGAGCGTGCGGGCGACGCGCCGCGAGCCGACGTCGAAGCGCACCTCGGCGGTCGCGACATCGCCCTCGATCGACGTCAGCCACACCTCCGGGTCGCGGATGCGCTGGGCGGTGAGCTCCGCGTCCGGCGGGTCGCCCGCGTCGCTCGGGGGCACCATCGCGTCGGCGATCGCTGCGTCCCCGTCGGCGATCGCGGTCAGGTAGGCCATCGTCGTGCCCCGCAGCGCCTCAGCGCGCGCGTCGGCCGCGGCTCGGTCCACGGCGTGCAGCAGCGCCGGCATCGCGGCGCCCACGAGCACGCCGACGAGACCAGCGGCAGCCAGCTGCCGCCAGCGAGGGCCGCGGTCGGCGCGGAGCAGCGCCGCGTCCGGCTCGGGCTCCTCTCGCGCCGGCGGCCGTCCGCCGCCCGCGGGTGACGACCCCGCCGGTGACGGGCCCGCCGGCGGCGGATGCGGCGGCATCGCGAACTCCGGCATCGGCACAGCACCATCCTGCTCCGGTGCCGGTGCTGCCGCCAGGGCGCTCGGCCGGTCAGACCGACGCGGACAGCGCCGCGAGGAAGCCCCAGCCGAACGAGCTCGCGGCCCCGAAGAGCACGAGCAGCCCGAGACCGAGCGCGGCGCCGAAGACGCCGGTGCGCCGGCCGTCCGGCACGGTCGCCGCGACGCATCCGGCGACGACACCGCCGAGGCCGACGAGCACCGCAGCCACGAGCACGAGGACGACGAGCGGCAGCTCGCCCGGTCGCGGCGCGAAGAGGTAGCTGAGCTGCTGCACCAGCGAGACGACCTGCAGCCCCAAGGCGGCCGCCAGGAGCCAGAGCGAGAGCACGCCGAGCCGCGCGCGGCGATCGGTGGGGCGCATGCGCGCTGGGCGCGGCGGCGCGTCGGTCATGAGGTCGTCGAGCATCGCCCGATGCTACGAGCGCCGGGCCTCCGCGCGCGGCAGGCGCGCTCGCTACTCCAGCAGGCCGAGCGCGAAGCCGATGACGAGGAAGACCACCGGGTTGGAGATGACGAGCAGGCCGGCGCTGATCGCGGCCATCGTGATGTTCGCCGTGCCCCGCTTGACCGCGGCGGTGATCGCGAACGCGATCGACAGCAGCGTGCAGACGCCCCAGACCGGGAGCAGCCAGATGACGATGCCGTCGAGGTCGACGAACGCGACACCGATCGCCACGAGCAGCATGGCGCCGCAGAGCACCGCCGCGACGAGCGCCAGCACGCCCCAGACGGGGTTGCGGCGGTGAGCGAGGCGCGTCTCGATCACCCAGGGCAGTTCGGTCACGCGACGATTCTGGCAGGCGTGCGAGCATGGCCGCGTGGACCTCGCCCTGGAACGGCTCGCCGATCGCATGCACGTCGTCTCGCTGCCGCTCGTCACCCGCTTCCGGGGCGTCGAGGTCCGCGAGGTGGCGCTCTTCTCGGGCGCGGCCGGGTGGGGCGAGTGGAGCCCGTTCCTCGAGTACCCGCCCGAGGAGGCGGCGCGCTGGCTGCGCGCCGCGCTCGAGGACGCCGACCTGGAGCGTCCGGCGGTGCTGCGGGACCGCATCCCGGTGAACGCGACGCTGCCGGCCGTCGCGCCCGACGCGGTCGCCGGCGTGCTCGCGCGCTACGACGGCTGCCGCACGGTGAAGGTGAAGGTCGCCGAGCTCGGCCAGACGCTCGACGACGACGTCGCGCGGGTCGCGGAGGTGCGAGCGCTGCTGCCGGACGCGCGCATCCGCGTCGACGCGAACGGCGGCTGGAACGTCGACGAGGCCGAGCACGCGGTGCGGGCGCTCGAGCGCTTCGACCTGGAGTACGTGGAGCAGCCGTGCGCGACGGTGCCGGAGCTCGCGGAGCTGCGGATGCGCGTGCACCGGCTCGCGATCCCGATCGCCGCCGACGAGTCGGTGCGCAAGGCGGAGGATCCGTTGCTCGTGGCGCGCGCCGGTGCCGCGGATGTGCTGGTCGTGAAGGTGCAGCCGCTCGGTGGCGTGCGGGCGGCGCTCGCGATCGTCGCCGAGGCCGGGTTGCCCGCCGTGGTCTCGAGCGCGCTCGACTCGAGCGTCGGGCTGTCGATGGGCGCCGCCCTCGCGGGCGCGATGCCGACGCTCCCGCACGACTGCGGGCTCGGCACCGGCGCGCTGCTCGCCGCCGACGTCGCCGATCCGCTCGTCCCGGTCGGCGGCACGATCCCGGTCGCCCGTGTCGCGCCCACCCCCGAGCTGCTCGCGGCGCACGCCGCCACTGCCGAGCGCACCGCGGCCTGGCGCGACCGCCTCGCCGCAGCCCACCCCCACCTCTAGGGATCCTCAACGGAGCGGCTGGCTGCTGGAGGGGATATAGCCCTCGCACCGCCGATCGCTCCGTTGAGATGCACCGCCGTCCACAGGCGAGGCCGGCGGCGCAGCGGCGATTGCGGCCACGGAGCACGATGCGCCGATGGAGTTCGTGGCATGGCTCGGCGCTCAGGGCGGCGTCAGCACCGTCCAGGCCGCCCGCGACCGCGTGAGCGCCGACGCGCTGCACCAGCTCAAGGGCAGCGGCGCGATCTGGACGCCCCTCCGGGGGTGGGTGGCGCTGACCGGCGTCGCCAACGACGTCACCCGCGCGCTGCGCCTCGGCGGGGTGGCGAGCTGCGTCACGGCGCTGCGGCTGCACGGGCTGTGGACACCGCACGGAGAGACCCGCCTGCACGTGCGCGTGAACCGGCGCTCGCACAGCGCTCGCATCGCGGAGTCGGAGCGCACGGACGGCGTGGTCGTCCATCGCATGCACGAGTGGCTCGACGACGAGCGACCGGCGCACGGCGTCGATCGGGTCGTCACCACGCTCGCCGTCGCATCCGGCTGCGTCGCCGCCGAGGATCTCGCCGCGGCGGCCGAGCGCGCCCTCGCGTCGCGGCTCGTGACGCCCGACGAGCTGCGGGCGATCGCGGCGGAGCTGCCCCGACGCCGTCGGCGTGGGCTGGAGCGGCTCTGCGACCGGTCGGGATCCGGCGTCGAGTCGATGTTCGCGCTCATGCTCCGGACGGCGCGCATCGCCTATGTGCAGCAGTTCGAGCCGATCCCCGGGATGTTCGTCGACTTCCTCATCGGGACCTCGCTCATCGTCGAGCTCGACTCGCGGACGTGGCACGGGCGTCCCGTCGACATCGAGACCGACCGGCGCCGAGACGCCGCGCTGCTGGCGCTGGGCTACCGCACGCTCCGCTTCACGTATGAGCAGATGCTGTTCCAGCCCGACCTGGTGCGCGAGCGCGTGCTCGCGCTCGTCCGCCGCGACGCCCACCGGCGCAAGCTCTGGACGTGATCCTCAACGGAGCGGCTGGCGACGCGAGGGCAGTATCCCCTGCTGCTACCAGCTGCTCCGTTGAGAAGTCACGGGCTAGAGGCCGCTGTAGGCGT
This sequence comes from Agrococcus sp., assembly GCA_031178105.1. Lineage (GTDB taxonomy): Bacteria > Actinomycetota > Actinomycetes > Actinomycetales > Microbacteriaceae > Agrococcus. The sequence goes on along the minus strand of JAPSJX010000002.1, from coordinate 22,697 downwards.
GGAGGCCCTTGAAGAAGAGGTTCACGACCGTGAAGTTGAACAGCACGGCGGCGAAGCCGATGAGCTGCAGCCACGCCGACCGCGAGCCGCGCCAGCCGCGCGTCGCCCGCGCGTGGATGTAGCCGGCGTAGATGACCCAGATCACGAAGGTCCAGACCTCCTTCGTGTCCCAGCCCCAGTAGCGACCCCACGCGTGCTCGGCCCAGATGGCGCCGGCGATGAGCGTGAAGGTCCAGGCGATGAAGCCGATCACGCCGACGCGGTACGCGAGGTCCTCGAGCTGCACCGCGGACGGCAGCGACCGCAGGAACCCGCTGTCGCGACGCTCCTTGAGGAGCTGCAGGATGCTGAGCCCCGACCCGAGCGCGAAGAAGCCGGTCGCGAGCGTGGCCACGAACACGTGGATGACGAGCCAGTACGACTGGAGGGCGGGCGGCAGCGGCGTCGGCGCGACGTAGAAGTTCACGGTCGCGACACCGAGGAAGACGGTCGCGAGACCGGTGATGAAGACACCGAGGAAGTTCAGGTCGCGCCAGACGCGCGAGACGACGAAGACGCCCACGATGACGGCCACGCCGGTGAGCGCGAACTCGTACATGTTCGCCCACGGCACGCGGCCCGCCGCGAGTCCGCGGAGCACGTCCCCGGCGACGTGCAGCGCCCACGCGAGCACCGTCAGCACGAACCCGACGCGGGCACCGCGACCGGGCAGGGCCACAGGCGCCGGCCCGGGTGCATCGTCGACGGGCGCGCCCGCGCCCACGAGCTGGCGCTCGACCGGTGCCTTCGCCGCCGAGCGGCGCGCGACGTCGACCGCGTACGCGATGAACGCCAGCGTGTACACCGCCATCGCGGAGTACACGAGCAGCAGCGAGAGGGAGTCGAGCTCGGCCAGGGTCACGGGACGATCCTACGCTCGCGGTCGTCGCGGGCGTCGGCGAGCGCATCGCCCGCATGGGCGCCGCCCGCGGCAGCATCCGCGCCCGGCCACCCCTCCTGGACGCGCTTCGCGAGGTCGTCGACGGCTCGCTCGAGCGCCGGATCGTCTCCGCGCGCGAGCCCCGCGAGCTCGAGGCCCGCCGGGGTCGCCTTGACCCACATGCGCCGGCGCGGGATGAGCAGCGACCCGAGCAGCGACAGGAAGAGCACGATGACGATCCAGAGCACGGGGGTCTGCGTGTGGTCGACGTGCACCTCGATCACGCCGTAGCGGCGCACGTCCTCGAACGTGATCGTGCCGAGCCCGCCGGGGATGTCGAGCGTCTGCCCCGGCGCGATCGTGAGCGCGTCGACGCCGGACTCGCCGCCGGCGATCTGCGTCATGGTGTCGGTGTCGAGCGCGTAGACCGAGCGCGGGATGCCCGCGTCGAGCCCGAGGTCGCCGGTGAAGGCCTGCAGCGAGAGCACGGGGTTCACGACGTCCGGATAGACCGAGGTGAGCGCGCCGGTCTCGAGCTGACCCACCGTCGGGTAGAAGAAGCCGCGCAGCCCCAGCTGCTCCTCGAGGCCGTCGGGCAGCTTGATGACGCCGAGGCTCGTCATGTTGTCGTCCTGCGCGAGGAACGGCGTGTACTGGTCGTAGACGACCCGGCCCGAGGCGTCGCGCACCGAGATGCGCGGCGCGTACCCGTTCGAGATGAGGTACAGGTCGGCGCCGGCGACGCGGAGCGGCTCGTTCACCTTGATCCGACCCTCGCGCTGCACGCCGTCCTCGGTCGCCGACACCCGCGCGGTGAAGTCGAGCGGCGCGCCGACGGCGTTCGGGTTCTCGGTCTCGTACACGACGTCGAGCCCGTCGAGCTCGACCGCGAACGGCTCGAGCGCGCCGTCGTCGAACCACTGGCCGGCAGTGAACGAGTCGTAGCTCGACAGCGCGTTCGCGAACCCACTCCCCTCGACGAGCAGCCTCTGCCCCGAGTAGCCGAAGCCCGATCCGAGACCGACGACGAGCAGCAGGGCCAGCATCGAGATGTGGAAGACCAGGTTGCCGGTCTCGCGCAGGTAGCCCCGCTCCGCCGAGACCGAGTCGCCGTAGCGGGTCGTCCGGTAGCCGAGCCGGCGCAGCACGCGGTCGGCGCGGTCGAGGTCGGATGCGCCGCCCGGCACCGACTGGAAGCCGACGAGCCGCGACAGCCGCGCCGGCGTGCGCGGCGGGAGCGCGCGCATCGCCTTCCAGTGGTGCGCGAGGCGCGGGATCACGCATCCGACGAGCGACGTGAACAGCAGGATGTAGATGGCCGAGAACCACGGGCTCGAGTAGACGTCGTGGAGCGACAGCGCGTCGTAGAGCCAGACGAGCTCCGGGTTGTCGGCCCGCACCTGGATGACGCCGTTCGGGTCGGAAGACCGCTGCGGCACCAGGCTGCCGGGCACGGCGGCGATCGCGAGCAGCAGCAGCAGCACGATCGCGGTGCGCATCGACGTCAGCTGCCGCCACAGGAAGCGTGCCCAGCCGCCGAGCCCGAGCTTCGGGTCGCCGGGCTGCCGCGCGGGCGACTCGGGGGCGTCGATGTGGTCGCCCGGCCGCAGCGGGTCGGACTCAGATGATCGTGACAACGGAGGCGATCCATCCCTGGAGCGATTGCATGATGGCGTTCCACGCCCCGGTCACCATGAGCACCCCGACGGCGATGAGCATCGCCCCGCCGAGCACGTTCACGAGCCGGATGTGCCGGCGCAGCCACGCGACCGCGCCGCCCGCCCAGCCGATGCCGAGCGCGATGAGCAGGAAGGGCACGCCGAGGCCGAGCGCGTACGCGAGGCCGAGGATCGCGCCCTGCCAGGCGGATCCGGTGGTGACGGTGAGCGCGCTGATGGCGGCGAGGGTCGGCCCGGAGCAGGGCGTCCAGCCCAGCGCGAAGACGACCCCGACGATCGGGGCGGCCCACATGCCGCCCGCCTTCACCTGCTGCGGCTTCCAGATGCGCTGCAGGAACGAGAACTGCCCGACGAACACGAGCCCCATGAGGATCAGCACGATGCCGAGGACCCGCACGATGGCCTCGCTGTGCTGGAGCAGGAACGAGCTCACCCCGCCGACGATCGCGGTGCCGAGCACGAACACGAGCGTGAAGCCGGCGATGAAGAGCGCGACGCCCGCGACGAGCCGGCTGCGGCCGCCGTGCTCCCCCGCGAGCGAGCCGACGAGCCCCAGGTAGCCGGGCACGAGCGGCAGGATGCACGGGCTCGCGAACGAGACGAATCCGGCCAGCAGCGCGATCGGCAGCGACACGAGCAGCTGGCCGCTCAGCACCGCGCCGGCAGGGTCGAACGCGGCCACGCCCGACATCGCGGCTGCGGGCGCGACGGGCGCGAGGGCGGCACTCACCGCTCGAGCTCCTCCCGCAGCAGCGTCGAGAGGATGCTCGTGTCGGTCACGGCGCCCGAGACGCGGGCGGCGACGCGGCCGTCGGCGTCGAGGATGATCGTCGACGGCACCGCGTTCGGCGCCACGATGCCGGTGAAGGCGAGCTGCGCCGACGCGGTCTGGTCGTCGAGGATCGACGGGTACTCGACGCCGAACTGCTCCTCGAACGCGGCTGCCTGCGCGGCACCGTCGCGCGTGTTGACGCCGAGGAAGTCGACGCGGTCGCCGAGCTCGGCGTGCAGCTCCGCGAGCACCGGCGCCTCGATGCGGCACGGCGGGCACGCGGCGTACCAGAAGTTCACCAGTGCGACCCCGTCGAGCTCGGCGGAGGCGAAGTCGCCGCCGTCCACCAGCGGGCCGGCGAACGCGGCCGGCTCCGCGCGCTGGTCGGGTGCGATCTCGGTCACGATCCCGTCACCGGCGATGTAGCCGGCGTCGCCCACCTGGCCCGCCACGCCGTCGGCCGACGCGCAGCCCGCGAGCGCGAGCGCGGCGAGCGCGATGCCGGCCAGGCGCATCCGGCGCATCACACCGCCCCCGCGTCGACCGCATCGACGCCGGCGGCGGGCTCCGCGTAGTCGACCTCGACGAAGCGGCCCTCGACGCGCGCGAAGCTCGTGATCGACGACAGCTGGCAGCGCCGCGAGCGCGGGTCGTGCCAGAGGCGCTGCCCGGCGATGGCCAGGTGCGCCAGCCAGATCGGCGACTGGTGGCTGACGAAGACGATGTCGCCGTCGTCCTCCGACTCGGCGAGCTCGTCCCAGGCGTCCTCCATCGCGGCGATGACGCGCTGCACGATCGCCTGGTAGGGCTCGCCCCACGAGGGACGGAACGGGTTGCGCAGCATCGGCCACGCCGACGGGTGCCGGAGCGCGCCGCTCGCCTCGAAGGTCTTGCCCTCGAACCGGTTCGTCGGCTCGATGATGCGGCGCTCGGTGCGGATGTCGAGCGAGAAGGCGTCTGCCCAGGGCTGCGCCGACTGCTGCGCGCGCTCGAGCGGGCTCGCGGCCAGCCGCACGACCGGGCGGGCGGTCTGCCCGCTCGCGAGGTGCTGCGCGGCGAGCTCGGCCATCCGCTCGCCGCGATCGGAGAGCAGGAAGCCCGGCAGCCGGCCGTAGAGGATGCGGCCGGGGTTGTGCACCTCGCCGTGGCGCACGAGATGGAGTCGGCGGGCGGGCATGGCCTCCATGGTACGGGCCCGACCTATCAACACCGCACGAGTCGCAGGCTCGCGCGGGCCCGAGGCCCGCGCCGGCGCGGGATGATGGAGGCGTGCCCCTGCTCGTCCCGCTCGCGATCGCGCTCGTCGTGGTGCTCGCCGCGAGCCTGATGTGGACCTGGGCGCGCTACATCGCCCACCGGGCGTACGCCACGCCCGCCGCGCTCGTCGTCGGCATGCTCGCGGCGGCCGGCGTCTGGCTGCTCGTCGCCTCCGAGGCGCCCGAGGCGCCGGCGAGCGCGACGGCCGGATGGGTCGTGCTCGGCGCATCCGCCGTCGCCCTCGTGGGCGGCTGGGTCGCGCTCGCGACCGTCGCCCCCGCCGCGACCCCGCGCCGCCGTCGCTGACGCGCGCGCCCGCCGGGGCGCCCGCAGCAGGCCGGTAGGATCGGCTGGTGACCTCTCGCACCCTGATCCGTGACCTCGCATCGCTCCCCGACGGCCCCGTGAAGGTGCAGGGCTGGGTCGAGACGGTGCGCGATCAGAAGCGCGTGCAGTTCGTGATCCTGCGCGACGAGTCGGGGTCCGCGCAGCTCGTCAACCCCGTGAACGACGAGACGGCCGGGACCGCCGCCACCATCTCGGCGCTCATGCACGGCTCGTTCGTCACCGTCGAGGGCGACCTCAAGGCGGACGAGCGCGTGAAGCTCGGCGGGCTCGAGGTGAAGGTGCGCTCGCTCACCGTCGAGTCGGTCGCGAAGGACAGCCCGATCGCCGACGACTCGTCGATCGACAAGCGCCTCGACTGGCGCTTCCTCGACCTGCGCCGCCCGGAGGCGCAGCTGATCTTCCGCGTGCAGACCACCATCGAGCACGCGATGCGCCAGCACTGGATCGACGAGGGCTTCATCGAGCTCCACACCCCGAAGCTGATGGCCACCGCGTCGGAGTCGCGCGCCGAGCTCTTCGAGGTCCCCTACTTCGAGACCACCGCCTACCTCGCGCAGTCGCCGCAGCTGTTCAAGCAGATGGCGCAGTCGGCCGGCTTCGGCAAGATCTTCGAGGTCGGCCCGGCGTTCCGTGCCGACCCCTCGTACACGAGCCGTCACGCGACCGAGTTCACCTCGGTCGACAGCGAGATCTCGTGGATCGACTCGCACGAGGAGGTCATGCAGCTCCACGAGCAGCTGCTGGCGAAGGCCCTCACCGCGGTCGTCGAGCGCCACGGCGCCGAGATCGAGCAGCACTTCGGCATCGCGCTCGAGGCGCCGACGCTGCCGTTCCCGCGCATCCCGCACGCCGAGGTCAAGGCCATCGTCGAGGCGCGCGGCCACACGATCGAGCGGCAGGACGGCGACCTCGACCCGGAGGCGGAGCGCCAGATCTCCGCGCACGTCAAGGAGACGACGGGCCACGACTTCGTGTTCGTGACGGAGTTCCCCTCGAGCGTGCGGCCGTTCTACCACCTGCGCCCGGAGGGTCGGGCCGACATCACGAACTCGTACGACCTGATCTACAACGGCGTCGAGATCTCGACCGGCGCGCAGCGCGAGCACCGCGTCGACGTGCTCGAGGCGCAGATCGTCGAGAAGGGCATGAACCCCGCGGAGCTCGAGGAGTACCTCGACTTCTTCCGCTACGGCACGCCCCCGCACGGCGGCTTCGGCATGGGGCTCGCGCGGGTCGTGATGCTCATGCTGGGCCTGGGCTCGATCCGCGAGTCGACGTACCTCTTCCGCGGCCCGACCCGCCTGACGCCGTAGCGCGCCTGTCGAGGGTTCGCGTCCGAGTCGATCGCAACTCGGACGCAAAGGCTCAACGGGCACGGCACGGAGCGGCCGCCGTCGAGGGTTCGCGTCCGAGTTGATCGCGACTCGGACGCAAAACGCTCAACTCGTCGCGGCGACGCGCTCGCGGATGCGGTCGGTGAGCTTCGCGGCGTCGACGCGCCAGGCGGAGTGCTGGCGCCCGTCGATGAGCACGACGGGGATGTCGTCGTGCCAGCGCGCCTCGAGCTGCGGGTCGTCGAGGATCGACAGCTCGGTCAGCGTCGCCTCCGGGAACGACGCGACGACGCGCTCCACGATCGGGCGCGCGTCGTCGCAGAGGTGGCAGCCGGGCTTGCCGATGAGCGTGATCTCGACCATGCGGCAAGCCTAGGTCGCGCCGCGCTCGGAACGGTGCGGGGACGCAGAAGCCGGGACCCGTTCGGGATCCCGGCTCTGGCGCAACCGGCTACTTGCGGTTGCGACGCTGGTGGCGGGTCTTGCGAAGCAGCTTGCGGTGCTTCTTCTTCGCCATGCGCTTGCGGCGCTTCTTCACCACAGAACCCATAGAGGTTCCTCACTTCCGATCGGGATTGCTCGCTGACGCTGCACGACCTCGAGGTCCGCGCAGGGAAAACGCTCTCGGCATCCTACCGGAAAGCGGCGGACGCGCGTTGGGCGCCTCTGCCCGCGAAGCGGACGCCTCAATCCAGGCGGGCGTCGTCCTCGTCGCGCGCCGCGTGCTCGGGCGCTCCGCCGGCCTCGTCGTCGATCCCGTCGCCGATGGCGCGCGGGCGCTTCTTGTCGCGCACGTCGTCGATCCGCTGCGTGGCGCGCGCCTGCAGCTCGACCAGCCGCTCCTGCACGTCGTGGATGCGGTCCCTGGCCTCCTGCACGCGCTCCTGCACGTCGTGCACGCTCTCCGCCGCGCGGCGGCCGAGCGAGGCGCCCACGGGCGCCGGGTGCTCGACGCGGCCGGCGACCCTCGCGAGCGCCTGCTCCGCCGCCACCCGCGCCTGCTCGGCGGCGATGCGCGCCTGCTCCGCGGCCGCCCGCAGCGGCGCCTGCACGTTGACGCCCGCCCAGGCGGCGAACGCGGCCGCGCCGAGCGTCGAGTCGCCCTGGTCGCCCTCGGCGAAGATGAAGGGCATGAGCCAGTCGTCGATCTCGTCGAAGGGCGAGAGCACGATCGCGTAGTGGCGGTGCTGGCCGTCCTCGCGCACCGTCACGAGTCCCGCGTCGCGGAGCGTGCGGAGGTGCTTCGACACCGTCGGCTGCGGCACGCCGAGCGCATCGACGATCTGGCTGACGCTCGCGTCGCCCGTCGTCCCGCGCCGCTCGAGCAGCACGCTGAGGATGTCGCGTCGCGTGCTGTCCGCGATGACGCTGAAGATGTCGGCCATGGCGAAAGCATGCCAGCGCGGCCGGGGCGCGACAAACCGCGGCGGCGCGTGAGCACCGGCGGAGAGGACTACGCTTTCCCCCGTCCTGCGCCGTGGCGGCGCTTCGAGTCCTCGAGAGGCACGGCACGGTGGCGGAGCGGTACTCCGGCGAGAAGGCGTTCGCCCCCCGGTGGCGCGGCGCGTTCGAGCGCTTCGCCAGCGCGTACCCGGCGCGGTTCGCGATCCTCGTCTTCGCCGCGCTCAACCTCACCTTCATGGCGCTCCTCATGACCCCGTGGGCCGCGGCGAGCGGCGAGGCCACCGCTCCCGCCGACGCCTTCTTCCAGGCGATCAGCGTGGTGTGCGTCACAGGCCTCGTCGTGGTCGACATGGCGACGCACTGGAGCCCCTTCGGCAGCGCCGTCGTGCTCATCGGCGTCGAGGTCGGGGGCATCGGCGTGCTGACCCTCGCCTCGATCCTCGGCATGACGGTCGCACGGCGGCTGGGCCTGCGGCAGAGGCTCATGGCCGCGAGCGACTCCAATCCGTCGCGCGTACGACGGGGCGTCGTGAAGGAGGGCCAGGCGATCCGGCTCGGCGAGGTGGGCGGGCTGCTCCGCACCGTCGCGCTCTCCGTCCTCGTGTTCGAGGCCGCGCTCATCGTGCTGCTGTACCCGCGCATCCTGATGGAGGGGAAGCCTCCGCTGCAGGCGCTCTACGAGGCCGTCTACTGGTCGTTCATGGCGTTCACGAACTCCGGCTTCGTGCCCACGGTGGAGGGGCTCGAGCCGTACGCGACCGACCCGTGGTTCCTCGGCGTCATCATGATCGGCGTCTTCATCGGCTCGCTCGGCTTCCCGGTGTACTTCGTGCTGCTGCGGCACCTCGGCGCGCCCCGTCAGTGGTCACTCCACGTGAAGCTGACGATCTCGGTCTCGCTCATGCTCCTGCTCGCCGGCGGTCTCGCCTACCTGGTGCTCGAGTGGGGCAACGCGGACTCGTGGGGAACGGCCGACTTCGGGCAGCAGCTGCTGCACGCCTTCTTCCTGTCGACGATGGCGCGCTCCGGCGGCTTCGCCGTCGTGGACCTCGGGCTGCTCCACAACTCGAGCCTGCTCGTCACCGACATGCTCATGTTCGTGGGCGGCGGCTCCGCGTCCACCGCAGGCGGTATCAAGGTGACGACGCTCGCCATCCTCTTCCTCGCCGCTGTGGCCGAGGCCCGCGGGCGCAAGTCGATGGAGGCCTTCGGCCGGCGCATCCCGTCCGACGTGCTGCGCCTGGCGGTGTCCGTCACCCTGTGGAGCGCCACGATCGTCGCGGGTGTGACGATCGTGCTGCTGGAGATCACCGGCGCACCGCTGTCGTTCGTGCTGTTCGACGTGATCAGCGCATTCGGCACGGTCGGGCTCTCCACCGGCTTCACCCACGCGGGCCTCGAGGACTCGGCGAAGGTCATCCTCGGCCTGACCATGTTCGCCGGTCGCATTGGTAGTGTGACGCTCGCGGCGGCGCTCGCGGCGAGCCAGACGACGCAGCTGTTCACGCGCCCCGAGGAGAGGCCGATCGTTGGTTGACAGGATCCCCCACGACGCCCCGGTGCTCGTGATCGGCCTCGGCCGCTTCGGCGCTGCGACGGCCGGCCAGCTCGCCCGCCTGGACCGCGAGGTGCTCGCGATCGACGGCAGCATCGACCTCGTGCAGAAGTGGTCGGAGCGCCTGACGCACACGGTGCAGGCGGATGCGCGCTCCATCGACGCGCTCAAGCAGGTCGGCGCGCAGGACTTCGCGATCGCGGTGTGCGCGGTCGGCTCGTCGATCGAGGCGTCCGTGCTCATCGTCGCCAACCTCGTCGACCTCGGGATCCCGCAGATCTGGGCGAAGGCGATCAGCCAGTCGCACGGCAAGATCCTCAGCCGGATCGGGGCGAACCACGTCATCTATCCCGAGGCGGAGGCGGGCGAGCGCGTCGCGCACCTCGTCTCGGGCCGGATGCTCGACTACATCCAGTTCGACGACCAGTTCGCGATCGTGAAGATGTACCCGCCGAAGCACATCCGCGGGGTCACGCTCGCGGAGTCGAGGATCCGCTCGAAGTACCACCTGACCGTCGTCGGTGTGAAGAGCCCTGGCGGGGAGTTCACCTACGCGACGCCCGAGACGATCGTCTCGAACCACGACCTCATCATCGTCTCGGGCAACCAGGCCGACATCGAGCGGTTCGCGGGCCTCGGCTCGTGAGCGCGGCTGTGCCGCTCGACGGCGCGAAGCGGTGCCCCTGCGGCACCGGGCTGACCTACGGCGAGTGCTGCGGCCCGATCCACCGCGGCGAGCGGGAGGCCGCGACCGCGGAGGTGCTCATGCGCTCGCGCTTCTCGGCCTTCGCGACCGGAGACGTCGACTGGCTGCTCGCCTCGTGGCACGCCTCGACCCGACCCCGCTCGCTCGAGCTCGACCCCGGCATCCGCTGGCTGCGGCTCGACGTGCAGGGCACGAGCGGTGGACCGTTCGACACCGAGGCGACGGTCGCCTTCGAGGCGCACTGGGTCGCCGGCGGCGAGCGCGGCGTGCTGCGCGAGCTGAGCCGCTTCCGGCGCGACCGCGGTTGGCAGTACGTCGACGGGAGCGCGATGTGAGCGTCGTCCGGCCCGTCGCCCGCAGCCGCTCCGAGCGCGGCGCTCAGGCGCTCGACGACGCGATGGACGAGCTGCGGCGCTCCGGGTCGGTGCGCCTGCCCGCGAGGACCGCGCGCGCGTGGCAGCTCGGCGCAGGCTGCATCGTCCTGGCCGTCGCTGCGCTGGCGATGGTGCTGGGCCCGCTCACGAGCCTCCCCTTCGGCTCGGATGCGCGCGACACGCCGTTCCACGTCGCGATGGGCGTGCTCGGCTTCCTCTTCTTCGGCGTCGGGGGCAGCTGGCTCGTGCCCCGCTACGCGCGCCAGCTCGGGGGCGGCATCGTGATCGACCGTCGGGGCGTGCGCGTGCCCGGCGGCAGCACCGTGCCCTGGTCGCAGATCGTCTCGGTCCATCGGAGCCGCGGGCGCCGGGCGGTGACGCTCATCGTGCGGGGCCGAGCCCACGGGTCGGAGGGCCGGCTCGGCGAGGCGGTGTTCGCGCTGCGCACCGGTCACAGCGCCGTCGTCCTGCCGCGGGCGCGGCACATCGACCCGGACGGCGTCGCCGCGCTGCTCACCGAGGGCCGCCGGCTCGGCGGCTGAGCGGCGGCGCGGCGGCGCTCGACGAGGGGTCGTGCGCGCCGGCGTGCCGTCAGCCCGCTGCGAGCTCCCGCGCCCGCTCGAGCGCCGCGGCGGTCGCCCGGTCGAAGGTGTCGCCGAGGCGAGCCTCCTGCAGCACCGCGATCGCGCGCTCGGTGGTGCCCTTCGGGCTCGTCACCCGGCGGCGCAGCTCGGCAGGCGCTGCCCCGTCGACGGCGAGCAGCTCGCTCGCGCCCCGGAACGTGCCCTGCACCATGGTCGCCGCCTGCTCGGGAGTGAAGCCCATCCGCTCGGCAGTCGCCGTGAGCTCCTCGATGAGCAGGAACACGTAGGCGGGGCCCGAGCCCGAGATGGTCGAGAGCGCGTCGATCTGCGACTCCTCGAGCGCGATGACGTCGCCGACCGCCTCGAACATGCGCGCGACGAGCGCGACGTCGTCGTCGCCCGCGCGACTGCCGCCCGCGACGCCCGTCACGCCGAGCCCGACGTGCGAGGGGGTGTTCGGCATCGCGCGCACGACGGCGACGGATGCGGGCAGCACGGCCTCGATCGACGCGGTCGTCGTGCCGGCCGCGATCGAGACGACCACGGCATCCGCTTCGAGGTGCGGCGCGATCTCGCGCGCGAGGTCGACGATGCCGGCGGGCTTGACCCCGAGCACCACGAGCCGCGCGCCGGCGACCGCCCTGGCGTTGCCGTCGGGCTCATCGGCGAGCGCGATCGACTCGACGCCGTCCAGCCGGATCGCCGCGGCCTTCTCGGCCGTGCGGTTCGTGACGGCGATGCGCTCGGCCCCGCGGCGGGCGAGGCCCGTGAGGATCGCACCGCCCATCGAGCCGACGCCGAGCATCGCGAGGGGAGGGAGGGTCGCTGCCATGGCGCCAGGCTATCCGCGGGACGGCGGTCGGCCCACTCCAGCCCGGCGCGCGTAGACTCCCGCTCGTGAGCGCATCCCACGGTACGAAGGCAGTCGTCGCGGCGTTCCTCGCGAACACCGGCATCGCCATCACCAAGTTCATCGCCTGGTTCTTCTCGGGCTCGGCGTCGATGCTGGCGGAGGCCATCCACTCGGTCGCCGACGCCGGCAACCAGCTGCTGCTGCTGCTCGGCGGCCGGCTCGCCAAGAAGCAGGCGACCCCGGACCACCCGTTCGGCTACGGACGCGAGCGCTACGTCTGGGCGTTCATCGTCGCGCTCGTGCTGTTCTCCGTCGGCGGGCTGTTCTCGATCTCCGAGGGCATCTCGAAGATCCAGCACCCGCACGAGCTCGACATCGTCTGGCTGCCCCTCGTCGTGCTCGGCGTCGCGATCGTGCTCGAGAGCTTCTCGTTCCGCACCGCGATCGTGGAGGCCAACCAGGTGCGCGGCAAGGCCGGCTGGTGGTCGTTCATCCGAAAGTCGAAGAGCCCCGAGCTGCCGGTCATCCTGCTGGAGGACCTCGCCGCGCTCGTCGGCCTGGTGCTCGCGTTCGTCGCCGTCGGCCTCACCGCCCTCACCGGCAACCCGCTCTTCGACGCGATCGGCACGCTCTGCATCGGCGTGCTGCTCATCGCAGTGGCCGCGATCCTCGCAGTCGAGATGAAGTCGCTGCTGATCGGCGAGGGCGCGACCCGCGAGGACACCGCGCGGATCGCCGGCATCCTCAACGCCCACAAGGGCGTCGAGTCGGTCATCCACATGAAGACGCTCTACCTGGGCCCGGACGAGCTGATGGTCGCGGCGAAGGTCGCGTTCCCGCCGCAGTCCGACATCGAGCACGTCTCCCGCACGATCAACGACCTCGAGGCCGATCTCCGCACGCAGGTGCCGCACGCCCGGGTCATCTACATCGAGCCCGACCTCTATGTCGAGCGGCCCGAGATCGCCCCCTCCACCGACCACATCGTCATCCAGTCGGGCAACTGACCGCGACTGCGTAGGCTCGCTGCATGGAGCTCCTGCACTCGCTGCTGCTCGCCGCCCATCTCGTCGGGCTGTCGATGCTCATCGGCACGTTCATCCTGCAGATGCGCGCTCGGGCGGGCTACGCCTTCACGATGCTGCTCATCGGCGCCTCGATCCAGCTCGTCTCGGGCGTCGCGCTCTACGGCCTCGCGATGGCGGGCGACGGCGACGTGAACCACGCCAAGCTGGGCGTCAAGGGCGTCATCGCGGTCGTCGTCTTCGTGGCGGCGCTCGTCGGGTTCCTGCGCCAGCGGGCGATGCACGCCGAGAAGGCTCGCCTCACCGCCGGCGGTGCCGTGTCGGTCGGCAACGTGCAGGTCGAGCGCAAGCTCGGCCCCTTCTTCCACACCGCAGGCGGGCTCGCGGCGGTGAACCTGCTCATCGCCGTCTTCTGGAACTGACCGTACGGTCGCGCGGGCCGGTCGCCGCGTCCTCGACGGAGTGATCGGTCGCGCGAGGGCACTATCCCCTCGCGTTGCCAGCCGCTCCGTTGAGAGTCATCGACGGGGGGCGAAGAAGGCGCGGAGCTGTGCCTCGGCCTCGTCGGCGAGCACCCCTGCGACGACCTCGACCCGATGCGGGAGCCGCCGCTCGCGCAGCAGGTCGACGACGCTGCCGGCGGCGCCCGCCTTGTCGTCCCAGGCGCCGAAGACGACGCGCCCCACCCGGCTCGCGAGGATCGCGCCCGCGCACATGACGCACGGCTCGAGCGTGACGACGAGCGCGCATCCGTCGAGGCGCCAGGAGCCGAGCCGCGCGGCTGCCTCGCGCAGCGCCACCACCTCGGCGTGGGCCGTCGGGTCGTGGCGCAGCTCGCGCTCGTTGCGACCGGTCCCGATGATCGCGCCGGATGCGTCGACCACGACCGCGCCGACCGGCACGTCGGCCGTCGTGGTCGCCGCGGCCGCCTCGTCGAGCGCGAACCGCATCAGCGCCTCGTCGCGTGCCGCCGGCCGCATGCGCCCTCCCGATCGGGCGTGCCGTCACGCGCCCACTACCCTGACCCTATGCGAGTCCACGTCGCCGACCACCCGCTCATCACGCACAAGCTCACCGTCCTGCGGGACGAGCGCACGCCCTCCCCCACGTTCCGATCGCTCGTCGGGGAGCTCATGACGCTGCTCGCCTACGAGGCGACCCGAAACGTGCGCGTGACGCCCAAGGAGATCACGACGCCGGTGACGACGACGACCGGCGTCGAGATCGCCGAGCCGCGGCCCCTCGTGGTGCCGATCCTGCGCGCGGGTCTCGGCATGCTCGAGGGCATGACGACGCTCGTGCCGACCGCGGAGGTGGGGTTCCTCGGCATGGCTCGGAACGAGACGACGCTCGAGCCCTACACGTATGCCGAGCGGCTGCCCGAGGACCTCTCCGACCGCCAGTGCTTCGTGCTCGACCCGATGCTCGCCACCGGCGGATCGCTCTCGGCCGCGATGCAGTTCCTCTTCGACCGCGGTGCCGTCGACGTCACCGCGATCTGCCTGCTGGGCACGCCCGAGGGCATCGAGCGCGTCGAGCGCGACATGGACGGCCACGACGTCACGATCGTGCTCGGTGCGCTCGACGAGCGGCTCAACGAGCACGGCTTCATCGTGCCGGGCCTCGGCGACGCGGGCGATCGCCTGTACGGCACGGTCGACCACTAGGAGCGGATGCGGGCCGGGCCGCCCGACCGCGCGTCACAGTTCGTCACACGCCGCGACGGCGTCGTTTGACATCGCCCGATGCAAGCCGCGATACTGACAGGCATGACCACCACCTCTGCCCTCCCGACCGTCATCGCGGCCGATGGGACGAACGGCATGATGATGCCGATGGTGGCCATGCGTCGAATGTGTGCTTGAGCGCAGCTCGCACCGCCCGATCGCTCCCTCAGCGCTGACGCCTCCGCGCGTCGCCTGACCAGGGTCTGAGCAGCCCCGGAGCGATCTCCGAACCGCACCACCGGTTCGCACCCGACACTCGACATCGATGCACCGCATCCGTGTCTCGCCACGCGTCGACGGCCCTCATCGCCCCCCAGCCCCGCTGGCAGGACGGCCGCCGACCGCTCGCCGGAAGGCAACGCCCATGACCATCACCGCTCCCCCTCGCACCCGCCGCCCGTCGCTCGAGACGCGCGTCGACGGCTCCTCGGCGCTGGCTCGCGCTCCGAAGCGCGCCGTCGCGCCGGCCGCCCGCACGGCAGCCCCCGCGCCGCAGATCCGCCCGGTGCCCGACGGCACCGAGGCCCGCGGCTTCGTGCTGTACGTCGGCCTCGGCGAGGACGCCGCGGCCTCCGACCACATCGAGCTCGCGCGTCTCGTCGGTGAGCTGCGCGCCCTCACGACGCGCCTGGCCCCGAGCGCCGAGACGCACGCCGCCGTCGCGCTCGCCCCGGCCGGTGCGGGCGGCCGCGACGTGGATGTCGTTCGCCGTGCCCTGCAGGAC
The DNA here is from genome assembly GCA_031178105.1 of Agrococcus sp. Classification (GTDB taxonomy): domain Bacteria; phylum Actinomycetota; class Actinomycetes; order Actinomycetales; family Microbacteriaceae; genus Agrococcus. Next base: position 7,436 of record JAPSJX010000002.1, on the reverse strand, counting down.
CCGGCCGTGCAGCAGCCCGTCGCCGAGTCCGACCCGGGCATCGTGATCGACCTCACGCGCAAGCGCGTCGCGATCGGCGACGAGATCGCCGCCCTCACCTACCGCGAGTTCGAGCTGCTGCAGCACATCGTGCTCCGCGAGGGCTCGACCGTCGGCCGCTGCGCCATCATCGACGCGCTCTGGGACGCCGACGACGAGAACCGCCCGAACGAGCGCACCATCGACGTGCACGTCCGCCGCCTGCGCTCGAAGCTGGGCGACTACGCCGGCATCATCCGGACCGTGCGGGGTGCGGGCTACCGCTTCGATCGCCACGCGGATGTCACGGTGCTGGCGACCGGGCCGAGCCCCGACCGCTTCTGACCACAGGCAGCTCACAGGCTGTTCTTGGGCGGTTCGTTACCGATCCGTTATACGTTGTCCGCACGTTGATCGTAGTGCTGTGGCGATCGGCGGAAGCGAAGGCGGATGCCTCGCTTGGTGCAAGGGACTGGGGCCGGTCGGGCAACCCGACCGGCCCTGCGCCGTGCGCTACAGGCTCGAGGCGAGGAACGCCGCGGCCGTGCGCCGGAACGTCCCCGACGTCGGGGCGTTCATGTGGTTGCGCCCGGGGATCGCCTCGAACCGCCCATCCGGCAGCAGCGGCAGGAGGTCCTGCGTGTCGTCGGCTCGCCGGTCCTTCTCGCCGGTCAGCAGCAGCGTCGGCATCGCGGGGGGCGCGGCCTCCGGGTCGAAGAGCGTCCGAGACACCTCGCCGGCGAGCGTGACCAGCGTGTCGGGGTCGTGCTCGGGGAAGACGCCGGCGAGCTCGACCACGAACGACTCCGCCTCGCCCGGCTCCGCCTCGTCCCGGAGGGCGCTGCGGGCGAGATCGACGTCGAAGCGCTGGAACGGATCCCCGGCGGGCAGTCCACCGAGCACGAGCGCCCGGAAGGCGTGCGGCCGCGTGCCGGCATGCCGCCACAGCAGCCGCGCGCCCATCGAGTAGCCGATCGCGCCCGGCGCCTCGGGCAGCGCGAGCTGCTCGAGCACGGCGTCGACGTCGTCGAGGAAGTGCGGCACGGTGTATCCGGTCGACGGCCGGTCGCTCTCGCCATGCCCGCGCAGGTCCATCGCGATGCCTCGGAGGCCGCGCTCGCCGAGCGCATCGCCCCAGCGTGTGTCGATCCAGTTGCGGCGCGCGTTCGACGAGAAGCCGTGGATCAGCAGCACCGGGGCGCCGTCCGGATCGCCCAGCTCGTGCAGTGCGATGCGGACCCCGTCCGGGGCCATGGCGAAGACGGGCATGCAGCTCCTCACGGTGCGGGACGCGCGTCCCGCTCGTCATAGGCTACGCATATCCGAGAGAGGCTCTGCGTGGCGCGTTCCGTCCTGTTCATCAAGCACATCGAGTACGAGACGGGGGGCCACGCCACGACGCTCACGTCGCACCTGCCGACGCGCGAGGCGGTGTTCCCGTCGCATGTGCCGCCGCTCGATGAGATCGCGGGCATCGTCATCACGGGCGGGCAGATGAGCGCCGCGGAGGAGGACGAGCACCCGTCGCTGGCTGTCACCGCCGACCTGGCGCTGCGCGCCATCGATGCCGAGATCCCGGTGCTCGGGCTCTGCCTCGGCCACCAGATCATCGGGCGCGCCCTCGGCGGTGAGCACCGCGAGGGCGCCGTCGATGACGTCGGCATCATCGACATCGAGGTGCTCGAGCCGGACCCCTGGCTCGGCGGGCACGTCGGCCCGGTCGGAGCGATGCGCTGGAACTCGGACGTCGTCGCCCTGCCTCCGGGTGCGACGCAGCTCGCGACCAGCGCGACCGTCGAGAACGAGGCGTTCCGCTTCGGGTCGGCGGTCGGCATGCAGTTCCACCTCGAGGCGGACGACCGCGTCATGCGGCTGTGGGACTCGGTCGCGTCGCCGACCCTGTCGGAGCTGCGCAGCCCGGATGCGGTGGCCGCGTGGCGTGCGCACCTCTCGACCGACACGACGCTGCAGGGCATCGTCGAGCGGGGCTTCGCCGCGTTCGCCGAGGACTGCGCGCGGAGGCTCTAGGACGCGAGCGGCTCCCGCACGACTCGAGCACCGCGGCGATCGCCGCGACGGTCGAGCAGGTAGGGGTCGCGACGGAGGCGGGCGGCGCCACACCGCATGACGCTCGAACGGGCCGATGCCGCGCCCGCGCTGCTAAGCATGAGCCGTGGATGCGGCATCCGAAGCCGAGCGATCCCGGGCATGGCGCGCGGGGCTCGCCCTCGCGGGCGGGGCATGGGCCGTCCTCACGCTGCCGCTCGTGGCGATCGGCTGGTCCTGGCCGTGGATCGATGCGCTCGGCCATGCCGAGCCGTACCGGTCGATCGGCGATGCGCTGCCCGGCGATCCCTACACGGTGGGTGGATCGCTGGCGGCCGTCGCGTTCCTCGCCATCGGCCTCGCCCTCCTGCCGGATCTCCGCCACGCGAGCGGGGGCGGTCGCGCGCTCGCCTGGCTCGTCATCGCGGGCGCCGTCGTCAGCCCGCTGAGCTATCTCGGCAGCCCGGAGGACTCCCCGCTGCACGTGCTGTGGGGGTCGGAGTCGTACCTGCTCATGGCCATCGGAGCCGCAGGGGTCGCAGCCGGCTGCACCGCGGGTCGACGCTGGTCCAGGTCGAGCCGCCTGCTGCTCGCTGCCACGCTGCTCGTGCTCGTCGCGGGCGCCGCAGCGTTCGGCTACTACCCGCACGGCTGCCTCGCCGCCCTCTCGATCGAGGCAGCGGTCCTCGTGCTGCGCGCTCCGGCCAGCGGGCCGCGGATCGCTCCGGACTAGATGACCGGACGCAGCCGTCCGACGGGCACGTCGGCGCTCAGCTGCAGCAGCCCCAGCGGCTCGGTCAGCCGCTCGAGGGTGCCCTCGGGGATCGCGCCCGCGCGCTCCAGCAGCGCCAGCGCGACGGGGGCCCCGGCACGACGCGCCCCGTCAGCCGTCTTCACGACCGCGGTCGTGCCGTCGGGGGCGACCATCGCCTGCGTGCCCTCGGCGCCGAACTTCGTCGCGCATCCGGTCTCCGCGATGACGACGGCGTCGGGTCGCCCTGCGCCGTCGATGAGCGTCGGGTTCGCCCGCATCGCGTCGCCGACGGCGCGACCGCCGCCGACGGCGTCCGGCGCGAGGCGGCGGAACGCACGCGCGAGCCCGACGGTCGAGGTGGGGAAGACCAGCGCACCGCAGCCGTCGTGCGCGCGGCCCAGGACCTGCTCACCGGCGGCGGTCGCGATGCCCTCCCGGAGCACGTCGGCGAGCTGGTGGTCGTCGGCCCAGTAGTCGGCGGGCGCGCCGAGCGCGCGCGCCGCAGCCGCGAGCGCGATGTGCTTGCCGACGCACATGTGCGCGAACCGTCGCATCGACCCGTCGGGCGCCTTCATCGGCGGGCAGCGCAGCGCGTCCTCCGCGACGCCGAGCCGCGCGGCCATGGCTTGCGCGGTGTCGAGGTGCTCCTGGTCTGCCCAGTGGCTCGCGCTCGCGAGCGCCGCATGCGCCGGCAGCAGCTCGACGAGGCCGGCGTCCAGCAGGGCCGCGGCGAAGAGGGGCTTCAGCGCGCTGCGGGCGAGGAAGGGCACCGCGATGTCGCCGTGCGCCTCGATGACGGTGCCGTCGGGATCGACGAGGACTGCGACGCCGCGATGCTGCGACTCGACGAAGCCGTCGCGCTCGACGACGGCGAGGAGCTCGGTGGTGGGCACGGGGTCCAACGTAGCGGCGCGGGCGGATGGGCGCGGTGGCGACGCGACCGCTACTCGACGAGCGGGGCGGGCGGGCTCGCCGCCTCGACACCCAGCAGCAGGCGCTTCGCCTCGATGCCGCCGACGTACTGGCCGAGCGCGCCGTCGCTGCGCACGACCCGGTGGCACGGGATCGCGATGGGGAGCGGGTTGCGCCGGCACGCGGTGCCCACCGCCCGCACCGCCCGCGGTGATCCGACCGCCACAGCGACCTGCGCGTAGCTGCGGGTCTCTCCGTAGGGGATCTCCCGCAGCCGCTCCACCACGCCGCGGCCGAACCCGCGAGCGAGAGTCATGTCGAGCGGACCGCCGAACGCGCGGGCACGCCCGTCGATGAGCGCTTCCAGGCGTCGCGCAGCGTCGTCGAGGCGCGCGGGCGTCTCGAGCAGGCGCGGGCTCACCGCGCTTGCGAGCCGATCGAGCGTCGCGATCGGGTCGCGACCGTCGAACGTCACCGAGACCAGGCCCGCCGGCGTCGCGGCCAGCAGCAGCGAGCCCAGGGCGGTGTCGAGCGTCCGGTACGCGACGTCGAGCAGGCCGCGCTCGGCGGCGCGCTCGACGAGCCGGGCGCGCAGCCCGTCGAGCGGCGCATCCGGGATCGTCCCCATCGTCTCGAGCTCAGCCATCCGCTCCCCCCAGCAGCTCTCGCAGTCGACGCACGCCATCGGAGGACGCGCGCCGGGCCGCATCCGCCGACGATCCGAGCGCCGCCGCGACCTCGATGAAGGGCAGCCCGCCGAGGTGATGCAGCACGACCGCCTCCCGCTGCCGCAGCGGCAGCAGCGCCAGCGCCCGCGCCAGGTCCAGGTCGCGCGAGGCCTCGGGAGCAGCCCGGTCGGGCACCTCGCCCACCTCGAGCCTGGAACGGCGCCGCAGGAGGTCGATCGCCTTCCGGTGCGCGATCGTCACGAGCCAGCCCTCGATCCGCTCGTGGTGCGCGAGCCGCGGATAGGCCTCGAGCGCGGCGAGGAACGTCTCGCTCCACGCGTCGTCGGCGTCGGCCTCGTCGAGCAGCGCACGGCACACGCGCCAGACCCTCGCGCCGTGCAGCGCGACGATCGACTCGAAGGGCGCACGGGTCACGCGACCGAATCTAGCCCGGCCGGCACGAGTGCCGTCCCGGCCTCGTGGTCGAGCAGGAAGCGCTTGCGCTCCACCCCGCCGGCGTATCCGGTGAGCGAGCCGGTGGAGCCGACCACCCGGTGGCACGGCACGACGATCGAGATCGGGTTGCGGCTGTTCGCGAGCCCGACCGCCCGCACGGCCGTCGGCTGCCCGACCGCGGCCGCGATCCAGCCGTAGGTGCGCGTCGCGCCGTAGGGGATCGACCGCAGCGCCTCCCAGACGCGCAGCTGGAAGGGGCTGCCGACGGGGTCGAGGTCGAGGTCGAACGCGCGGCGCTCGCCTGCCCAGTACTCGTCGAGCTGCTGCACCGCGTCCGCGAACGAGGCGTCGTCGCGCTCGCCGAACGCCGCCTCGTCGGGCGCGGGCCGGTGCTCGCGCATGTACAGGCCCGTGATGCCGCGCTCGCTGCGCACGAGCGTGAGCGGACCGATCGGGCTCTCGATGATGGTGTGGGTCATGGCCGCATTCCTCTCATACCTCGCTAACGCGCGGGGCGGTGGGATGTGAGCCTGTGGATGACGGACGCGGGGCAGGCCTAGGCTCGCAGCATGGAGATCGCCCTCGTCCGACACGGCCAGACCGACTTCAACCGGGACGGCAGGCTCCAGGGCACGAGCGACATCCCGCTCAACGAGACCGGCATGGCGCAGGCGCACGCGGCGGCGCGCCTGCTCGCCGACGGCCCGTCGACCGATGCCCGGTGGGATGCGGTGGTCTCCTCGCCGCTCGTGCGAGCTGCGGTCACCGCCGACATCATCGCCGCCGAGCTCGGCCTCGATGTCGCGGGCCGCTACCCCAGCCTCATCGAGCGCGCCTACGGCGAGGTCGAGGGGATGACGAAGGAGGAAGCCGTGCAGCGCTTCGGCACCGACTGGCCCGGCGAGGAGGACTTCGGCGACCTGCAGCGCCGGGCGGTCGCCGCGGTCGACGACGTCGCCGCCCGCACCGCCGTGGGCGCGCTCGTCATCGTCACGCACGGCACCTTCATCCGCGCCTTCGTCGACCATGTCACGGGCCGCGAGACGCGCACCCCCGACAACGCGCACTCGGTGCGATGCGCCGGCGGACCCGGCGCCTGGCAGGTCGTCGACGGGCTCGTGCTCGCGTGAGACTGGACGCCCTGCGGGCAGCGCTGCCCGCGCACGTGCTCGTCACCGACCCCGACGCGCTCGACGTCGCGCGGGCTGACAAGTCGGGGCACCGCGCCGCCGCGCCGCCGATCGCCATCGTCGCCGCGGAGGACGCCTCGCACGTGCAGATCGCGCTGCGATGGGCGAGCGAGCACGGTGTGCCGGTCGTGCCCCGCGCCGCCGGCACCGGCCTGGCGGGCGGCTCGATCGCCGGCGAGGGCGAGCTCGTCGTCTCCGTCGACCGGATGCGCCGCCTGCTCGACGTCTCGATCGTCGACCAGTCGTGCCGGGTCGAGCCTGGCATCCGCAACGCGGAGCTCAACGACCTGCTCGCGACCCACGGCCTCTGGTGGCCGCCGGATCCCGCGAGCCGCGCGATCTCGTCGGTGGGCGGCAACATCGCGACGAACGCGGGCGGCCTGCTGTGCGCCAAGTACGGCGTCACGCGCGAGTGGGTGCTCGCGCTCGACGTCGTGCTCGCCGACGGCAGCCGCATCTCCACCGGTCACCGCACCGTCAAGGGCGTCACCGGGCTCGACCTGACGGCGCTCATGATCGGCTCGGAGGGCACGCTCGGCATCGTGGTCGGCGCGACCCTCAAGCTGCGTCCGCTGCCCGACGGCGGCGTGTGGACGGTGGGCGCGTTCTTCGACGACGAGGCGGCCGCGGCCGCGGCGTGCACGGCGGTGACGGCCGCGCGCATCCGCCCGGCGATCATGGAGCTCGTCGGCCGCGACGCGGTGTCGATGCTCGCCGCCTACACCGGTCAGCCGATGGCCGGAGCGTTCGTGCTCGTGCAGACCGACGAGCTCGGCGCCGCGGCGACCTCGGAGGTCGTCGCCGAGATCCTCGCGGCATACGGCGGCCGGGTGGAGCGCACCGACGACGCCGCCCGGTCGGATGTGCTCGTGCAGGTGCGCAGGCAGGTGCACTTCGCGCTCGAGTCGTTCGGCACCGTGCTGGTGGAGGACGTCTCGGTGCCGCGGTCGCGGATGGCCGACATGTTCCGAGCGTGCGACGAGGCCGCAGCGCGCCATGGCGTGCGGCTGGCGACGACCGCGCACGCGGGCGACGGGAACCTGCACCCGACCTTCGTCTTCGACGGCACGGAGCCGACCGAGGCGATCTGGGCGTGCGCGAACGATGTCTTCGAGGCCGCGATCGCGATGGGCGGCACGCTCACGGGCGAGCACGGCGTCGGCATCCTCAAGCGACGCTGGCTCGTGGACGAGCTGGGCGAGCGGCAGCTCGCGCTGCAGCGGGCCGTGAAGGCCGCCTTCGACCCCGCCGGCATCCTCAACCCCGGCAAGGCCATCTAGCCGCCGCAGCAGCGTCTGGCTCCCCGCCGTGGCCGCGGGTGGTCACGGAACCCCCGGGGGGGGGGCGCCCACGCGGCGGGGGGGGTGCCACCCCCGCGCGCCAGCCCGGGGG
>JAPSJX010000040.1 GCA_031178105.1 Agrococcus sp. | reverse complement strand
GTGCTCATCACTCCTCCTCCCACACCGGGCTGTGCTCCTTGGCGTACTGCACGAAGGAGTTCGAGACGCCCTGCGGCACCATCGGCCACACCATCGCGTCCTTCGACACGATGAAGTCGATGACGACCGGGCGGTCGTTCGTCTCGAGCGCGAGCTGGATCGCCGGATCGATCTCCTCCGGCTTCGTGACGCGGATCGCGAGGCAGCCGTACGCCTCGCCCAGCTTCACGAAGTCGGGGATCATCTTCGCGTCGTCGCCGGTCTCGAGGTCGGTGAACGAGTGGCGGCCCTCGTAGAACAGGCTCTGCCACTGCCGCACCATGCCGAGCGACGAGTTGTTGATGACCGCAACTTTGATCGGGATGTCGTTGAGCGCGCACGTGGCGAGCTCCTGGTTCGTCATCTGGAAGCAGCCGTCGCCGTCGATCGCCCAGACGACCCGGTCCGGCTCCGCCACCTTCGCGCCCATCGCGGCGGGCACGCCGTAGCCCATCGTGCCGGCGCCGCCCGAGTTCAGCCAGGAGTTGGGGCGCTCGTACTTGATGAACTGCGCCGCCCACATCTGGTGCTGGCCGACGCCGGAGGCGTAGATGCCCTCGGGCCCGGTCAGCTCGCCGATGCGCTGGATCACGTGCTGCGGGGCGAGCTTGCCGTCGCTCGGCTCGGCGAACCCGAGCGGGAAGCGCTCCTGCAGCCCCTGCAGCCGCTCCCACCAGTCGGTGAGGTCGGTGCGGCGGCTCGTCGCGAGCTCCTGGAAGGCGATGGACAGGTCGACGAGCACGTCGCGCACGTCGCCCACGATCGGGATGTCGGCGGTGCGGATCTTCGAGATCTCGGCCGGGTCGACGTCGACGTGGATGACCTTGGCGTTCGGCGCGAACTCGTTCACCTTGCCGGTCACGCGGTCGTCGAAGCGGGCTCCGAGAGCCAGGATCAGGTCGCACTCCTGGAACGCGAGCACCGCGGGCACCGAGCCGTGCATGCCCGGCATGCCGAGGTGCTGCGGGTGCGAGTCGGGGAACGCGCCGCGCGCCATGAGCGTCGTCACGACCGGGGCGCCGGTCGCCTCGGCGAACTCCAGCAGCTGCGCCGACGCGTGCGCGCGGATGACGCCGCCGCCCACGTAGAGCAGCGGCCGCTGGGCGTCGGCGAGCATCGCGGCCGCCGCGGCGACCTGCTTGCCGTGCGCCTTCGTCACCGGGCGGTAGCCCGGCAGGTCGACCGTCTCGGGCCAGACGAACGGCGCCGACTGCTGCTGCGCATCCTTCGTGACGTCGACGAGCACCGGGCCGGGGCGGCCGGTCGAGGCGATGTGGAAGGCCGCGCGCATGACGCCGGGCACGTCCTCGGCGCGGGAGACCTGGAAGGAGTGCTTCGTGATCGGCATCACGATGCCCGTGATGTCGGCCTCCTGGAACGCATCCGTGCCGATCAGGTGGCTGAACACCTGGCCGGTGATCGCGACCATCGGCACCGAGTCCATGTAGGCGTCGGCGATCGCGGTGACGAGGTTCGTGGCGCCGGGACCGCTCGTCGCGATGCAGACGCCGACGCGGCCGGTCGCCGCCGCGTAGCCCTCGGCGGCGTGGCCGCCGCCCTGCTCGTGGCGCACGAGGATGTGGCGGATCGCCGACTGCTGCATGAGCTCGTCGTAGAACGGGATGATCGCGCCACCGGGGATGCCGAAGACGTCCTCGACGCCGAGCAGCTCGAGCGATCGGAGGACGGCGCCCGACCCGGTGAGGATCGGTGGCTCGGCGCTGCGCGGGGCGGCAGGCCTGGGTGCGATGGACATGGATCTCTCCTGGATCGTCTCTCGAAGACGTGCGTCAGCCCGTGACGGCGCCGGTGGCGGCCGACCGCACGAGGCGTGCGTACTTGGCGAGGACTCCGCGGGTGTAGCGCGGGGGCAGCGGCTCCCAGCCCTCACGCCGGGAGGCGAGCTCTGCCTCGTCGACGATCAGGTCAAGCGAGCGAGCGGCGATGTCGACCCTGATGCGGTCTCCGTCGCGCACGAAGGCGATCGGACCGGAGTCGACCGCCTCAGGGGCGATGTGGCCGATGCACAGGCCGGTTGTGCCGCCCGAGAATCTGCCGTCTGTCAACAAGAGTACATCCTTGCCGAGGCCCGCTCCCTTGATGGCCGCGGTGATGGCGAGCATCTCGCGCATGCCGGGCCCGCCCTTGGGGCCCTCGTAGCGGATGACGACCACGTCACCGGCCTGCACCTCGCCGTTCGTGAGGGCGTCCATCGCGGCGCGCTCGCGGTCGAACACGCGGGCCGGCCCCTCGAACACCTCGGCGTCGAAGCCGGCCGTCTTCACGACCGCACCCTCGGGTGCGAGCGTGCCGTCGAGGATCGTGAGGCCGCCGGTGGCGTGGATGGGGTCGTCGAGCGCGCGCACCACGGTGCCGTCGATCGGGGCCGGGTCGAGCTCGGCGAGGTTCTCGGCGACCGTGCGACCGGTCACCGTGAGCGCGTCGCCGTGCAGCAGGCCGGCGTCGAGCAGCGCCTTCATGACCACCGGCATGCCGCCCACGCGGTCGAAGTCCTGCGCCACGTACGCGCCGAAGGGCTTGACGTCGGCGAGGTGCGGTGAGCGCTGCCCGATGCGGCGGAAGTCCTCGAGCGTCAGCTCGACCTCCGCCTCGTGCGCGATCGCGAGCAGGTGGAGCACGGCGTTCGTCGAGCCGCCGAGCACCATCGCGACGGTGATGGCGTTCTCGAACGCCTCCTTCGTGAGGATCTGGCGCGCGGTGATCCCCTTGCGCAGCAGCTCGACGACCGCTTCGCCCGAGCGGCGCGCGTAGTAGTCGCGGCGGCGGTCGGCCGACAGCGGCGTGGACGAGCCGGGCAGGCTCATGCCCAGCGCCTCGGCGATGCACGCCATCGTGTTCGCCGTGTACATGCCGCCGCACGCGCCCTCGCCGGGCGCGAAGCCGCACTCGATGCGGTGCAGGTCCTCGGCCGAGATCTTGCCCGCCTTGAAGGCGCCGACCGCCTCGAACGAGTCGATGATCGTCATCGACTGAGGGATCGTGCCGTCCTCGAGCTTCGCGAAGCCGGGTGCGATCGAGCCGGCGTAGACGAAGACGCTCGCGAGGTCGAGGCGGGCGGCCGCCATGAGCATGCCGGGGAGCGACTTGTCGCAGCCGGCGAGCAGCACGGTGCCGTCGAGGCGCTCGGCGTTGACGACCACCTCGACGGAGTCGGCGATGACCTCGCGGCTCACGAGCGAGAAGTGCATGCCCTCGTGGCCCATCGAGATGCCGTCGGAGACCGAAATGGTGCCGAACTGCAGCGGGTAGCCGCCGCCGGCGTGCACGCCCTCCTTCGACGAGCGCGCGAGGCGGTCGAGCGAGAGGTTGCAGGGGGTGATCTCGTTCCACGAGCTCGCGATGCCGATCTGGGGCTTCTCCCAGTCGCCGTCGCCCATCCCCACCGCGCGGAGCATGCCCCGGCTCGTGGTGGCCTCGACGCCGTCCGTCACGGCGCGCGAACGCGGTTTGATGTCGATCTCAGGCATGGCTCGATCCTACGCCGCCGGGGCATGTCCGATCGGCGCGCCGCCCGGCGGACCGACGCACGGATGCACGACGTCCAGGCCGGAGGGTCTAGCGTCGTTCGCATGATCCAGGTCGGCCTCAGCACGATCTCCGTCTTCCCCAAGGGGGTCGAGGACGGCTTCCGGCTCGCGCACGAGGCCGGCTACGACGGCGTCGAGGTCATGGTGACCACCGACGCGAAGACCCGCAGCCCTGAGCGGCTGCTCGAGCTCTCCGAGCGCTACCAGCAGCCGATCATGGCGATCCACGCGCCGGTCGTGCTGCTGACGACGTTCGTGTGGGGCACGGATCCCTTCATGAAGCTCGACCGCTCGGCCGCCCTCGCGGTCGCGGTCGGCGCGCCCACCGTGGTGGTGCATCCGCCGTTCCGCTGGCAGGGCAGGTACGCGAGCACCTTCACGGATGCGGTGCGGCAGACCGAGCAGAAGCACGGCGTCGAGGTCGCGGTCGAGAACATGTTCCCGTGGTCGATGGGGGGCGTGGACCGGCAGGCGTACCTGCCCGGGATCGACCCGAGCGAGATGGACGTCGATCACGCGACGCTCGACTTCTCGCACTGCGCGCTCGCGCGCCGCGACTCGATGGAGCTGGCCCTCGATCTCGGGCCGCGGCTGCGCCATCTGCACCTCACCGACGGCGTCGCGGCCGACGAGGACAAGGTGTTCGACGAGCACCTCATCCCCGGACACGGCAACGAGCCGGTCGCCGAGGTGCTGCAGATGCTCGCGGCGCAGCAGTGGACGGGGCAGGTCATCGCCGAGATCAAGACCCGGCAGGCGCGGTCCGAGCGCGACCGGCTGCGGCTGCTCGTGGAGACGCTCGAGTTCGCGCGCGAGCACCTCGGGCAGGCGGCGGCCGTGGGCGACGCCTCGGCGCGCGCCGAGGGCGACGCCCGCCCGTAGCGCTACTCCGGCTCGTTGCCCGAGCCGCCGCCGAGCAGGAACGGCGTCGTCACGCCCTCGTACATCACGTGGGTCATCAGGCCCTCGACGGCGTGCGGCAGGTTGTGGCAATGGTCCATCCACACGCCGGGGTTGTCGGCCACGAAGGCGACGTCGTATGTCTCGCCGTGGTCGACGTCGAGCGAGTCGACCCACCACGGGCTGCCCGACGCGGGCACCCCGTTCCGCGCGAGCACGACGACGTGGTGGCCGTGCAGGTGCATCGGATGCACGTCGCCGCTCGCGTTCGTGAGGCGCATCGTCACCACGTCGCCCTCCGACACCATGTACATCGGCACGTCGCCGCCCATCCGGCCGTTGATCGTCCACCAGATGCCAGGCCGGCCGTTCAGGAAGCCCGGGAGCCTGCCGATGTCGTAGGCGAAGGTGCGGTCGGGTTGCGCGGGGTCGAAGGCGAGCGGCGCGGGCGAGCCGTACGCGAGGGGGTCGAGCACGTGCTCCGGGGCGGCGGCCGCCGGGGCGTCGGCGGCGCCGAGTGCGAGCGAGACGCCGGGCGCCTGGACGCGCGCGCCGGCGGCGGGGATCCGCACCTCGAGGTCGACGCGGCCGCCCGCAGCGATGGCGACCTTCCGGCCGTCGACCTCGGTCGGCTCGTGCACGTCGGTGCCGTCGATCGCGAGCAGCCGGAAGGCTGCGCCGGTCACCCACATGACGGTCGGCACGCTGTCGGTGTTGACGACGCGCACGCGCGCGAGCGCGCCGGCCTGAGCGTCTCGCACGACGTCGCCGGCCGTGCCGTCGATCGTGCGCGAGGTGCCGGGATAGGTGTGCAGCTGCGCGACGACGTCGAGGTCGTGCGCGCCGGGCGCGGTCGGCTCGATGACGATCGCGCCGAAGAGCCCGCCGCGGACCTGCGCGTGCGACACCTGATGCGCGTGGTACCAGTACGTGCCCGCGTCCTCCGCGACGAAGCGGTAGGTGAAGGTGCCGCCGGGCGGCACCGCATCCTGCGTGACGCCCGCGACGCCGTCCATCGCTGCGGGCACGTCGACCCCGTGCCAGTGGAGCGTCGTGCCGCGCCCGACCGACTCGTTGCGCAGCAGCACCTCGACGAGCTCGCCCTGGCGGGCCCGGATCTCGGGGCCGGGGGTCGCGCCGTTCAGCGTGAACGCGTCGACCTGCTCGCCACCGGGCAGCGTGACCCGCTCGGCCCGCGCGACGAGCTCGACGCGCACGTCGGCGGCCCGGTCGGGATCGGCGACGAGCGTCGTCACATCCGTCGCAGTGGCGGAGTGGTGCCCGCCGTGCCCGTGATCCGTCGGGCCGACGACCACCGCACCGCCCCCGGGGTCGGCGACGCCCATCGCCATCGCCGAGTAGGTGTCGGGACGCAGGCTCGACCACCACGCGGTCCCGACGGCGACGACGACGGCTGCGGCGATCAGGAGCCCGATCGACCGCGCGAGGCGCCGGCGGTCACGACCCGTCGGGCGCCTCGTCGGGTGCTGCTGCTCGTCAGCCGACACCGACGGAGGATCGCGGCGACGCGACCTCGCCCACAGCGCGGCCCGCGCGCATGCCCGTCCAGAACGCGGTGCCGAACAGTGCGAGCGCGTTCACGCCGTGCAGGAAGGCGAGCGCCGTGATCGAGTGGCCGAGCATGCCCAGCGTGATCTGCAGCGCGACGAGCGCGAGCACGATCCCAGCCCACATCGTGCCGCGCGGGACCTTCGCGAAGAAGGACGTCACGAGCAGCGCGAGCGCGACGACCGGGATCACGTACATGCCGTTCATCCCATGGATCATCAGGCCGACCGCCTCAGGGAAGTTCGGCAGCTCCTGAGAATCGAGATCGATGGTGCCCCCCTGTGCCAGGTACTGGGCGATGCCGGCCGAGGCCCACGCGTGGGAGGCCGCCTGCAGCGCCACGAGCGCGCAGACGAGGAAGGCGAGGATGCGGTAGGTGGTGCGCACGGGACTCCTCCGTCCGATTCGGCGGTCCGCTGATCGCGGACACCGTTATCGAACGCCCGCGCGCCGTGGCTGTCAAGCCCCTATGAAGCTCCCGCCGATCTCCCCGACGACGCGTCCTGCGCCGCCGAGGGCACGAGCGCGCGGAGCGAGCCGACGCGCGCTGCCGCAGCCCGTCGGCGGGCGCCGCGCACGGCGAGGTGGGCCGCGAGCAGACCGGCGCCCAGCCAGAGCACGAGCAGGGCGACGGCACCGCCCGCACCGCCGGTTGCACCCGCGATCGCGATGAGCGCATCCACCGCAGGCGTCATCGGCAGCATCGGCGCGACGGTCCCGAAGCCCTGCCCGAGCACGTCGCGCGGCACGATGCCGCCGGCGGCGACCGCCTGCAGACCGAGCAGCACGACCGACGCGATGCCGCCGGCGGCGCCCAGCGAGGCGACGAGCGCGACATGCAGCAGCGTCGCGACGCCCCCGAACAGCATCGCCACCGCGAGGGTCAACGGCGCGGCTGACCACGCGACGCCGCCGATCGCGTGCACGACGAGCACGGCGAGCGCCGCCTGCAGCGCAACGACCCACGACGAGCGGATGAGCATCGTTGCGAGCACGCGGCCGTCGGACTCCGCGGACGCCGCGATGCGGCGCGCGGACCGGGCGCGCACGAGCACCAGCACAAGGGCGCCGAGCCAGAGGCCGATCGGGACCGCGAGCGCCGCGACGCGCGCCTCGCCGCTCGGCAGCGCGCGCTGCTCGTCGAGGTCGAAGCCGACGGGATTCGTGGCGACCTGCGAGAGGTCGTCGAGCTCGCCGTCGCTCAGCTGCGGCAGGGCGTCGACGCCCTGGCGCAGCCCGTCGCCCAGCTCGCGCGCGCCCTCGCCCAGCTGCGTCGCACCCGACTCCGCGGAGCGGGCGCCGGCCGCGAGCCGCACCGAGCCGGACTCGAGGTCGCCGAGCCCGTCGGCGAGCGCACCGGCGCCATCCGCGAGCTGCCGGGCACCGGTGGCGGATGCCCCGAAGCCGGCGTCGAGCTGCGCCGCGCCGTCCGCGAGCTGCGCGGCGCCGTCGCGCACCGCTGGGCCCGCGGCGACGAGCGACGAGGCGCCTGAGGAGAGCTGCGACAGCGGCGCGGTCGCCTGACCGAGGCCGGCGGTGAGCCGCCCGCCGATGTCCTGCTGGCTCAGCTGCCCGAGTCCGCCGGAGAGCTGCCGCGCGACCTCGAGCGCTGCCGGGTCGGTGGGGTCGGCCTCGAGCAGCTGGACGAGCTGCGACGCCGCGCCGGACGACGCGTCGAGGGAGGACTCCAGCCGGTCGATGCCACCTGCCTCGGCGGCACCGGCGAGCCCGGCGTCGAGCTGGGCGACCGCCTGCTGCACGCCGCCTGCGAACCGGTCGACGCCGGCGGTGTAGTCGTCGACACCGTCGCTGAGCGCGGCGCTGCCGTCCGCCAGCTGCGCGACGCCGCCCGCGGCTGCGCCCAGCCCCTCGGCGAGCCGGTCGCCACCGCTCGCGAGCTGCGCGGCGCCGTCCTGCGCGCCACCGGCGCCGTCGGCGAGCGCATCGATGCCGCCGGCCAGCTCGTCGAGCCCGGTGGCGAGCTCCGTGCCGCCCGAGCCGAGCGCATCCGCACCTTCGGCGGCGGTGCCGAGCTGCTCGGCGAGCGTGCCCATGCCGCCGTAGATGCCGGAGATGAAGCCCGACGTCACGCGGTCGCCGAACGAGGCGGCGATCGACGCCCCCGTCTCGCTCGCGAGACTCGTCGCCAGGCCGTCGGCGGACGCATCGGTGACGATGCGCACGCCCGCCTGCTGCGGGTCGTCGCCCTGCAGGCTCGTGACACGCCGCGAGAAGTCCGCCGGGATCGTGACGACGGCGTGCACTCTGCCGTCGTCGAGCGCGGCCGCGGCGTCCTCCTCGTTCAGGATGCGGAAGTCGAAGCCGTCGTCATCGTCGGCCACGAGATCGGTGACGACCTGGCGGCCCGCGAACATCGTCGACTCGGTGCCGTCGGCGGCCGTGGTGGTGAGGAGCTCGTCGAGGTTCACGACCGCGGCCGGTACGTCGCGATCGCCGTCGGCGGCCGGTCCCATCGACCAGGCGGCGAAGGCCGCGATCGCGAACGGCGTGGCGGCGGCGGCCGTCAGCGCGACGGCCTTCCGGAACGCGGTGGTCATCGGTCGACTCCCGTGTCTGCTCCCGCCGCGGCGAGCGCGCCGGTGGGCGCCCCGGCTGGGTCGGTGTCGTGTGCTGCGACTGCGGTACGAGCGTCCTCGGAGGCCGCGTCCGCGGGCACCAGGTCGATCGCGGCGCGGCCGTGCGCCTCCGGCGACGCTTCGCTCGTGACGAGCGTCACGTGGTCCCCAGCGAGCCTCGCGGCGACGCGCGCGGTGCCCGCGGGCACGCCCGTCGCGGCGTCGATCCACAGCAGGCTGGGCTCGCGCTCCATCGCGATCGCGAGCAGCACCGCCGCGCGCTCGAGCGGCGCCAGGCGCGAGAGCGGGGCGGCCGGGTCGATCGAGGCGCCGGCGGCGGCGCCCGCGCGCTCGACGAGCGCGGCCGCCCGCCGCTCGAGCACCGGTCCCCATGAGAAGGGCGAGCGCAGCGCGAGCGCACCGCGCGCCGCCTCGAGCGCGGTGCCGCCTGCGGCGTGCACGTCGAGGTCGACGAGCCCGATGCGCGAGCGCAGCGCTGCGACGTCACCCGGCAGCGCAGCGCCGCCGAGGTGCGCGCAGCCGCGAGCGGGCACCTCGCCCAGCAGCGCGTGCGCGAGCCGCTGCCGGTCGGCGAACGGCGCGACGAGGCGGATGACCGCGCCGCGCGGGGCGGTGACGCTCCACGACGCGGAGCCCGGCTCGTCGTGGTCGATGGCGGGGCGCAGCCGGTCGAGCGCCAGGTGGCCGCCCGCATCCGCCGCCCAGGCGAGTGCGGCGCGGTGCCTGCCGAGGCTCTCGCCCTCGACGTCCATGTCCGGCATCGCCCGGTCGAGCGCCCGCGGCAGCCACCAGGCCCGCTCCCCCAGCAGCGTCATGACGGCGGGGATGAGCGTCATGCGCACGAGGAAGGCGTCGACCGCGACGCCGACGGCGAGTCCCAGGGCGATCGCCTTGATCATCGCCATGCCCTCCGGCACGAAGGCGAAGAAGACGAAGAACATGATGAGCGCGGCGGCCGTCACGACCCGGGCGTTGGCGGCGAAGCCGTGCCGCACGGCGCTCACGGCACTGTGCCCGTGGGCGTGCGCCTCGCGCATCCCGGAGACGAGGAACACCTGGTAGTCCATCGCGAGCCCGAACAGCACCGCCATGAGCAGCACCGGCATGAACGACAGGATCGGCCCCGGCTCGACGTGCAGCAGCTCGGCGCCCCAGCCCCACTGCATCACCGCGACGACGGTGCCGAACGCGGCCAGCACCGACAGCACGAAGCCGATCGCCGCCGTGATCGGCACGAGGATCGAGCGGAAGACGAGCAGCAGCAGCACGACCGCGAGGGTCACGACCACGAGGCCGAACGGCAGCAGGGCGTCCTGCAGGCGCTGCGAGACGTCGATCTGCACGGCCGTTGCGCCCGTGACGGCGATCGCGGTGCCGTGCGCCGCCTCGATCTCAGGAGCCGCGGCGCGGATGGCGCGCACGAGCTCGGCGGTCGCGTGGTCGGTCGGCCCGGTCTCGGCGATCACCTGCACGATCGCGGTGTCGGCGGTGGCGTCCGGGAAGGCGCTGCCAATGCGGTCGACGCCCGGGACCCGCTCGAGGTCGTCGGAGATCGCCCTGAGCACGCCGGGGATGTCGGTGATCTGGGTGATGTCGGCCATCACGACGAGCGGGCCCGTCGTGCCCTCGCCGAAGCCCTCCTGCAGCAGGTCGTAGGCGATGCGCTGCGTGCTGCCGCGCGCCTCCCGCCCGTTGTCGGGGAGCGCGAGCTCCAGGCTCGCCGCCGGCACGGCGGCGATGCCGACCACGGTGAGCACGCCGACGATCGCGAGCACCGGGCGCGTCGTGATGCCGGTGACCCAGCGCATTCCGAGCGTGGGGGCGGTGTCGACGTCGCGCTCGGCGAGCCGTGCCGCGCGGCTGCCGGGCTTCGGCCGCAGGCGCTCGCCGAGCAGGGCCATGATCGCCGGCAGCAGGGTCGCGGCCGCCGCGACGGCGATCGCGACCGAGGCGGCGGCGCCGATGCCCATCACCGCCAGGAACGGGATGCCCACGATGAGGAGCCCGACGAGCGCGATCACGACCGTGAGGCCGGCGAAGACGACGGCGGTGCCGGCCGTGCCGACGGCGAGCGATCCGGATTCGATCACCCCCATGCCGCGCGCGAGCTGGGTGCGGTGCTTCGAGAGGATGAAGAGCGCGTAGTCGATGCCGACCGCGAGGCCGATCATGAGCGCCATGAGGGGCGCGGAGTTCGAGACCGTGACGAGCGCCGAGGCACCCAGCACGCCGCCCATCGTGATGCCGACGCCGATGAGCGCTGTGAGCAGCGGCAGCCCGGCGGCGAGGAGCGACCAGAAGGTGACGAAGAGGACGAGACCGGCGAAGACGACGCCGAGGCCCTCGACCCACGAGATGGGCACGCTCGTCGCCTGGAACGCCTGGCCGCCGAACTCGACGGTCAGGCCGTCGGCCCGGGCGGCATCCGCCGTGGCGACGAGGGCGTCGAGCCCGGCGGGCGTCGATCCGGAGCCCTGCGGCTCGAACTGCACCTGCGTGAAGGCGAAGCGGCCGTCGTCGGAGATCTGCGCCGACGCGAACTCGCTCCACGGCTGCACGACGCTCGCGACGTCGTCGATCGCGTCGATCGCGTCCGCCTGCTGCTCGACGGCGTCGCGGTGCTGCTCGATCGACTCGCCGTCGGGCGCGCGGTAGACGACCTGCACGCTCGAGCCGGCCACCTGCGGGAAGACGCTGCCGAGGTGGTCGAGCGCCTCCTGCGACTCCGTGCCGGGGATCGCGAACGACTCCTGCATGTCGGGGCCGAGCGCGAACGCGCCGCCGAGCACGCCGCCGAGGAGCGCGGCCCAGGCGAGGATGACGAGCCAGGCGCGGCGCATGGACGCGGCGCCGACGCGGGAGAGCCAGGTGGCCATCAGGTGTGCATCTCGGCCTGCGGGGCGCGGGTGCACGCGGCGGGCAGGCACAGCTCGAGCAGCGTCTCGATGAGCACCTCGCGCAGCTCCGCGGGGTCGGGACGCTGGTGAGTCTCGCGCAGCGCCTCACCGAGGATGAACGCGACACCGGCGAGGCCGATCGAGAGGCGGGTGAGCGCGCGCGTCGACGGCGCCTCGGCGACGAGGGTGCTCGCGATCGTGTCGACGAGCTCGTTGCCGCGCTGGATCACCGGAACGTCCTGGAGCGCGCCGCGCTGGCTGATGAAGATCGACACCGCGGCGCTGTGCTGCAGCAGGGTGTCGACGAAGCCGGTGACGAGCGCCGGGGCCGCGGCGACCTTGTCGTCGCGCCGCTCCGGCAGCGACTCGATGATCCCGGACAGCGCGTCGAGCGCGGGCGCCATCGCGGCCTCCAGCAGCGCCTCCTTCGAGTCGAAGTGGTAGAGCACCGACGACTTCGAGGCGCCGACGTCCGCGGCGATCTGCTGGATCGACGAGCCGAGGTAGCCGTAGCGGGCGAAGCGCTCGAGCGCGGCCCGGACGAGGGTGTCGCGAGTGGTCACGAGCGATCAGCGTACTGACCGATCGGTCAGAAGTCGACCGATCGGTCAGGATGCGCCGCCGGGCACGCGCCGTCCAGCCGCCGCCGGTAGGTTGATCGCGACGAGGAGGCGGAATGCGCAAGTACCTGTTCAACATGGGTGTCATCGGCTCGCTCACGAGCGCCCTGCCGGTCGTGAAGGCGACAAGGCAGGGCCCGCGCGACTGGCGGCTCGGCCTGCTCTGGGCGAGCTGGGTCATCGGCGTGGCGCTCGCTGTCGGCGCGGTCAGCCAGCGCGAGGACTCGATCCGCCAGGACGAGCTCGAGCGCAAGCTGAAGAAGGCGGCGAAGGGCAAGTGAGCGATCGCGTCGTCGTCGTCGGCGATGCGCTCGTCGACCAGGTCGACGGCGCGTCGATCGTGGGCGGTGCGGCGCTCAACGTCGCCGTGGGGCTCGCGCGCCTCGGCGTGCCCGCGCGCCTCATCGCGATGGTCGGCGATGACGCCCCCGGCGCAGAGGTGCGCGCGCACTGCGCGGCGCACGGCGTCGAGCTGACCGCGACGGCCGCGCCGCGCGGCACCGCCGTCGCGACCGCCGTGCGCGACGGCGGCACGATGCGCTACGAGTTCAACGAGGCGGGCACGAGCCGCTTCGTCGAGCTGCGGGGGCAGGAGGAGGCGCTCGAGACCGCGCCCCTCGTGCTCGTCTCGTGCCTCGCGCTCGAGCTCGAGGCGCAGGTCGCCCCGCTCGCCGCGCTCCCCCGCTCCAGCGAGCGGCTGATGCTCGACCCGAACGCGCGCCCCGCCTACCTGCGCGAACCCGGCGCGATCGGGCGCTTCGCCGCGGGCCTCGACCTGCTGGCCTCCCGGGCGCTGCTCGTGAAGCTGAGCGACGAGGACGCCGAGCTCGTGTACGGCACCGATGCCGACGCGACCGCCGCACGGCTGGTCGCCGCCGGCGCGAGCGCGGTCGCCGTCACGCGCGGCGCCGACGGCGCGACGGTCTTCACCGACGGCGCGCGCGTCGACGCATCCGTGCCGCACCTCGACAGACCGATCGTCGACACCATCGGCGCCGGTGACAGCGTGCTCGCGTCGCTCGCTGCGTCGGTGCTCGAGGGCCAGCACGCGAACGGGTGGGCCGGCCCGCTCGAGCGCGCGATGGCCGTGGGCGCCGCCACGACCCGCTCCGCGGGCGGGCTGCTGCAGCTGCCCGCCTGAGCCGCGGTCCGCTCGGACCGGGCCACGCGCCGCCGAGTGGCCCCCGCGTGCCCGCCTAGCATGGTGCAATGGCGCTCAAGTCCCTCGACCAGTCCTCGAAGCTCAAGCACGTCCTCTATGAGATCCGCGGCCCGGTGGCCGCCGAGGCCGCGCGGCTCGAGGCCGAGGGGCACCGCATCCTGAAGCTCAACATCGGCAACCCGGCGCCGTTCGGCTTCGAGACGCCCGACACGATCGTGCAGGACATGATCGCGAACCTGCCGCTCGCCGAGGGCTACTCCGACTCGAAGGGCATCCTCTCCGCGCGCCGCGCGGTGGTGACGCGCTACGAGGATGTCGACGGCTTCCCGCGCCTCACGGTCGATGACGTGTACCTCGGCAACGGCGTCTCCGAGCTCATCACGATGACGATGCAGGCGCTGCTCGACGCGGGCGACGAGGTGCTCATCCCCGCGCCCGACTACCCGCTGTGGACGGCCATGACGTCGCTCGGCGGCGGCACGCCCATCCACTACCTGTGCGACGAGGATGCCGACTGGGCGCCCGACCTCGCCGACATCGAGGCGAAGATCACGCCGCGCACGAAGGCGCTCGTCGTCATCAACCCCAACAACCCGACCGGCGCCGTCTACTCGCGCGAGGTGCTGCAGGGCATCGTCGAGCTGGCGCGCAAGCACTCGTTGCTGGTGCTCGCCGACGAGATCTACGACCGAATCCTGTACGACGGCGCACAGCACGTATCGATCGCGACGCTCGCGCCCGACCTCCTCGTGCTCACCTACAACGGGCTCTCGAAGACCTACCGGGCCGCGGGATTCCGCGCCGCGTGGCTCGCGATCACCGGGCCGAAGGAGCACGCGAAGGGCTTCCTCGAAGGGCTCACGCTGCTCGCATCGACGCGGCTGTGCCCGAACGTGCCCGCGCAGTACGGCATCCAGGTCGCGCTCGGCGGCCACCAGTCGATCGAGGACCTCATCCTGCCCGGCGGCCGGCTGCTCGAGCAGCGCGACGCGGCCGTGCAGGGGCTGAACCGCATCCCGGGCGTCAGCGTCGTGACGCCGAAGGGCGCGCTCTACGCCTTCCCGCGTCTCGATCCGGAGGTGCACGAGATCCACGACGACGCCCGGTTCGCGCTCGACCTGCTGCGCCAGGAGAAGATCCTCGTCACGCACGGGACGGGCTTCAACTGGCCGACGAACGACCACTTCCGCATCGTGACGCTGCCCTGGAAGCGCGACCTCGACGACGCCGTGCAGCGGATCGGGAGCTTCCTCGCCTCCTACCGCCAGTAGCGCGGGCGGCGCAGCCCGACCCCGCAGTTCCCACGAGACGGAGTCCGCAGTGAGCGAAGCGCTCTTCCAGTCGCAGGTGCAGAAGGCGGAGCGGATCGGGCGGCTCGCGGCCGAGGAGCGCCTCGAGCACGACGCCGCTCACCGGGTCGCCGACGAGACCGAGCGGCTCGCGGCGATCGAGGTGGCCGACGTCGCCCGGCGCGCTCGGCCCGCGTGGGTCGGCGTCCTGCTGGGCACGGGCGCCGCACTCGCCGTCGGCCTGTTCGTGACCCGCGTGACGACCGCGACGTTCGAGCTGTCGCTCGCGTCGATCCTGGGCCTCCTCGGCCTCGCCGCCGTCGTCGTCGACCTCGTGTGGGGCAACGGCCTGCTCCGCCTGGGCGTCGCCCTGCGCGTGCCATGGCTGTACCGCACGCCAGCGCCCGTGCGCGAGGCGGTGCTGCAGAGCTACAGCCAGCAGCGCGCGCTGCTCGGCCAGGAGGGGTGCGACTGCGCGCGGTGACGGCGCAGGACGTCGCGGCACATCGCTGGCTCATCGGCTACGGGGGCTCCCTCCAGCACGCCACGACAGCGTGCTGGCACTCCACGAGCACTTCAAGCAGCGATTAGGCCTCCGGCGGCGACATCGCGCCGTGGCGACCGCTCGCGGCGTACACACATGTGCCCGTCAATAAGGTTCATAGATGACCTACCGAACTGCGGCTGACGGCCTCATCACCGATGCTCGCGTCGACGAGATCCTCGCCGATCTCAACGCATCCGGTGCAGGGCTTGACAGCCTCGAGCACTGGGCTGCACGCTCCGGCCTGAAGCCTGACCGCATCATCCATGGCCCGGACATCTCGTACGTCCGCCTCACGGGAGAGGCCGAGGGAGGTGGACCCGTCGTTCTCATGCACTTCGAACGTGTCTGGGAGCGCGCCATCCATCGTCGGTACGAGCCGACTCAGCGGGCGTTCGAGGGTGCCGAGCACTTCACCGGGCGCAGGTAGCGCCGCACCCGCGCGGACCCGGAGCGGGTGCTGTGCGCGCGGCGGCGGGCTGCGCTCGCCGAACGACGCGCGCCGCCCCTGGCGAGGCGCCCGCCGACAGCGCGCACTCGGGCATCACGCAGCGCGTCTACCGCCGTCGCCACAGTGCTCGCCCGCGAGTTCGGGTCGCAGGCGGCCCCCGAGCAGCTCGGCCACGCCTCGCGGCAGGCGACCGAGTCGTACCAGATCGAGCGCCGGCACGAGGGACGCGACGGGTGGTGCTCGAACGCCTGCGTCGAAGTGGAGAGCATATGGAGAGCAGCGCGCTCCGCGCATGAGGAAGGCCCGGCCAGACTTGCGTCTGACCGGGCCCTGCTGGTACACCCCCCCGGACTCGAACCGGGAACCGATTGATTAAGAGTCAACTGCTCTGCCAATTGAGCTAGAGGTGCATGATGTCGCCACCGAGGATCAAGCGTAGCACGACTCTGGCCATGCGCGCATCCGTACCTCGCGCTGGTTGGATGAAGACGATGACGCACCTCGCTCCCGGCATGCCCGCCCCCGACTTCACCCTCCCCGACCAGCACGGCGAGGCCGTGTCCCTCGCGTCGCTGCGCGGCCGACCTGTGATCGTCTACTTCTACCCGCAGGCGCTCACGTCGGCCTGCAAGCAGCAGGCCTGCGACTTCCGCGATGCGCTCCCGGACCTCGGCCGCCACGGCTACGCCGTGCTCGGCATCTCGCGCGACAGCGTCGAGAAGCTCGCGCGGGCGAGCGAGCTCGACGCGCTGCCGTTCCCGCTGCTGAGCGACGCAGATCTGAGGGTGCACCGCGCGTGGGGCACGTTCGGCGAGAAGAACAGCTACGGCCGCCTCGTCGAGGGCGTCCGCCGCTCGACGTTCGTGCTCGACGAGGACGGCGCGATCACGCACGCGTTCTACAACACGAAGGCGAAGGGACACCTCGAGATGCTCGACAAGAGGCTCGCCTTCAGCGCCTGACGACGATCGGCGTCACGCCTCGCGGCGCAGCCAGCCGGTGACGCTGCCGCGCAGCACGAGCGCGAGGCCGGCGATCGAGAGCGCCGCGAGCACGAGCGCCAGCGGCACCGGCCCCTCGCCGC
>JAPSJX010000089.1 GCA_031178105.1 Agrococcus sp. | reverse complement strand
GCACGCGCTGCGCCGGGGCGCCCTCGGCCGACATCGCGTCGATGTAGACCTTGACCTTCGGCTCGGTGCCGCTCGGCCGCACCATCACGCGCGAGCCGTCCTCGAGCGTGAAGCGCAGGATGTCGCCGATATCGCCGTGCTCCGGCAGCGACAGGTCGTCGGCGGCGAGCACCGCGGAGCCCGCGAGCGCCGCCGGTGGCGTCGCGCGCAGGGCGGCCATGGTCGCCGGGATGCGCGCGAGGTCGGTGACCCGCACGCTCACCTGGCCCGACTCGAACGCGCCGAACTCCCCGGCGAGGGCGAGCAGCTCCTCGGTGAGCGACGAGCCTCGCTCGTGCAGCTCGGCGGCGAGCGTCAGCACGCGCACGAGCGCCGACACGCCGTCCTTGTCGCGCACGGTGCCAGGGTTCACGAGGTAGCCGAGCGCCTCCTCGAAGCCGAACGTCAGGTCGGGCACGCGCGAGACCCACTTGAAGCCGGTGAGCGTCTGCACGAACCGCAGCCCGTGCGCCTCCGCGATCACGCCGAGACCGGGGGAGGAGACGATGGATGCGGCGAGCACGCCGCGCCCGCGGGCCGCGCGGGCGGCGTCCCAGCCGAGCAGCAGGCCCACCTCGTTGCCCGTCAGCATCCGCCAGCCGGCCGGCACCGCCGCATCCGGCACGGCGACCGCGAGCCGGTCGGCGTCGGGGTCGTTCGCGAGGATCAGGTCGGCGCCGCGCTCGGTCGCGAGCGCCATCGCGAGGTCGAGCGCGCCGGGCTCCTCCGGGTTCGGGAACGCGACGGTCGGGAACGCGCCGTCGGGCTCGGCCTGCTCGGGCACGGCGATGACGGGCGGGAAGCCCGCCTCGGCGAGCACCGCCTCCACGGTCTCCAGCCCCACGCCGTGGAGCGGCGTGTAGACGACGGTGAGCGCGGCTCCGCCATCCTGGTCGGCAGGGGGCAGGCCGATCGCGGCCGTCGCACCGACGTACGCCTCCCAGACGCCCTCGCCCGCGATCTCCGGCTCGCCGCGCGGGTAGTCGGCGACCGGGATGGTGGCGGCTTCGGCGATGCGGTCGGCGATCTCGCCGTCGACGGGCGGCACGATCTGGCTGCCCTCGTCGGGCCCGCCGAGGTACACCTTGTAGCCGTTGTCGGCAGGCGGGTTGTGGCTTGCTGTCACCATCACGCCCGCGCTCGCGCCCAGGTGGCGCACGGCGTACGCGGTCACCGGCGTCGGCAGCAGGCGCGGCAGCAGGATCGCCCGCACGCCGGCGCCGGCGAACACCTCCGCGGCGTCGCGCGCGAAGCGCTCGGAGCCGCGCCGCCCGTCCCAGCCGATGACGACCGACGGATGCGGCTCGCGCCCCACGAGGAAGGCGGCGAGCCCGGCCGACGCCTGCTGCACGACGACCCGGTTCATGCGGTTCGGGCCGGCGCCCATGGCTCCGCGCAGCCCCGCGGTGCCGAACTGCAGGGGGCCCCGGAACGCATCCGCCAGCGCCGCGACGGCGAGCTCGTCGCCCCCCTCCGCCGCGGCCATCGTCGCCTCGAGCTCGGCGCGCGTCTCGGGATCCGGGTCGTTGGCCGCCCAGGCGCGCGCGGCGTGGAGCACTTCGGGCGCCGTCATGCCTGCTGACCGATCGCGGCGACGACGTCGGCGAGCAGGTGCCCGAGGCGTCCTTCCGCCTCGCGCCCGGCCTCGATGACCTCGGCGTGCGAGAGCGGGGTCGTCTGGATGCCGGCGGCCAGGTTGGTGATGAGGCTGAGCCCGAGCACCTCCATGCCCGCCTCGCGCGCGGCGATGGCCTCGAGCGCGGTCGACATGCCGCAGATGTGGCCGCCGACGGCCTTCGCCATCTGCACCTCGGCGGGCGTCTCGTAGTGGGGTCCGCGGAACTGCACGTAGACGCCCTCGTCGAGCGATCCGTCCACCGAGCGCGCGATGTCGCGCAGGCGCGGCGCGTAGAGGTCGGTGAGGTCGACGAACGTCGCGCCCTCGAGCGGGGAGTCGGCGGTGAGGTTGATGTGGTCGCTGATGAGCACGGGCTGGCCGGGAGTCCAGTGCGGCTTGATGCCGCCCGCGCCGTTCGTGAGCACCATCACGGAGGCGCCCGCCGCGGCCGCGGTGCGGACCGAGTGCACGACCCGGCGGACGCCGTGGCCCTCGTAGTAGTGCGTGCGCGCGCCGATCACCAGCGCGCGTCGGCCGTCGTCGGTGAGGATGGAGCGCAGGGTGCCCACGTGCCCCTCGAGCGCCGGCTTCGAGAAGCCGGTCACGTCGGTCGCGGGGATCGTGTGCGTCGTCTCGCCGATGAGGTCGGCGGCCTTCGCCCAGCCGGAGCCCAGCGTCAGGGCGATGTCGTGCGACTCGACGCCCGTGATGCGGCGGATGTCGTCGGCGGCCTGCTGCGCGACGGCGCGCGGGTCCGCGTCGCCGTCGAGCGGGTGGGAGTCGATCGGGTGCGTCATGGCGCCCACTCTAGGCGGAACGGCCGGCCCTGCCCGGGACCTAGGCTTGACGGTCATGGCCATCGGCGCGACCATCCACACGTTCGAGATCCAGCTCTCCGACGTCGACCGCGGCGTGTACGAGCAGCTGTCGCTCAAGGTGGCCCAGCACCCCTCGGAGACGCTCCCCTTCATGGTCACGCGCGTGCTTGCGCTGTGCCTCGAGCACGAGGAGGGCATCGCCTTCGGCGACGGGATCTCCGGGGGCGACGAGCCCGCTGTGGTCGTGCGCGACCTCACCGGGGCGCTCGTCGCGTGGATCGAGGTGGGCGCTCCCGAGGCGGAGCGCATCCACCGCGGCAGCATGGCCGCCGATCGCACCGCCGTCTACACGCACCGCGATCCCGACCGCGTCGCGGGGCGGTGGTCGGGCAAGCGCATCCATCGCGCCGAGGACGTGCGGCTCGTCTCGTTCGACCCGGGCTTCGTCGACGCGGTCGCCGAAGCGGTGGCGCGGCGCACGGCCATGTCGGTGTCGGTGATGGAAGCCACCCTCTACGTCGAGGTCAACGGCACGAGCCTCTCGACGGCCATCCACGAGCGCCGCGCGGGGTGACCGCGGCCCGGCCGAGCGAGGGCGCCGCCGGATGCGGGATGATGGAGCGCGTGAGTGCATTCGAGCGCAAGCAGCGCGTGGTGATCATCGGCGGCGGACCCGGCGGCTATGAGGCGGCGCTCGCGGGCGCCCTGCTCGGCGCCGAGGTGACGCTCATCGAGCGGACCGGCGTGGGCGGCAGCGCGATCCTCACCGACGTCGTGCCGTCGAAGTCGCTCATCGCGACCGCGGAGTCGGCGGCGGCGATCCGCGACGCGAGCCAGCTGGGAGTGCAGTTCTCGGTGCGCGGCGCCTCCGGCCGGCCGCAGAGGCCCGAGGTGTCGGTCAACCTGCGGGCCGTCAACCGGCGGCTGCTGTCGCTCGCGGCGCAGCAGTCGCTCGACATGAAGGCCGACCTCGAGAAGGCCGGCGTCACGATCGTGCAGGGCGAGGGCCGGCTCGACGGGCCGGGTCGGGTCGTGGTCTCGACCGGCAAGCAGGGTGCCGACTTCGACGAGTTCGAGGCCGACACGATCGTCGTCTCGGTGGGCTCGCGCCCCCGGCAGCTGCCGAGCGCGATGCCCGACGGCGAGCGCATCTTCACCTGGACCCAGCTCTACGGGCTCGAGGAGGTGCCCGAGCACCTCATCGTCGTCGGCTCGGGCGTCACGGGCGCCGAGTTCGCGAGCGCCTACAGCCTCATCGGCGCCGAGGTGACGCTCATCTCGAGCCGCGAGCAGGTGCTGCCGGGCGAGGACACGGATGCCGCCCGCGTCATCGAGGACGTCTTCACGCGGCAGGGCATGCACGTGCTCTCGAAGTCGCGCGCCGAGAAGGTCGAGCGCACCGAGACCGGCGTGATCGTGACCCTGACGGACGGCAGCACGGTCGAGGGCTCGCACTGCCTCATGGCGGTCGGCTCGATCCCGAACACCGCCGGCATCGGCCTCGAGGAGGCGGGCATCGAGCTCGCCGACTCCGGCAACATCCTCGTGAACCGCGTCGCGCGCACGAACCTGCCGAACGTCTACGCGGTCGGCGACTGCGCCG
>JAPSJX010000039.1:3000-17068 GCA_031178105.1 Agrococcus sp. | reverse complement strand
CTGGTTGGTGGAGCAGTTGCCGAGGCTGTCGCCGCCGTAGTGCTCCATGAGGAAGATGCCGTCGAAGCCGAGCTCGAGCGCGTCGCGCACGACCTGGCGGTAGTTGATGAGGCCGCCCTCCATCGTGGAGGGCACGCTCGTCGCCCACGAGCCGTCCGCGGCCTCGTCGCGCGTGTAGTTCTTCACGTGCCAGTAGTTCGCGTAGGGCAGCGTCTTCGCGTGCATCTCGCGCCAGTCCTCGATCGGCCGGTGGAGGCGGATGAGGTTGGCGATGTCGGGGTTGAGGCCGACGTTGTCGAGCCCGATCTCCTCGACGAGGCGCACGGCCGAGTCTGCGGTGCCCAGGAAGGTGTCCTCGTACATCTCGAGCGACATCTTCAGCCCGACCTCGGCGGCGTGCCGGCCGAGCTCGCGCAGCCGCGAGACGGCGGCCGCCCACAGCTCGGGGTCGTCCGGGTCGTTCACGGGGCCCTGCGCGGTCCAGAACCACAGCGCCTTCCGCTGCGCATCGCTGAACGGCTCGTGCAGGCCGGTCGAGAAGACCTCCATGCCCCAGTCCGCGGCCGCGTCGATCGTGCGGTGCGCGTACGCGAGGTTGCGCTCCTCGTGGCCGGGCATGATCACGCTCTGCCGCTGCAGGTGCACGGAGGGGAACCGGATGCCGTGCGCGTCGAGGATCGAGAACAGCTCGTTTTTGCGGCTCGGCTCGAGGTCGGCCGGGCGGATGTGGCTGTCGGCGAGCTCCGCGAGCGAGAAGCCGACGTCGGCGACCTGCGCGAACGCCGCATCCCAGACCTCGGGCGTCGCGTCGTGGAGCGCGACGCCCTCGCGCGAGACGGACGGGATGCCGTGCAGGCATGTGGCGATCGGCCAGCTCTCCCGGGTGAATGCGTGCTGCTGTGCCATCTCGCCTGCTCCGTTGCATCGGTGGGCCGCTCAGCCCCGAAAAGATCCTATAGGAAAGATAGACGACGGGCGCCCCTGCCGCAACTTCGCCTCGGCAGCGGCGCGTCGAGGCGCCGCTCGGCTACGGCGTCTCGTCGCGCACGGAGCGGGTCCGCACGCCCTCGATGTGCGCGCGCATCGCGGCCGTGGCCGCGTCGGCGTCACCGCGCTCGAGCGCCGCGAGGACCCGCCCGTGCTCCGCGTGCGCCTCACGCACGTCGCTCGTGCCGCGGAGGACCGCCTGCCGGAGTCGGTGGGTCATGGCGCCCAGGTCCTCGTGCATGCCGATCAGGTAGCGGTTTCCCGCTGCCGCGAAGATCGCGCGGTGGAACGCGCCGTCTGCCTCGAAGTAGTCCTGGGTCATCCGCACCGGCACATCGGGTCCCTGCTCCATCGCCTCGACGACGCGATCGGCGCACGCCTGGTGCAGCCGGTGCGCGCGCCGCAGCTCGTCGAGCACGGGCTGCGCGCGCGGCGCGGCGAGCCGCGTCGCCTCGAGCTCGAGCATGAGCCGGGCGTCGAAGAGCTCCGAGAGCTGCTCGCGTCCGAGCGGCGGGGCGACGCGGTAGCCCTTGAGCGCCTCGCGCGTCACGAGCCCGGTGCGCTCGAGCTGCACCATCGCCTCGCGCACCGGCGTCGGCGACACGTCGAGCTGCTTCGCGAGCGTGTCGATCGAGAGCCGCGAGCCCGGCTCGACATCCCCCTCGAGCAGCATCTCGAGGATGAGCTCGTAGACGCGGTCGCGCAGGCCGCGCCGCTCGAGGTCGCGGGCCCGCAGCGGCAGCTGCGCGGTCATCCGGCCGCCTGCAGTGCGAGCGCCTCGTCGAGGATCACCCCGAACGCCGCCGGCTCGTGCGCGAAGCGGCCGAGGAACATGCCGTCGACGCTGTCGGCGATGCGGGGCAGCAGGCCGGGGCCGGCGCTGCCGCCGTAGATGACCTGCGCATCGAGCGGGTCGCCCGCGAGGTGCTCGCGTAGCGCGCTGCCGACGGCCCGGATGTGGTCGTCCCCCGCCGGCCGGGGCGCGCCGATCGCCCAGACGGGCTCGTAGGCGACGACCAGTCGGCCGACCGCACCGGCCTCCCGCGCCAGCGCGAGCGAGGCGTCGAGCTGGCGGATGCACGCGGCAGCCGCCGCTGCGGGCGCTTCCTCGTCGGTCTCGCCGATGCACAGCACCGGCGCGATGCCGTTGCGGAGCGCGGCCGCGACCTTCAGCGCGACCGTCGCGTCGCTCTCGCCGAACATCGCACGGCGCTCGGCGTGCCCGATCGCGGCGAGCGAGACGCCGTGCTCGGCGAGCTCGCGGGCCGATACCTCACCGGTGAACGCGCCCGCGTCCTCCCAGTGCAGGTCCTGCGCGCCCACGAGCATCCGCGCCCCAGAGGCGATGGGGACGACGTCGGGGATCGACGGGAACGTGGGGATGACGAACGGCTCGACGACGCCCCGCTGGACCGCGGGGTGCTCGGCGCAGATGGCCGCGACGGCACGCGTCCACTCGAGCGTGCGAGCGCGCCCGAAGTACATCTTCAGGCTCGAGCCGATCAGCATCCGCGGCAAGGTCAGCCCTCGTACGCGCAGATGTCGTCGACGTTCGCCTGCGAGTGGCTCGACGGGTCGAACGTGTACGTCAGCCACTCCTTGGCGAGCCGGCGGGCCAGCTCGATGCCGACGACGCGCTGGCCCATGCAGAGCACCTGCGCGTCGTTCGACAGCACCGCGCGCTCGACCGAGAACGAGTCGTGGGCGGTGACCGCGCGGATGCCGGTCACCTTGTTCGCCGCGATCGCGACGCCGAGGCCCGTGCCGCACATGAGCAGCGCGCGGTCGGCCTCGCCGCGCGCGATCCGCTCGGCGGCCTCGATCGCGACCTTGGGGTAGGAGGTGGCGCCGTCGGCGTCGTCCACGCCCACATCGACGACGGACTCGACGAGCTCGTGCGCCTCCATGTCGCGCTTGAGGATCTCCTTGTAGTCGAAGCCGGCCTTGTCGCTGCCGACGATGAGGCGAATCGCCATGTCACTGCTCCCTGTCTGTGGTGAGGACGTCGTAGATCGTGCTGCAGATGAGCGCGAACGAGACGGCGCCCGGGTCGGGTGTGCCGATCGACTTGTCGCCGTGCGACTTCGCGCGCCCGAGCGTGGCCGCGAGCGCCGCGGTCTCCTGGGCAGCCTCGTCGGCGACGCCGGCGGAGTGGCCCCAGGCATCGCGCAGGCGCTGACCGTCGGCGATGCGGCGGGCGAGGTCGTCCGCGAACGGCACGATGGCGTCGACCATGGTCTTGTCTCCGACCTTGGCCTTGCCGAACGCCATGACGGCGTCCTTCGCCGCGACGATGCCGTCGGCGACCGTCTGGGCGGTCACGTGGCGGTCGTCGCCGACGTGCGCGCCGAGCGTGCGGAGCATCTCGCCCCAGATGGCGCCGGAGGTGCCGCCCGCGCGGTCGCTCCAGGCATCGGCGGCCCACGTGAGGGTCGTCTGCGCCCCCGCGCCGGCACGGACGGCCGCGGTCGCCGCGTCGCTGCCGGCGCGCGAGCCGCGCTGCATGCCGATGCCGTGGTCGCCGTCGCCGGCGACGGAGTCCATGTGGCCGAGCTCCTCCGCCGCCTCGTCGATCGCGTCGGCGACCGCTGCGAGGGATGCCGCGATGAGGTGCGCGGCATCGCGCGACTCGGCGGTCGACTCGGGCACCTCGTGCGTGGCGACGATGGCCTCGACCGCGTCGGCCTGCTGCTGCGGCGCGACCGAGCCCTTGCGGAAGCCGGCGCTGTCGGCGGGAGCCGACCAGAGGCGCTCGAGCTCGTCGTCGAGCCACAGCAGGGTGAGCGAGACGCCCGCCATGTCGAAGCTCGTGCACAGCTCGCCGACCTCGGGCTCGACGATGGTGAGACCGCGCTCCTCGAGCAGCGCGTGCACCCGTCGGTACACGACGAACATCTCCTCGTACTTCACGCTGCCGAGGCCGTTCAGGAGCGGCACGACGCGAGCGCCTGGAACCTCGACGCCGTCGGGCACCTCGTCGAGCAGCTTCTCGACGAAGAGCTCCGCGAGCGCGTCGGCGGTCGGCACGTCGACCTCGTCGATGCCCGGCTCGCCGTGGATGCCGAGGCCGACGGCCATCTTGCCCTCGGGCACGGAGAAGAGCGGTTCGGCGGCGCCCGGCAGCGTGCAGCCCGAGAACGCGACGCCGAACGAGCGGGTGCGCGCGTTCGCCGCCAGGGCGACGCGCTCGACGCCGTCGAGGTCGTAGCCCGCCTCGGCCGCGGCGCCCGCGACCTTGAAGACGGCGAGGTCGCCGGCGATGCCACGGCGCTCGTCGAGGCGGTCCTTCGGCGCGCTCCAGATGTCGTCGGTGACCGCGACGGTGCGCACGTCGATGCCCTCGGCGCGCAGGCGCTCCTGCGCCTGATCGAAGTGCAGCACGTCGCCCGCGTACTTGCCGTAGCTCAGCAGCACGCCCAGGCCCTGGTCGGCCTGCTTCGCGATCGAATAGACCTGCTGCGCCGACGGCGAGGCGAAGAGGTTGCCCATCGCGGCGCCGTGCGCGAGGCCCGGACCGACGAGCCCGCCGAACGCCGGGTAGTGGCCGCTGCCACCGCCGACCACGAGCGCGACGGTGGGCTCCTCCGCCTTGGTGGAGCGGACGACGCCGCCCGGTGCGGCCTGCACCCAGCGCGAGGCCGCCGCGGCGAAGCCCTCGATCATCTCGTCGGCGAACTGGGACGGATCGTTGAACAGCCGCGTCATTGCGCTCTCCTCGCTCGGGAACCCTGTGCAGGGCGGGGACTCCGGAAATCCTATAGGAAGTGGGGTCCGCTGTCATCCCTGCGGCATCGGCGCATCCTCCCGCCGAGGCGCGGCGCGCCGACCTAGACTGATGTCCACCGCGCGTCCCCGCACCGGGGCGCGCGAACAGACGAGTCAGGAGTCCAAGGATGCCCGTCGCGACCACCGAGCAGTACGCCGCCATGCTCGACAAGGCCAAGCAGCACGGCTTCGCCTACCCCGCCATCAACGTGTCGTCGTCGTCGACGATCAACGCCGTGCTGCAGGGCCTCGCCGAGGCGGGCTCCGACGGCATCATCCAGGTGACCACGGGCGGCGCGGACTTCTTCGCCGGTCAGAGCGTCAAGAACCGCGCGGGCGGTGCGATCGCCTTCGCCCGCTTCGTGACGGAGGTCGCGAAGGCCTACCCGATCACGGTCGCGCTGCACACCGACCACTGCCCCAAGGATGCGCTCGACGGCTTCGTCTTCCCGCTGCTCGAGGCGAGCGAGGAGGAGGTCCGAGCGGGCCGCGCCCCGCTCTTCCAGTCGCACATGTGGGACGGCTCGGCGGTGCCGCTCGAGGAGAACCTCGAGATCGCGAAGCAGATCCTCCCCCGCACGCACGCGCTGGGCCAGGTGCTCGAGGTCGAGATCGGCGTGGTCGGGGGCGAGGAGGACGGCGTGAGCCACGAGATCAACGACCAGCTCTACACGACGCTCGACGACGCTATCGCGACCGTCGAGGCGCTCGGCCTGGGCGAGCAGGGTCGCTACATGGCGGCACTGACTTTCGGCAACGTGCACGGCGTCTACAAGCCGGGCAACGTGCGGCTGCGCCCGGAGCTGCTCGGCGAGATCCAGGCCGGTCTCGCGGCGAAGTACGGGACCGATGCCAAGCCCCTCGACCTCGTCTTCCACGGCGGCTCCGGCTCGACCGACGAGGAGATCGCCGAGGCGGTCGCGAACGGCGTCATCAAGATGAACATCGACACCGACACGCAGTACGCGTACACGCGCTCGGTCGCGGCGAGCATGTTCTCGAACTACGACGGCGTGCTCAAGGTCGACGGCGAGGTCGGCAACAAGAAGGCCTACGACCCGCGCGCCTGGGGCAAGGCGGCGGAGTCGGCCATGGCCGCCCGCGTCGTCTCGGCCACGCAGCAGCTCGGCTCGGCCGGCTGGTCGAGCAAGTAGCACAGACACACGAAGGCCCCGCCGGTCGGCGGGGCCTTCGTCGTCGGTGCTCGACGGAGCAGGCGGTCGCGGGAGGTGATGCTGCCCTCGCGCTACCAGTCACTCCGTCGAGATGTCGGGCTAGGCACGACGCGCGTCGCTACTCCCAGTCGGTGTCGTCGACGATGCTGTCGGTGCCCTCGGGCAGCACCGTGTCGTCGACGCCGTTGTCGTCGCTGTCGATGCCGGACTGCGTGCCGCCGTGCTCGTCGGGGATGTCCGCGGGGTCGTCGCCCTCGAACTCCTCGTCGCGCGCCTCCGCGCCCTCGGGGGCGTCCTCGTCGTCGATCTCGTCGAGCTCGTCGGTCGCGAGCACCCGGTCGTCGTCGGCGGGCTCCCCCATCGACTCGTCGAAGTCCTCGCCGTCCGCCATGCGCTCGGCCCACTGGTCGGGGTCGCCGGGCTCGCCGCCGTCGTCCACCGGCGTCGTCGACACGGCGCCCAGCGCACCCTCGTCGTCGTCGACCTGGTCGGTGTCGATCGCGCTCACCTGACGCACGGCGTCGACGCCCTCCGGGGCGATGCCGCCCCCGCCGGGTCCCGCGGCGCCCGCCGCGGTCGTCTGCGTGCTGTCCTCGTCTCGAAGCTGATCCGTCATGCCGCGAGCGTATCGACGGCCGCTGGGAGCACGCCAGGAACGGCGCCCCGTGGGCGCTGCCTCAGCGGTTGCGGCTGGGGCGCAGCTCCTTCGGCAGCGAGAAGATGAGGTCCTCCTCGGCCGTCCGCACCTCGGTGATGTCGCGGTAGCCGGCATCCTCGAGCTCCGCGAGCACCTCGCGCACGAGCCCCTCGGGCACGCTCGCGCCGCTCGAGACGCCGATCGAGCGGACGCCCTGGAGCCACTCCTGCTGGATCTCGGTCGAGAAGTCGACCCGGTAGGCGGCCTTCGCGCCGTACTCGAGAGCGACCTCGACGAGCCGCACGGAGTTCGAGGAGTTCGCGCTGCCGACGATGATCACGAGGTCGGCGTCGGGCGCGACCTTCTTGATCGCCACCTGGCGGTTCTGCGTCGCGTAGCAGATGTCGTCGCTCGGCGGGTCCTGCAGGTTCGGGAACCTGGCGCGCAGCCGGCGCACCGTCTCCATGGTCTCGTCGACCGAGAGCGTCGTCTGGCTGAGCCACACGAGCCGGTCGGGGTCCTGCACCTGCACCGTGTCGGCCTCGTCGGGGCTGTTCACGATCGTCACCCGGTCCGGCGCGTGCCCGGCGGTGCCCTCGACCTCCTCGTGGCCCTCGTGGCCGATGAGCAGGATCTCGAAGTCGTCGCGCGCGAAGCGCACCGCCTCCTTGTGCACCTTCGTCACGAGCGGGCAGGTGGCGTCGATCGCGTCGAGCCCGCGGTCAGCGGCCGCCTGCACGACGGCGGGGCTCACCCCGTGGGCGCTGAAGATGACGCGCGCGCCCTCGGGCACCGCATCCACCTCGTCCACGAAGATGGCGCCCTGCGACTCGAGCGTCGAGACGACGTGCTTGTTGTGCACGATCTCCTTGCGCACGTAGATGGGGCCCTCGTACTGCTCGATCGCCTTCTCGACCGCGAGCACCGCGCGGTCGACGCCGGCGCAGTAGCCGCGCGGCGTCGCGAGCATGATGCGCTTGCCGCCGTCGACGGGGAGGTCCTGGAGCCGACCCCGGCGGAGCGCCGGACGCGGGGCGTCGAGCGGGACTCGTCCGTTCGTGATCGTCACCCGCCCAGTCTACGTTGGACTCCGACGAGCCGCCCGAGCGGCGCAGCGGACGACAGGAGCGGCATGGCCGAGCGGATCACCGGCACGCCCGACGAGCCGTGGAGCGTCGAGCGCCTCGGGGGCGAGCTGAAGTCCTACATCGGCCGGCTCGGCCACCTCTGGGTCGAGGGCGAGATCACGCAGTGGTCGCCGTCGCGCGGCAACGTCTTCGGCAAGCTCAAGGACGTCTCGACCGACACGACGGTCTCGTTCAACGTCTGGAGCTCGACCCTCTCGCGCATCGAGGGCGAGTTCCGCCAGGGCGACCGCGCCGTGCTGCTCGTGAAGCCCGACTACTGGCCGCGCGCCGGCACGCTCTCGATGGTGACCGCGCAGATCCGCCACGTCGGCCTCGGCGACCTGCTCGCGAGGCTCGAGGCGCTGCGCCGCTCGCTCGCGGCGGAGGGCCTCTTCGACGCCTCTCGCAAGCGCCGGCTCCCCTTCCTCCCCGGCACGATCGGCCTCATCACGGGCCGCGACTCCGACGCCGAGAAGGATGTGCTGCGCAACGCGCAGCTGCGGTGGCCAGGCGTGCGGTTCCGCGTCGAGCACGCAGCGGTGCAGGGCGACCAGACGGTGCCGACGGTGCTCGCGGCGCTCGCGCGGCTCGAGGCCGACCCCGAGGTCGACGTCATCGTGATCGCGCGCGGCGGCGGCGACTTCCAGAACCTGCTGGGCTTCAGCGACGAGCGCCTCGTGCGCGCGGTCGCCGCCGCGACGACCCCCGTCGTCTCGGCGATCGGGCACGAGGCCGACCGGCCGCTGCTCGACGACGTCGCCGACCTCCGGGCATCCACACCGACGGATGCGGCGAAGCGAGTCGTGCCGGACGTCGCGGAGGAGCTCTCCCGCATCGCGCAGGCCCGGGCGCAGCTGCGGGCGCGGGTGACCCAGCACGTCGCCCGGGAGGCGGACCGCCTCGAGGCCGTCCGGTCGCGGCCGGCGCTCGCGCGGCCGGAATCGATGATCGAGGCGCGTGCCGACGACCTCGCACGGCTCAGCGAGCGCGCCGACGAGCTCGCCGCCCGCGTCGTCGAGCTCGGCGGCCACCGCCTCGACCACCTGCGGCAGACGCTGCGGGCGCTCAGCCCGCAGTCGACGCTCGACCGCGGCTACGCGGTCGTGCAGACCGCCTCCGGCTCGGTCGCGCGCGACGCCGGCGCGCTCGCACCGGGCGACGCGCTGCTCGTCACGCTCGCGAGCGGCACGGTCGACGCCGAGGTGCGGGCGGCGCACCGCGAGGCGTGAGCGGCGCGCGGACACGACGATGCCCCGGCCTCGGCCGGGGCATCGTCGTGCTCGAGGTCAGCGCTGCGCGTAGCGCCTCCGCACGAAGAACAGCCCGACGAGCGAGACCACGGCGATGGCCATGTAGTAGAGGCTCGGCGCGTTGAGCGATCCCGTCACCTGCAGCAGCCACGTGAGCACGAGCGGCGCGATGCCGCCGAGCAGCGTGACGCCCACGTTGTAGGTCACCGACAGGCCCGAGCCGCGGATGCCGGCCGGGAACATCGACGACAGCAGACCCGGCAGCGGTGCGAAGTAGAACGCCATGATGACGCCGAGGAGCGCGATCGCGATCACGAGCGCCGCGACGCTGCGCAGGGTCACGATCAGCTGGAAGATCGGCCAGGCGAGCACGAGCGCCGCGACCGCCGCCCAGGTCATGATGCGCGCGGGGCCGAAGCGGTCGGCCAGGTGCCCGACGAGGGGCGATCCGAAGACCGTGATGATGCCGGCCACCACTCCGCCCAGGTAGGCGGCGGCGGGCGGGATGTCGAGGTTGGTGACCGCGAAGGTCGGCATGTACAGGATCATGTAGACCGAGATGGTCGCGACGCCGATGACGGCGGAACCCGCGAGCAGTCGGCCGTAGTGCTCGCGGAAGAGCGTGCCCAGCGGCGACTTGCGACGCTCGGTCGCCACGAGCTCCTCCGGCTCAGCGAGCCGGGCGCGGATGTAGAGCCCGACCGGTCCGACGAGCAGGCCGACGAAGAACGGCACGCGCCAGCCCCACGCGTACAGGTCCTCCTCGGACAGCCAGGTGTTGAGGGCGTAGCCGAACGCCGACGCGAGCAGCATCGAGGCACCCTGCGCCGCGATCTGCCACGACCCGTAGAACATCTTCTTGTGCGGGGCCGTCTCGATCAGGAACGTCGTGGCGGTGCCGAACTCGCCGCCCGCCGAGAAGCCCTGGATGAGCCGTGAGAGCAGGATGATCACGCCTCCCCAGACGCCGACCATCGCGTAGGTGGGCGCGACGGCCATCAGCAGCGTCCCGACCATCATGAGCAGCAGCGTGAGCGTCAGAGCGTTCTTGCGCCCCTTCCGGTCGGCCCAGCTGCCCAGGATCAGGCCGCCGAGCGGGCGGATGAGGTAGGTGGTCGCGAAGGTCGCGAACGTCAGGAGCAGCCCGTATGCGCCCGCGTCGGGGAAGAAGTTCGCGGTGATGACCACGGCGAACGACGCGTAGACGATGATGTCGAACCACTCGAGGGCGGCGCCGATCGAGCTCGAGATCACCGCCTTCTTGGCGGCGGCGAGCCGCTCGGGCGTGACCTGGGTCGGGGGTGCTGCAGTGGTCATGCTGTCTCCTCCTGGCTCGCCCGCCAGATGCGGCGGGCGCTGCGCGATCAGTGCTGGGTGCTGAGGTCGGCGAGCAGGCGATCGACGAACGCCTCGCAGCGCGCGATCTGGTCGAGCTCGATGAACTCGTCGGGGGCGTGCGCCTGGGCGATGTCACCGGGGCCGCACACGACGGTGGGGATGCCTGCGTTCGCGAAGAGGCCGGCCTCCGTGCCGTAGGTCACCTTGTCGTCGCTCGGCTCCCCGCCCCACGCGGCGGCGAGGGCGACGATCTCCGCCTCGGCGGGCGTGTCGACGCCCGGCGCTGCGGCGGTGATCGACAGCTCCACGCTCGCCTCGGGGTGGCGCTCGCGCATGGCCGCCTCGATGCGACGGCACTCGGCGCGGAAGCGCTCCACGAGCGCCTCGTGGTCGACCGTCGTGAGCGCGCGGAACTCGAAGTGGACGGTGCACTCGGCCGGGATCGTGTTGACGGCGATGCCGCCGTCGATGCGGTTGACGCTCACGCTCGTGAAGGGGACGACGTAGCCGTCGTCGAACGGGCCCTCGACGCGCAGCTCGTCGGCGACGCCCTGGACGAAGCGGACGAGCTCGGCGGCTGCCACGATCGCGTTCTCCCCCTGCGGGGTGAGCGACGAGTGCGCGGCGACGCCGCGGACGTCGACGCGGAAGACGTTCATGGACTTGTGGCCGCGCACGATGCGCATGCTCGTCGGCTCCCCCACGACGCAGCCGCGCGGCGCGAGACCCCGGCGCACGATCTCGTCGACGAGGTCGACGGCCCCGACGCATCCCACCTCCTCGTCGTACGAGAGGGCGAGGTGGACGGGTTCTGCGAGCCTCGCCTGCGCGAGCTGCGGCAGCTTCGCGAGGACGACGCCCAGGAACGACTTCATGTCGGCGCTGCCGCGGGCGTACAGCCGCCCGTCGCGGGTCTCGGGCACGAAGGGCTCGCTGCTCCAGCGCTGCCCGTCCACCGGCACCACGTCGGTGTGCGCCGACAGCACGATGCCGCCGGTGACGGTGCCGTCAGCGGCCGGGAAGGTCGCGAGCACGTTCGCCTTCGTGCCGTCGGCGTTCGGCACGAGCACCGGCTCGACGCCGACGGCGGCGAGCCGCGCTGCGACGTGGTCGACGAGCTCGAGGTTCGACTCCCGGCTCGTGGTGTCGAAGCGGATGAGCTGCTCGATCTCAGCCATGGTGGCGTCGGCGGGTGCGATGGGCACGGCAGATCCTCACGGTCGTCTGGATGTCTGATCTCGATCTTGGCACGCGTTCTGTACCCCGATGCACACGAGCTCGCCGCCTGGGCGAGCCGCCGCCGCGGGAGAGCGTCGCGGTAGGCTGATGCTGTGACGAATCCCGACCCCGCCGCGCCCGTCGCCGAGCTCGGCTACGAGGCCGCGCGCGACGAGCTCGTGCGCGTCGTGCAGGCGCTCGAGTCGGGCGGCGCGTCGCTCGAGGAGTCGCTCGCCCTCTGGGAGCGCGGGAACGCCCTCGCCGATCGGTGCGAGGAGTGGCTGCAGGGCGCGAAGGCGCGGCTCGACGCGGCGCGGGCCTCGGCCCCCGCCGCGCCGGCGCAGGAGGCCGATCGGGCATGAGCCGCGATCGCCGCATCGTCGCCGAGCTCGGTCGCCCGGAGACGCCGGAGGAGACGGCCGCCCGCAAGGCGGCCGCCTCGAAGCGCCACCGCGACAACCAGACCTTCGGCAACCTCATCGCCGCGGTGGTCGTCTGCCTGGCGCTCGTCCTCGTCATGGTGCTCGTCGTCGTGCGCCCGGGGCTGCCGGAGCGCGAGGCGTTCGACGTGCCTGCGGCCGCCGCCGCGGCGCAGGGCGTCGTCGACGCCCCGCTCGTCGTCCCGGCGCTGCCCGACGGCTGGGAGGCGAACCTCGCGGAGCTCCGCACCGGCGCCGACGGCATCACCACCTGGTACGCCGGCTACGTGAGCCCCGAGCAGCGGTTCGTCTCGTTCACGCAGGCCGTGGACGCGAACCCGACGTGGCTCGCCACGGCGACGGAGAGCGCACCGCAGACCGGCGAGCGGGAGATCGACGGGGTCACCTGGACCGAGCACGATCAGCGCGCCGCCGAGGACCCCGGCAACCTCGCCTACGTGCTCACCACCGAGCGCGGCGCATCCACCGTCGTCGTCGCCGGCACCGCGGGCGACGCCGAGCTGCAGACCTTCGCCGAGGCCGTGAGCGCGCAGCTCGCGGCCGGCGAGTGACCGACCCCACCACCACGCACGACCGGAGGCACGACGACGTGAACGCGCAGGACCAGTACCGCATCGAGCACGACACGATGGGCGAGGTGCGCGTCCCCAAGGACGCGCTGTACGCCGCGCAGACGCAGCGCGCCGTCGAGAACTTCCCCATCTCGGGCTCCGGCCTCGAGCCGGCGCAGATCGTGGCGCTCGCCCGCATCAAGCGGGCCGCGGCGATCGCGAACCGCGAGCTCGGCATCCTCGAGGCCGACGTCGCCGACGCCATCGTCGCGGCAGCCGACGAGGTCATCGGTGGCGCGCACCACGACCAGTTCCCGGTCGACACCTACCAGACCGGCTCCGGCACCTCCTCGAACATGAACATGAACGAGGTGCTCGCGACGCTCGCGACCCGCCACCGCGGCTCGGCGGTGCACCCGAACGACCACGTCAACGCATCCCAGTCGTCGAACGACGTCTTCCCGACCTCGGTGCACATCGCCGTCACCGGTGCGCTCATCGAGCAGGCCATCCCGGCGCTCGACCACCTCGCCGACGCGCTCGAGGAGAAGGCGACGCTGTGGGCCGACGCGGTGAAGCCCGGCCGCACGCACCTCATGGACGCGACGCCCGTCACGCTGGGCCAGGAGTTCGGCGGCTACGCCTCGCAGGTCCGCTACGGCATCGAGCGCATCCAGGCGGCGCTCCCCCGCGTCGCCGAGGTGCCGCAGGGCGGCACGGCCGTCGGCACGGGCATCAACACGCCGCTCGGCTTCCCGGAGCGGGTGATCGCCGAGATCGCCGCCTCGTCCGGGCTGCCGATCACCGAGGCGCGCAACCACTTCGAGGCGCAGGCCAACCGCGACGGCCTCGTCGAGGCATCCGGTGCGCTGCGCACGATCGCCGTCTCGCTGACGAAGATCAACAACGATCTGCGCTGGATGGGCTCCGGCCCGAACACGGGGCTCGGCGAGCTGCGCATCCCCGACCTGCAGCCGGGCTCGTCGATCATGCCCGGCAAGGTGAACCCGGTCGTGCCGGAGGCCGTGCTCATGGTGTGCGCGCGCATCATCGGCAACGACGCGACCGTCGCGTGGGCGGGCGCCTCGGGCTCGTTCGAGCTGAACGTGCAGATCCCGGTGATGGGCACCGCGCTGCTCGAGTCGATCCGCCTGCTGTCGAACGCGTCGCGCGTGCTCGCCGACAAGACCGTCGCGGGGCTCGAGGCCGACGTCGAGCGCGCGGCCGCGCTCGCCGGCATGAGCCCGTCGATCGTCACGCCGCTCAACCGCCTGATCGGCTACGAGGCTGCGGCGAAGATCGCGAAGCACTCGGTCAAGCAGGGCATCACGGTGCGCGAGGCCGTCATCGACCTCGGGTACGTCGAGCGCGGCGACCTGTCGGAGGCCGACATGGACAGGGCCCTCGACCTCCTCTCGATGACGCACCCCGGCGTCGCGAAGTAGCCCCCCCTCCGGCTGTTCCGCTTTTGCAGGCTCAGCGGCGGGGGGG
Source organism: Agrococcus sp. (assembly GCA_031178105.1). Classification (GTDB taxonomy): domain Bacteria; phylum Actinomycetota; class Actinomycetes; order Actinomycetales; family Microbacteriaceae; genus Agrococcus. The sequence goes on along the minus strand of JAPSJX010000039.1, from coordinate 3,089 downwards.
GGGGGGGGGGGGGGGGGGGCCCGCGCCGGCGCCGGGGGGGGGGGGGGGGGGGGGGGGGGGGGGGGGGGGGGGGGGGGGCGGCCCGCCCG
>JAPSJX010000039.1:0-2990 GCA_031178105.1 Agrococcus sp. | reverse complement strand
CCCCCGGGGGTGGCCCTGGTGGCCGCCGGGGGGGGGGGGGCGCCCCCACCCCCCCCCCCCCCCCCGCCGCTGAGCCTGCATTGTCGGAGGGAGGGGCGACCTAGGCTGGGCGGATGCGCTACCCCGACGTGCGACGCGACGACACCGTTGAGATCCTCCACGGGGAGGCGGTCGCCGACCCGTACCGCTGGCTCGAGGACGGCGAGAGCGCCGAGACGCGCGCGTTCATCGAGGCGCAGAACGCATTCGCCGAGCCGGTGCTCGCCGCGCTCCCCGCCCGCGAGGCGTTCCGGGAGCGCGTGACGGCGCTGCTCACCGCGCCCACCCGCGGCTGCCCCTGGATGCGCGGCGGTCGCGCCTTCGCCTGGCACAGCGACGGCCAGAACCAACCGGTCCTCGTCACGGCCGGCTCGGTCGACGAGCTCGACGACGGGCCGCGCGTGCTGCTCGACCCGAACGCGCTCTCCGACGACGGCACCGTCGCCGTCACCATGGCCTCCGTCAACCCCGCAGGCACGCTGCTCGCCTACGGCGCCGCCGACGGTGGCTCCGACTGGCGCACCATCCGCATCCGCGACGTCGCCACGGGTGAGGATCTGCCGGACGAGATCCCGTGGACGAAGTGGAACAGCGCCGTCTGGCTCGACGACCGCTCGTTCAGCTACTGGGCGTACGACGCCCCGTCCGGCGACGCGCTCACCGACGAGATGGGCGGCGGCCGCCTCCTGGGGCACGTCGTCGGCACGGCCGTCGGCGACGACGGCGCCATGTGGTCGAACCCCGACGAGCCGCGGATGTTCGCCCGGCACTGGCCGCGCGACGACGTGTGGTTCGTGCTCTCGACCGACACCGGATCGTCGAGCGGCAACGACCTCGCAGCCCGGCGCCACGGGGACCACGCGCTCACGCAGCTCGTGGAGGGCCGCGAGCACGAGTGGAACGCGATCGGCGTGCGCGAGGGACGCCTCTACGCCGTCACCGACGCCGACGCCGCCCGCTACCGGCTCGCGGTGTTCGACCTCGAGACCGGACACGAGTCGACGGTCGTGCCGGAGCATCCGGAGGACGTGCTGCTCGACGCCTCGCTCACCGCGACCGGCCTCGTGCTCGAGTACTCGCACGACGCGAGCCACCGCATGCAGCTCGCCACCTTCGCCGGCGAGCTCGGCGACCACGTGCCGCTCGGCGACGGCGTCTCGATCACCGGCTCCGACGCGAGCCAGGAGTCGGGCGTCGTGCTCGCCTCGACCCAGAGCTTCGTCGACCGCGGCACCCGCCACGTGATCGAGGTCGACGGCGCGCGGCTCGTCGCCCATCGCACGCTGCCGACGCCGGGACCGGCAGCGCCCGACGCGGCGACCGAGCGCATCCGCGCGATCTCCACGGACGGCCAGGCCGTGCCCGCCTTCGTCGTGCGGCCCGCCGGCGACGTCGGCGGCGCCCCGCGGCCCACGCTCGTCTGGGGCTACGGCGGCTTCAACATCCCGATGAACCCGGGGTTCCGAGCGGTGCTCGCCGCATGGGTCGCCGCGGGCGGCGTGCTCGTCGTGCCGAACCTGCGCGGCGGCGGCGAGTTCGGCTCGCACTGGCACAAGGGCGGCACGAAGGAGCGCAAGCAGCAGGTCTTCGACGACCTGTTCGCGATCGCGGAGCACCTCGTCGCGACCGGGGTCACGACGCACGAGCAGCTCGCGCTGCACGGCCGCTCGAACGGCGGCCTGCTCGCGGGCGCGGCCCTCACGCAGCGCCCGGAGCTCTGGGGGGCCGTGCTGCCCGGCGTCGGCGTGCTCGACATGCTGCGCTTCCACCGGTTCACGATCGGCTGGGCGTGGACGAGCGACTACGGCGATCCGGACGAGGGGGAGGCGCACGCGTACCTCCGCGCGTACTCGCCGCTCCACAACGTGCGCGAGACCGCCTACCCGCCGACGCTCATCACCACCGGCGACCACGACGACCGCGTCGTGCCCGCGCACTCGTTCAAGTTCGCGGCGGAGCTGCAGCGGGCGCAGGCGGCGTCCGGGTCGGATGCGCCGGTGCTGCTCTCGATCGACACCCGGGCGGGGCACGGCATGGGCAAGCCCAAGGATGCGGCCGCGCTCGAGTTCGCCGACCAGCTGGCGTTCGCGGCGCACCACACGGGGCTGACGCCGTGAGCCTCGAGTGGGAGACCGCGGCTTGGAGCGCCGCGGTCGCCGAGCTGTGGGACCGCGTCGACGAGACGCCCGCCGAGGACGCGATCGCGGCGATGCGAGCGCTCGCGGGCGCCTACCCCGGCGTCGACGGCCGCGCGGCCTTCGAGCTCGCGGGCATGCTCGACGCGCAGGGCCGTGAGCGGGAGGCGGAGCGCGAGTACGAGCGGGCGCTCGCACTCGGGCTCGACGCGGAGCGGCACGCCCAGCTCGCCGTGCAGTACGGCTCGACGCTGCGGAACGCCGGCCGCCTCGACGAGGCGATCGCGGTCCTGGAAGCCGCGCCGGAGCATCCGTCGACCGGCGCGACGCCTCGCGCGTTCCTCGCGCTCGCGCTGCACAGCGCCGGCCGCCACGACGAGGCGCTGCGCATCGCCCTCGAGGCGCTCGGGCCGTCGCTGCCCCGCTACAACCGTTCGGTGCGCGCCTACGCCGCGGCCCTGACGGACCCGCCGCCCGCGACTGAGCCAGAGCCCGCGACCCCGCTCGAGCCCGAGCCCCGCTGATCGCGATGGCGGCCGAGCCGCGCGGTTCCTCCTCTGCTGGTCGAGCCGCACGGCCGCCCCTGCGGCCGCGCCAGTCGAGACCATCCCGTGCGAAGCAGGAGCGCCCGTCGCCATGGTCTCGACTCGGGCGGCGCGCAGAGCGCGCCGACCGGCTCGACCGGCAGGGGTCACGCTGCCGCGGTCAGCAGCAGCGGCCCTCGGGGTTCGCGTCCTGGCGGCGGTACTCGTCGCGCCAGAAGGCCCGCTCGGTCATCGGCTCGCGGTCGGGATGCACGCGCCGCTCGTGGTCGAC
>JAPSJX010000038.1 GCA_031178105.1 Agrococcus sp. | reverse complement strand
TCAATGTCGACGTTCGGCGGGGAAATCTGGATCCCCCCTGTTCCGGCCCCGCCGGACGTCGGCACCCAACAGGGCCCGGCAATGCCGGGCTTTTTTATGGGCGGCGGGGCGACGGCACCCCGCAGTCGCACGTCGACCCGGAGCGGCCCCAGCTGCTCGTGTACGAGTACGTGCAGCAGATCGGTCACGTGATCGACGCGCTGCCCGCCGGTGCGATCACGGCCGTCCACCTCGGCGCGGGCGCGCTCACGCTCCCCCGCTACGTCGACGCGACCCGCCCCGGCTCGCGCCAGCAGGTGATCGAGCTCGAGCCGCTGCTCGTCGAGCTCGTGCGCGAGGTCGCGCCGCTGCCGCGCGGGGCGAGCGTGCGCGTGCGCTACGGCGATGCCCGCGAGCAGCTGTCCAGGCTGCCGGCGGGGCTCAGGGGCGCCGTCGACCTCGTGGTCGTCGACGTGTTCTCCGGCGCCCAGACGCCCGCGCACGTGACCACCGTCGAGTTCCACGCGCTCGTGCGCGACCTGCTCGCGCCCACCGGTGTCGTGGTCGTGAACATCGCGGACGACCGCACCCTCGCGTTCGCCAAGCGGCAGCTGGCCGCGCTGCTCGAGGTGCACGAGGATGCCGCCGCGCTCGCCGACCCCGGCATGCTCAAGGGACGGCGCTTCGGCAACGTCGTGGCGGTCGCGGGGCGCGAGCTGCCCGACCTCGACGCGATCGGCCGGGCGCTCCGCCGCGACCCGCTGCCCGGCAAGGTCGTGGCGGGTGCGGAGCTGCGGCGATTCCTGGGCGGCGCGCTGCCGGCGCGGGACGCGGACGCGACGCCGAGCCCCGCGCCCGGCCGCGGCGTCTTCGGCTGACCCGCGCCGGCGACGCCCGCACCGGCCGATGCACGGCGCGAGGGTGCGCGGCGCGCGGCGCGTGCTCCCGGTGAATCGGCGCCGGTGCGGGACGATGTCGGGATGAGCGAGTCGATCGGCTACGACCAGACCGCGCTGCGGAACGCCGTCGACGTCGCCGCGGCCGCGCGCAGGCTGCGCCAGCTCGGCCGCGAGCGCTCGCTCGCCGCGGTGTCGGAGCGCGCGTGGCTGCTCGAGAGCATCGGCAGGCTCGACGAGGCGCTCGCGGCGGCGACCGAGGCCGTCACGCTCGCGCGGGCATCCGGCTCGCGCGACCGCGTCGCGGAGGCGCGGCTGCTGCGGGCCTCCGTGGTGCAGACGCGCGGCGACCTGCGCACGGCGCTCCGGGAGTGCACCGCGCTCATCGCCGAGTCGCGCTCGAACGACTGGGTCGAGCTGTGGGCGCACGCGCTCCAGCAGCGGGGCACCGTGCACTTCGCGCTGCACCAGTGGCACGAGGCGTGCGTCGACTTCACCGTCGCCGTCGAGCTCTGCCGCGAGGCCGAGCTGCCCGCGGAGCAGCTGCAGGCGGCCGAGGTCGCGCTGCTCGTCGCGACCGACCGCGCGCAGACCGAGGCGCTGCGGGCGGAGCGCGACGTGCCGCGCGCGTCGCATCCGATCTGGGGCGGCCGCTGACACGCATCCACAGGGTGCCGGCACCGGTTCGCGCCGGATGGCGCGCTGCTGGCATGCTCGGCCGGTCGGATGCATGGCGGCAGGAGGGCAGGGCGCGGTGGCGGATCTCGAGCGCGTGCGGGTGTGGGCGGAGGCGCTCATCCGCCTGCACCTCGACGACGGCTGGACCTTCGGCTTCGACCGCGCCGTGAAGCGCGCCGGTCTCACCGACTACACCGCGCGACGCATCTCGGTGTCGAAGCACCTGGCCGCGCGCTGGGAGGACGACGACGTGCACCAGACCCTGCTGCACGAGGTCGCCCACGCGCTGGCCGGACCGGCCGCCGGGCACGGGCCCCGGTGGCAGCGCACGGCCCGCGAGCTCGGCTACGTGGGCGGCCGGACGCACCGGGGCGAGATCGCGTCGGAGCGCGCCGGATGGGTCGGCTCCTGCCCCGGCGGCCACGAGCACGTGCGCTTCCGCGCGCCGCGCGGGCGCTACGCGTGCCGCGCGTGCACGAGCGCGGCGCGGCGGCTCGTCGAGATCCGCTGGCAGCGGCGCGCGACGGCCGCCTGACGCCGTCCCGCGAGCCGCGGCCGGCGCTCGGCCTACCCCGCCTCGGCCTCGCTGCCGCCCTCCCTCACCGCCGGAACCTGCTCGGGACGCGACGCGCCGTCCGGCTCGCCGCCCTGCTCGGGCGCCGACGCCTCGTACGACGCGCTGATCCGGTGGTACGAGCGCGTGAGGAACGCGAGGAGCGCGGCGACGACCATGATGGCGCCGCCGATGACGAACACGAGCGCGATGCCCCGCGTGGTGCCGGTGCCGAGCCACGGCTCGAGCGTCATCGCGCCCTCGTCGGAGCGCGCCCACGGGATGATCCAGAACTCGGCGATCGGGGCGATGAGGAACGCGGTGATCGGCGCGGCAGCCGACTCGAAGGCCATCGCGAACCCGAACACCCGACCCTGCCGGCTGAGCGGCACGACGCGCTGGATGACGGTCTGCTCGGCCGCCTCCGCGGCGGGGATCAAGCACATGTAGAGCCAGATGCCGCCGGCGTAGAGCCACCACTGCTCGCGCACCGCGAAGAGCGCACCGAGCGCGCCCATCGCCACGACGACGAGCAGCAGCGTGCGGATCGGTCGCCTGCCGAGGCCGAACCGCGCGACCGCGAGACCGCCGATGACGAAGCCGGTCGCCGTGACGCCCAGCACGAGGCCCCACAGCTCCACGGAGAGGATCTCGAGCCCGTACGGATCCATGAGCGCCATGTAGACGCCGCCGATGAGGTTGTTGAAGGTCGAGAAGACGATGAGCGCGAAGAGGCCGCCGATCGCGAGCACCGCGCGGACCGAGCCGCGCAGGTCGACGCCGCGGGCCGTGTCGTCGGCGTCGAGCGCGACCACGTCCTCCGGCATCCGGAGCGTCGCGAGGTGGGCGAGGCTCACCGCCGTGAGCGCGATGGCGATCGCGATCGTCCACCCCATGCCGAGCCGGCCGATCGCGAGGCCCGAGAACACGCTCGTGATGATGAACGCCAGGCCCTGCACGGTCCCCACCATGCCGTTCGCGTTCGCATGCCGCTCGTCGGGCACGAGCAGCGTGACGGTGGTCGACAGGGCGATGTTGCGCATGTGCTCGACGACCGCGCCGCCCAGGATGATCGCGGTGAAGAGCCAGAACCACGGCTGGGCGAGGTCGAGCAGCGCCGGCTCGGGCAGCAGCAGGTACATCGCGCCGGCGAGGGCGAACGCCGTGAGCGTCACGGTGCCCGAGAGCAGCATCACGCGCAGCTTGCGGTGGTGGTCGACGATCGAGCCGAACAGCATGCTGCCGAACGCCACGAACAGCATGTATGCGCCGCCGATGATGCCGGTCGCGAGCACCGAGCGGGTCTCGAGGTAGACCCAGAACGTCAGCGCGAACCAGAGGAAGCTCGTCGTGACGTTCGCGAGCGCCGTGTTCGCCAGCACGTGCAGGAACGTGCGCTCGCCGGGCGTCGTGGGCCTGGTCGCCGCCATGGCGCCACGGTAGCCGCGGCCGCCCGCGCGCGACACCCGCGAGTCGTGCCGCGGGGCCGGGAGGCCCCGCGGCGGCGGCTCAGCCGCGCGAGTCGCGCGCCTGCGCCCAGAGGTCGACGCCCGGCTCGTCCTGCGCGAGCTCGTCGATGGCCGCGAGCTCGGCGTCGGTGAAGTCGAGCCGGTCGAGGGCACCGATGTTCTGCTCGAGCTGCTCGACGCGCGAGGCGCCGATCGTCAGCGACGTCACGCGCGGGTCGCGGAGCGCCCACGCGAGCGCGAGCTGCGCGAGCGACTGCCCGCGGTCCTCGGCGATGCGGGCAAGTCCGCGGATGCGCTCCATCGCCTCCGGCGAGACCTTCGGGTCGAGGGGCTTGCGGGCGCTCCCGCGGCCGGCCCGCGAGTCGGACGGGACGCCCTCGAGGTACTTGCCGGTGAGCAGGCCCTGCGCGAGCGCGGTGAAGCCGATGACGCCCACGCCGAGCTCGCCCGCGGCGTCGAGCAGGCCATCGCGCTCGATCCAGCGGTTCAGCATCGAGTACGAGGGCTGGTGGATCGTCAGCGGCGTCCCGAGCGAGGCGAGGATCTCGTGGGCGCGGCGGGTCTCGTCCGCCGAGTAGCTGGACACCCCCACGTAGAGCGCACGGCCGGTGCGCACGATGTGGTCGAGGGCCGCCATGGTCTCCTCGAGCGGCGTCTCGGGGTCGGGACGGTGGTGGTAGAAGATGTCGACGTAGTCGAGCCCCATGCGCGCGAGCGACTGGTCGAGGCTCGCGATCAGGTACTTGCGGCTGCCGCCGATGCCGTACGGGCCCGGCCACATGTCCCAGCCGGCCTTCGTGGTGACGAGGATCTCGTCGCGGTGCGCGTGCAGGTCGCTCGCCATCACACGACCGAAGTTCAGCTCGGAGGCGCCGAACGGCGGGCCGTAGTTGTTGGCGAGGTCGAAGTGGGTGATGCCGCGGTCGAACGCGGTCGTGAGCAGGTCGCGCTGGCGATCGAGCGGCACGTCGTCACCGAAGTTGTGCCACATCCCCAGCGTGAGGAGCGGCAGCTTGAGGCCGGATGCGCCGGCTCGGCGGTACTGCATGGCGCCGGGGCGCTCGGTGTCGTAGCGTGCGGGGTCGGCCTGCCAGGTCATCGTTCGGCTCCTGCTCGGTGTGTGGCGGGGTGGATCGCGGCGGCGTCCGCCGCGAGGAGGGTCTCGGTCGCGCCGCGCAGCGCGACGGCGGCCGCGCACGCCGCGGCGCACGCGGGGCTGTGGAAGTCGATGCCGAGCTCGGCGAGCTCGTCGACGACGCGGCCGGCGACGAGCAGGTCGGCCGCGGTCGGCCGCAGCGAGCCGTCCGCCCACCGCGCACCGGCGGCGACGATCGCGATCGATGCGCGGTTGCCCCGTCGCTCCTGCTCGTCGAGCGCGGCGCGGGCGACGGCGGATGCGCTCGCGAGCGTCGCGTCGAGCACGAGCGACGTGCGCGGCGCGAGGTCGTGCAGGGCCGCTGTCTCGGGCCCGCGGTCCGCGTCGGCGATCACGACGACGTCGGCGGCGGCGGCGCGCACGCCCGCCTCACCCCACTCGAGGGTCACCTGGTACCGAGCGCTCATGGCGCAAGCCTACGGTGGCGCGCTGGGCGTGCGCGTCAGCGCAGCGCCCCGCAGTGGGCGAGCGCGGCGCGCACGAGGCTGCCGCGGCCGCCCTCCATCTCGGTGGCGATGAGCTCCGAGGCAGCGGCCTCCGGGCGCAGCCACGTGAGCTCCAGCGCATCCTGGCGCGGGTCGCACGAGCCCGTGACCGGCACGATGTAGCAGAGGGAGACGGCGTGCTGCCGGTCGTCGGAGTAGAGCCCGTCGCCGTGGATCGGGAAGTACTCGGCGATGTGGAAGGGCACCGGGCTCGCGGGCAGCTGCGGGAACGCCATGGGTCCGAGGTCCTTCTCGAGGTGGCGGTACAGCGCGTCGCGCACGCGCTCGCCGCGCATGACGCGGCCCGAGACGATCGTGCGCGTCATCTGGCTGTGCTCGTTCATGCGCAGCAGCAGCCCGACGTCGGTCACCTGCCCGATGCCGTCGAGCCGCACCGGGATCGCCTCGACGTAGAGGATGGGCAGCCGCTCACGCGCCTGCTGGAGCTCCTCGTCGCTGAGCCAGCCTGGATTCGGGTCGGGGGTGCGCACGGCCATGGCCCCATTCTGCCGTGCTGCCTCGATCGCAGGCTCTCCGCGGCACGGACGCGCTCATCGCGTCCGCTCGGCCCTGAGCCTGCGATGGCGGGACGGATGGGGACGGCGGTCGTCAGGGGCGCAGGCGCGCGCCCCGACGCTGCGCCCACAGGGCGAGCGCGAGCCATGCCGCGACGACGAGCAGGCCGAGCACGATCGACGGGATGTCGCCGAGCGCGGCGAACCAGCCGACCGGATCCAGATCCGGCAGCGCCTCGAGCAGCGTCCTCGCGGCGAGCGTCGTCCCCACCGCGAGCAGGCTGATGCGGCCGACGGCGGCGAACGGCTCGGCGAACGCGCCGAGCGCCGAGGTGCCGCCGCGGAGGTCGGTGTCGACCGACGGATGCGTCGCGCTCGCGAGCACCGCGGCGAGGCTCGCCACCGCGAGGGTGAGCGGCGGCGTCCAGAGCGCCGTCGCCGGCTCGAGCGGCGGGTGGAGCCAGACGGTCGGCGTGAAGTACGAGAGGATCCCGAGCACGCCGAAGAGCACCGCGGCGAGGAGCCCGTAGCCGATGACCCGGCCCCGCTGGTGCGCGTCGACGCTGCGGGCGCGCAGCAGCGCGTGCGCGAGCGCCGCACCGGCGGTCGCCGGCAGCGACAGCCCGAGGCCGGCGATCGCGGTGGTGACCGCCTGCGTGACGGCCGGGTCGACGGGCGCGCCGGCCGCATCCGCGATGCCGCCGACGAGGAGCGTCGCGGGGCTGCACGCGTCGCTCAGCCGGCCGCCCGCCCCTCCGCACAGTCCCGCGCTCAGCCAGAGCGTCCCCGAGCCGATCGCCGTGCTGATGACGGTCGCCCACGCCCAGCCCGCCCACGTGCTCGCGAGCAGGCCGAGGAAGCCGAGGGCCGCGAGCGCGACGCCGAGCTGCAGGAGCGGTCCGCTGACGCGCATCCGCTCGAGCCCGCCGAGCGTGCCCGCCTCGGGGTCGAACGCGATGCCCGCGGCCGCGCCCCCGATGAGGCCGACGGCCGCCGCGAGCGCGAGGCCGGCGACGAGCAGCAGCGCGACACGACCGAGCACGCGCGCGCCGCTCGTCCACCCGCGGTGCTGCGCCATCGCGAACGCGCAGCCGGCGACGACGGCGAACGCAGGCAGCGCCACCGCGTCGAGCCCGATCGCGCCCCACGGCTCGGAGGCCGCGAAGGGGCGGCGCGGGGCCGCGAGCCAGGCGACGGTCGCGAGCACGAGCAGCCCGCGAGCGGCGTCGAGCGAGACGACCCGGCCGATGGCGCCGCGACCCGGTCGTCGAGCACCCGGTCGTCGAGCGCCGCCCCGCGCGCCCGTCGTCGGCAGCACCCTCGTGGTGGCCGAGGTGCTCGTCACGCGCCCTGCTCCATGCTTCGAGGCTACGGTGTCGGTGGAGTCGCGGGCAGCTCGCCCGTGCCGGCCGGAGGGAGCCCGCATGCAGCAGATCGACCCGGATGCGGTGCTCTGGCGCCCAGCGGACGCGGGCGCCGACCTGCTCGTCCTCCTGCACGGGCTCGGCTCGCACGAGGGGGACCTCTTCGGACTGGTGCCCCACCTGCCGGCCGACCTCGCGGTCGCGTCGCTGCGCGCGCCCGTCGTCTACGGCGGCGGCTTCGCTTGGTTCGACGGCACGAGCTTCGAGACGAGCGACCCGGCCATGCTCGACGCGTCGGCCGCCGCGGTGCTGCGCTGGCTCGACGGGCTGCAGGCGGAGCACCCGCGCCTCCACCTGCTGGGCTTCTCGCAGGGCGGTGTGGTCGCGGTGCAGATGGCGCGCCAGGCGCCGGACAGGATCGCGTCGATCGCCCACCTCGCCTCGTTCGTGGACCCGCACGAGCACCCGGGCGACGCGGCGCTCGCCGCGCGGCAGCCCCACATCCCGCTGCTCACGACGATCGGCGACCTCGAGGACGTCATCCGCCCCGAGGCGGTGCAGCGCTCGGCACCGTGGCTCGATGCGCACTTCGACGTGGACCGCCGCACGTACCACCGCGCGCACTCCATCGTCGCCGAGGAGCTCGCCGACGTCGTCGCCTTCCTCGAGCGCGTCTGACCCCTCCCGTCCTCTGCTGCAGGCTCAGCGCCGACCGGGCGCGATGGTCGCGCCCGCTCGCGCCTGAGCCTGCAGTCTCGGTCCACGGGGCAGACTGGACGCATGGAACGGTTCCGACTGGGCGGTGTGCCCGGCGTCACGCCCGCGAAGTGGATGCGGGTGTGGGCCGAGCGCGTGCCCGACGTGCCGATCGAGCTCGTCCCGCTCGACGACGCGGATGCCGTGGCCGCCCTCGGCGACGGCCGGGCAGACGCGGTGCTCGCGCGGCTGCCGCTCGACGACGACGCGCTCGACGAGCTGCACGTCGTGGCGCTCTACGAGGAGCTCCCCGTCGTGGTCGCCGCGCAGGGCCATCCGATCGTCGCGTTCGACACGGTGACCGTCGCCGACCTCGAGGGCGAGACGATGCTCGAGGCGGGCGGCATGACGTCCGCGCAGGTGCTCGAGGTCATCGCGACGGGCGCGGGCCTCGCGATCGTGCCGATGTCGGTGGCCCGCGCGCTGGGCGGCGACGGGACGCGGCACCGCGTGGTGACCGACCTGCCGACCACCACGATCGCGCTCGTCTGGGCGCGGAGCGCGGACTCCCCCCTGCACCAGGAGCTCATCGGCATCGCGCGCGGCCGCAGGCCCGGCTCGTCCCGCGGCGCCGATCGCGAGCACGACGCTGATCGCGAGCACCGGGTGGAGCCCGGGCAGTCCGCCACGGGCGCGAAGCCGCGCACCTCGAAGCCCAGGCAGCCGCTGCGCCCCAACCGTCCCCGCCGACCGGGCGGTCCTGGAAGGTCCGGTCGCCCGGGCCCCGGCCGCCGCCGCTAGCGAGCCGTCGGCGCCCGCGCACGACGAAGGCCCCGCCTCCCTGAGGAGGCGGGGCCTTCGTGCCGCTGGCGGTGACGGTGGGATTTGAACCCACGGTGGAGGGTTGCTCCACACGACTTTTCGAGAGTCGCACCTTCGGCCGCTCGGACACGTCACCAAGGGACGAGCCTACACGAGGCTCGGGGCGGAGCCCAAACGCTCGGCGAAGGTGCGCACCCTGCGCTCCTCGTGCATCCCCTCCTCGACCTTCCGGCCGCCGTCGGCGTGCCAGCCGTGCTGCTCGTAGAACGCGGCCGCGCGAGCGTTGCCCGACAGCACCCAGAGGTACGCGCCCTCGTGGCCGTCGGCGATGAGCCTGCGCTCGACCTCCATCAGCAGCGCGTGGCCCACGCCGCGCGACCACCGCTCGGCGATCGCGTAGATCGCGTAGAGCTCGCCGGTCGCCGGCGGATCGGGGTCGCGCGCGCGACCCGCGAACGCCCAGCCCACCACCTCGCCGTCGGCGACCGCGACCAGGTCATGCGCGGCGGCATCCGCGTGGTGCTCGTCCCACCGCTCGATGCGCAGGATCGTCTCGCGCTCGACGCTCAGCCGGTCGAGCACCTCCTGCGGCACGAGGCCGCGATACGCAGTGCGCCAGGTCTCGATGCGCACGCGCGCGATGCCGGCCGAGTCTGCGACCGTCGCCTCGCGCACGTGGGCGGTCATGCGGCGTCCCCCGGAGCGGCGTCGACCACGCAGAAGCGGTTGCCCTCGGGGTCCTCCATGATGAGGTAGTCGGCGTCCGGCGGCCGCTTCGGCCAGTGCACGCGCTGCGCGCCGATCGCCTCGAGCCGCCCGACCTCGGCGACCTGATCGTCGGCATAGAGGTCGAGGTGGATGCGCGGGGGCAGCACGCGCTCGGCCGGCGTCGCGTCGAGCGACACGTTCGGCCCCGCGCCCGAGCGGGGCCGCAGCAGCGCGAAGTCGTCGTCGAGCGGCAGTCGCGGCTCGTAGTCGAGCGCGGCTGTCCAGAACAGCAGCTGACGCTCGAGGTCGCTGCACCGGATCACGATCGAGCCGACGGTGAGCATGGGGTCACGGTAGCCGGTCGGCACCCGTTTCTGCGCGATCCGCGCAATGTTCGCCGCCGGGGGCGCGCGCCCGCACCGACCGGCGTGCACGGGCCGCGCGGCTGGGGAGCGCCGTCGGGCCGCGTGGGCGGTCGCCGATAGCCTCGCAGGCATGGTCAAGGCTCCCGCGTACCGCTGCTCCGAATGCGGCTGGACGACCCTCAAGTGGGTCGGCCGCTGCGGCGAGTGCCAGCAGTGGGGAACGGTCGGCGAGGCCGGCGTGCAGGCGAAGCGGGTCGCGCCCGCCGCCGTGCCCGACGCGCGAGCCGCCCGGCCGATCACCGAGCTGCGGACCGCCGAGGCGCCGCGCTGGGCCAGCGGCATCGCCGAGTTCGACCGCGTGCTGGGCGGCGGACTCGTGCCCGGTGCGGTGGTGCTGTGCTCCGGCGAGCCGGGCGTCGGGAAGTCGACCCTGCTGCTCGCGGTCGCGGCGAAGGCGGCGCACGCGGGCCGCCGCGTGCTCTACGTCTCGGGCGAGGAGTCGCTCGCGCAGGTGCGCCTGCGGGCCGAGCGCACCGGGGCGCTCGAGCCGCAGCTGTACCTCGCGAGCGAGACCGACCTCGCGACGATCCTCGGGCAGATCCGCGACACGGCTCCGGAGCTCGTGATCATCGACTCCGTGCAGACGGTCGCGAACGCCGAGAACGAAGCGCTCGCCGGCGGTCCGAGCCAGGTGCGCGACGTCGCCGCCGCGCTCACCCGCGCGGCGAAGGAGGCGGATGTGCCGCTCCTGCTCGTCGGCCACGTCACGAAGGACGGCTCGGTCGCCGGGCCGCGCGTGCTCGAGCACCTCGTCGACGTCGTGGCGCACTTCGACGGCGACCGGCAGACGGCGCTGCGGTTCGTGCGCGCCTCCAAGAACCGGTTCGGCCCGACGGATGAGGTCGGCTGCTTCGAGATGACGGGCGACGGCATCGTCGAGGTGCCTGATCCGTCCGGCCTGTTCCTGTCGCGCTCGGCGACGCCGCTCGCCGGCACCTGCGTGACGATCGCGCTCGAGGGTCGGCGCGCGCTCCCGGTCGAGGTGCAGGCGCTCGTCGTGCCCTCGTCGACGGCCCAGCCGCGCCGGGTCGTGAACGGGGTGGACTCGTCGCGCGTCGCGATGGTGCTCGCGGTGCTCGAGCGGCACGCGCTGCTGAGCCTCGGCAACCATGACGTCTACGTCTCGACGGTCGGCGGCATCAAGCTCACCGAGCCCGGCGCCGACCTCGCGATCGCGCTGTCGATCGCGAGCGCGCACCGCAACGTCGCGCTGCCTCGGGCGCTCGCCGCGGTGGGCGAGATCTCGCTCGCGGGCGAGATCCGTGCCGCGTCGGCGACGAAGCGGCGCGAGGGCGAGGCTCGACGGCTCGGCTATGCGCGCTTCGTAGACGACGGCGTCGCGCTCGTGCGCATCGCCGTGGCCGAGACGATCGCCGCCGGCCGCAAGCAGGCCGAGCCCGGCCACCTCGTCGCCGTCCCGGAGTTCTGAGCGCCGGCGCGCGCCTCATCCGCGACGGGCCGGAGCTGACGCCTATTGGAGCACGAACCTCGCGCTCTCCCGGCTCCCGTACTCCCCCACCCGCACGCTGAGCGTGTACTCGGCGCCGCCCGCATCCACCTGCGGCCGTTCCGCGGTGCACGTCTCGATCGACGACGCGGTGCGGTCCCAGTCGATGGGCACGGTCGACTGCGCGACCCCCGGCTCGAGCTGCACGACGTTGTCCTGCACGTCGGCGGCGCAGTCCGACCAGCGGTAGACGACCCGGTCACCCGAGCGGATCTCGTACTCCTGCACGCTCGTGCCGGCGTTGAGCGAGCATGCGCCGTCGCCGGTGTTCTCGATCGTGAACGACAGCTGCACCGGCTCGTCGGCCGCGTAGGCGTCCTTGTCGACCGCGGGCGTGATGGCGATCTGCTCGGCCGCGCACGGCTCGGTGGGCTCGTCGGTCTCGCCGCTGCCGCCGACGGGTGTGAAGGGCCCGGTCGGCGTGGGCGTCGGCGTCTCGCTCGGTGCTGCGGTCTCCGTCGGCGCGGCGGTCGCGCTCGCCGCGGGCGCGACGGCCTCGGGCGCCTGCCACGGGCGCCAGACGAGCAGCACGACGGCGAGCACCGCCAGGATCGCCAGCAGTGCCAGCAGCGTGCGGCGCCGGCGCACGGCGGCGCGGCGCTTGGCGGAGGATGCCGGGCTCATCGATCCAGGGTAGGCGAGCGGCGGCTCACAGCCGCTTGAGCATGCGCGTGTTGCCGAGCGTGTTCGGCTTCACATGGGCGAGGTCGAGGAACTCCGCGATGCCACCGTCGGGCGAGCGCACGAGCTCCGCGAACACGTCGGGGCTGACGACCTGCTCGGCGACCTCGACGTACCCGTGGCGACCGAAGAAGGCGGTCTCGAACGTCAGGCAGAACAGGCGGGACAGGCCGAGGTCGCGTGCGCGCTGCTCGAGCGACTCGAGCATGGCGTGGCCGACGCCCCTGCCGAGGGCGCCCTGGGCGACCGCGATCGTGCGCACCTCGCCGATGTCCTCCCACAGCACGTGGAGCGCACCGCATCCGACGATCCGACCGTCGCGCTCGGCCACCACGAACTCCTGGACCGCTTCGAAGAGCGTGACGAGCTCCTTGCCCAGCAGGATGCGCCGCTCGACGTAGGGCTCGATGAGATCGCGCATCGCGCGCACGTCACCGGTGCGGGCGCGGCGGACGATCAGCGCGCCGGCCGGGGCGGTCGTGTCGGAGGCAGTCACGGATCGAGCCTACGCGCCGCCGCAGGCCGAGCACGCCGGAGGGGCGGAGCCGCAGCCCCGCCCCTCCGTCTCGTTCAGCCGATCAGCCGCAGACGCTCAGCGACGCGACGGCCGGGCTCAGCGACGGCTCGCCGCCGATGAGCGACACGCTCGACACCTGCAGGCGCTCGAGCTCGGCGTGCACGCGCTCGGGCACGCACGTCGTGCGCGTGATGAGCAGCGGCACGTCCGTCGCGCCGGCCACCGCGGCGCCCGCGAGGGCGTCGGGGTAGTTCTGCCCGGAGGCGAGGTAGGCCGTCGCGACCGGGGCGTCGAACGCCGAGGCCGTGATGATGGCCGACGTCGCGAACCGGTCGACGCCGGCGAGACGGCTCACCGTGAAGCCCGCGTCGACGAGCTCGCCGGCGATCGCCGACGGGACGGTGACGATCGAGCCGGTGATGCGCACGCGGTCCACGCCGAGCGCGTCGAGCGCGTCGAGCGTCGCAGCCGGGACCCGGGCTTCCGGGTCGACGAGCAGCAGCGGCTGGTCGAGGTGACCGGCCGCGGCACCGGCCGACAGCGCGTCGGGGAAGCTGCGACCGGTCGCGACGTAGGCGCCGGAGGCCGACTCGAACGCGTAGTCCGCGACCAGCTGCGCGGTCTCGTAGCGATCGGCGCCGCCGAGGCGCTCGACCGTCGTCACCGACGCGAGCGCGTCGATCTGCGCCTGCGTGGCCGCGCTGATCGTCGGCTCGCCACCCACGATCACGACGCGGTCGGCACCGAGGCGCTCGATCTCGTCGAGCACGATCTCCGGGGCGAGCGCCTTGCGGACGAGCAGCAGAGGGCCGCCCTCGTGCGCCGCGGCCGGACCGGCGGCGAGCGCGTCGGGCCAGTTCTCGCCGCTCGCGACGTAGACGACCTCCGCGCCGTCCGCGTACGCGCTCGCCGAGAGCGCGACGGCGGTCGCGAAGCGGTCATCGCCCGCCACCCGGTCGGACGCGAACGCGATCGACATCGCCAGCGGCACGGCGGTGCCCGAGTCGGTGCGGAGCTCGAGGCGGTCGTCCCCGCGCACGAGCGGCACGTCGAACGTGACGGTCGCCGAGTTGTCGACGACGTCGTACGAGCCCAGCAGCTCCTCGCCGTAGTAGAGGTCGAGCTCGGCGCTCACCGGCGTGCCGAGCGAGGTCAGGTCGACCTCGTGCACGGTCAGCGAGACCTCGGAGCCCACCGCGGCCGGGGCGGTCGGCAGGCCGATGACCTCGAGCTGGCGGCGCGAGAAGTCGGGCGAGATCGGGGACTGCTCCTCGAGGTACGCCTCGAACGCCTCGGAGTCGACCAGGCCGGAGTCACGGTCGTCGGTGCCGGCGATCAAGCCGCGGAAGTTGTCGCCACCCGAGAGCAGGAAGCTCGGCACGGCCACGCGGAACGAGTCCGTCGCCGAGACCCGCTGGTCGTCCACCCAGATGCCCGTGATGCGCGAGCCCTCGGCGAGCGTCGAGTCGTAGGTGTACTCGACGTTGTCGCTCAGGCCGAGCTGCAGGTACGCGCGCGAGGGCACCGTGCCGTCCGCGGCGCGCTGCCACTGCTGCTCGAGCACGACGCGGAGCTGCTCGCCGGTGAGCGTCGTCGTCCACAGGTTGTTGGCGAAGGGCAGCACGGCCGCGGCCTCGCCGACCGTGACGATGCCATCCTCCGACTCGCCCTCGCTCGCGGCGTAGAGCAGGTCGGCGCGGAGGCCGCCCGGGTTGGTGATGCCGATCTCGGCCGCGCCGCGGTTCTCGGAGGCGAGCTGGTCGCGCAGCATGTTCGCCACCAGGGTGCCCAGGGTGGACGCGTTGCCGCGGTCGTCGCGCGCGCCGCCGGCGAAGGCCGTGGTGATGTCGCCGGTGATCTCGCCGAGCGGCTCCTGACCGATGATCTTGGCCTGCTCGAGCGCGGCCTCGTTGATCTCCGACACCGCTGCGACGCGCGGGAACTGCGCGATCAGGTCGGCCGCCGGGGTCGCCGTGCGAGCGACGAGCTCGGTCTCGAAGGTCGCGACGCCCGTGGCGGGGTCGACCGTGGCGACCAGCTGGGCGAGGTTCGCGCCGTAGGACGATGCCTGCATGATCGGGCGCACGTCCTGGTCGCTGCCCTCCGGCGCCGTGGCGAGGAAGCCGTAGGGCTGGTGCGTGTGGCCGTTGAAGATCGCGTCGACCTCGGGCGCGGTGTCCTCGACGATCGAGCGGAAGGCCGCGGAGTCGGCCGTGGCGGCCTCGAGCGACGAGGTGACCTGGGCGCCCTCGTGGTACTCGGCGACGATGAGGTCCGCCTCGCCGTTGGCGGCGTCGCCATCGGAGAGCTGTGCTGCGACCGCGTTCACGGCCTCCACGGGGTCGCTGAAGACGACGCCCGGGATGCCCGAGGGGTCGACGAGCGAGGGGGTCTCCTCCGTCACGGCGCCGATGACGGCGACCGTGACGTCCTCGACCTCGAAGAGCGCGTACGCGTCGCCGATGGGGGCGCCGTCACGGGTCACGTTCGCGGCGAGGTAGGGGAACTCAGCACGGTCGGCGACCCGGCCCTGCAGGTCGTCGATGCCGCGGTCGAACTCGTGGTTGCCCGCGGCCGCGACGTCGAGGTCGAGCGCGTTCAGCACGTCGATGGTGGGGTTGTCCTGCTGCGATGCGGAGGCGTACAGCGAGGCGCCGATGTTGTCGCCGCCCGAGAGCACGAGCGAGTTCGCGTCGCCGTGCTCCGCGCGGAGCTGCTCGATGGTGCCCGCGAAGCTCACCGTGTTGCCGTCGAGGCGACCGTGGAAGTCGTTGAAGTGGATGAGGTTGACGACGGTGCCGTCGGCGGCCGCGACCGCCGCGTCGTCGACCGCGCCGTTCGTCGCGAACGCCGTCGAGGGGCCGACGAGCAGCCCGAGCCCGACGGCGCAGGCGGCTCCCGCCGCCAGGTTGCGCTTGAAGTGGTTGTTCACTGCTTCTCCGATGCGAGGGGATCCAGGCGGCGCGCAGGACACGCCACTCGTGAGCCTATGAAGTCGCGAGGCGAAGCGCGAGGGTCAATCGTGGCGCGGAGGTGAACAGCGGATGACCGGCCTCTGCGACGCGAAGAGGGGACCCAGCGGGGTCCCCTCTTCGCGTCGGCCGGCGTCAGGCGTCGACGGGCGCGAGCTCCGGTGCGTGCGGCTCCGGGCTCGTGTGCGTGAAGACGAACTCGTCGTCGACGAAGTCCACCAGCACGTGCTCGCCCGAGCCCAGCTCGCCGTGCAGGATCTTCTCGCTCAGCACGTCCTCGACCTCGTGCTGCACCGCACGGCGCAGCGGCCGAGCGCCGAGCGCCGGGTCGTGGCCGATGTGGATGAGGCGCCTCTTGGCCGCCTCGGTCAGCTCGATCGTCATGTCGCGGTCCAGCAGGCGCTCCTGGAGCCGCTTGATGAACAGGTCCACGATCTGCAGCAGCTCGTCGCCGTTCAGCTGCGGGAAGACGATCATCTCGTCGACGCGGTTGAGGAACTCCGGCTTGAAGTTGCGCTTGAGCTCCTCGCGCACCTTGGCGCGCATCCGGTCGTAGTCGCCCTCGGTCGACCCCTCCATCACGAAGCCGACGGGTCCGCCGGCGATGTCCCTCGTGCCGAGGTTCGTCGTCATGATGATGACGGTGTTCTTGAAGTCGACCACGCGGCCCTGGCCGTCGGTCAGGCGGCCCTCCTCGAGGATCTGCAGCAGCGAGTTGAAGATGTCGCTGTGCGCCTTCTCGATCTCGTCGAACAGCACCACCGAGAACGGCTTGCGGCGCACCTTCTCGGTGAGCTGGCCGCCCTCCTCGAAGCCGACGAACCCGGGAGGGGCGCCGAAGAGCCGCGAGACGGTGTGCTTCTCGCTGTACTCGGACATGTCGAGCGAGATGAGCGCATCCTGGTCGTCGAAGAGGAACTCCGCGAGCGCCTTCGCGAGCTCCGTCTTGCCGACGCCCGTGGGGCCGGCGAAGATGAACGAGCCCGAGGGGCGGCGGGGGTCCTTGAGGCCCGCGCGCTGTCGGCGGATGGTCTTCGCCAGCACGCTGATCGCCTCGTCCTGGCCGATGACGCGCTGGTGCAGCGCCTTCTCCATGAAGATGAGCCGGGCCGACTCCTCCTCGGTGAGCTTGAACACCGGGATGCCGGTCGCATTCGCGAGCACCTCCGCGATCACGCCCTCGTCGAGCACGCCGGTCGGACCGCCGTTGCCGCTGCGCCACTGCTTCTCGGTGCGGAGCCGCTCGCCGAGCAGCTCCTTCTCCTCGTCGCGCAGGCGTGCGGCCGCCTCGAAGTCCTGACCGTCGATCGCGGCCTCCTTGCGGGTGCGGACGCCCGCGATCCGCTCGTCGAACGCGCGCAGCTCGGGCGGGGCCGACAGGATCGACAGGCGGAGGCGCGCGCCGCCCTCGTCGATCAGGTCGATCGCCTTGTCGGGCAGGAAGCGGTCCTGCACGTAGCGGTCGGCCAGGTTCGCGGCGGCGACGAGCGCGCCGTCGGTGATCGTCACCTTGTGGTGCGACTCGTAGCGGTCGCGCAGGCCCTTGAGGATGTTGATCGTGTGCGCGACCGACGGCTCCTGCACCTGGATGGGCTGGAAGCGCCGCTCGAGCGCCGCATCCTTCTCGAAGTGCTTGCGGTACTCGTCGAGCGTGGTCGCACCGATGGTCTGCAGCTCGCCGCGCGCGAGCAGCGGCTTGAGGATGTTCGCGGCGTCGATCGCGCCCTCGGCCGCGCCGGCGCCGACGAGCGTGTGGATCTCGTCGATGAACGTGATGATGTCGCCGCGGGTGCGGATCTCCTTCGTCACCTTCTTGAGGCGCTCCTCGAAGTCGCCGCGGTAGCGGCTGCCCGCGATGAGCGAGCCG
>JAPSJX010000088.1 GCA_031178105.1 Agrococcus sp. | reverse complement strand
TTGAAAGTAATGCTCCTAGCTCGACGCGCGTCTCGACGTCGTCGTCGTCGAAGAGGCACAGCTCGACGCGCTCGGCCGACTCGCTGAAGATAGCGAAGTTCGTGCCCGTGCCGTCGAACGTGGCGCCGAGCGGATATGCCTGGCCGGGCCAGACCTCCAGGGCGGGGAAGGTGTCAGTCACGCGGCCGAGTGTAGGGCGAACCGCGAAGCGCATTCCTGAGAGTCACATGTGCGGCGCTCGAGCCTTCGATCACCCGCAGCGCTCAGTCGCCGACGACGCGCGGCTCTCCCCCGGTGATGCGGAGCAGCTCGGCGTAGCTGAGCATGAAGACGGTATCGGCGGTGCCCGCCGCCGCCGAGAGCTGCGCGTGGTCAGCGAGCGCCACGTCCACGATCGTGCGGATGGGGACGGGGTGCCCGAGTGGCGCGACTCCGCCGATCACCTGGCCCGTCGCGGCCCGCACCTGCTCGGGCGTCGCTCGCTCGATCGGGCCCTCGCCCAGCTGCGCGGCGAGCGCGACCGTGTCCACGCGGTGCCGACCAGACGTCATCACGAGCAGCGGCGCGTCCGCCATCCAGAAGATGAGCGAGTTGGCGATCGCGCCCACCTCGATGCCGAGCGCGGCGGCCGCCGCCTTCGCGGTGTGCGTGCCCTCTGCGAAGCGGACGACCTCGCGGTCGATGCCCATGTCGTGCAGCTGCTGCTGGATGCTCGCGGCTCTCTGCGGAAGCGTCATGCCCCAATCCTGCCTCGCCTGACGGCTCCGCCCGATCGCCGGCGTCAGGCGATGCGGCTGCCGGCGGCGAGCGTCCTCGCGGGCGCGCGCACCGCGCCGATGGCGCCCCAGACCGCGGCGCCTGCCAGCAGCACGTGGATGCCGAGGCCCACGAACCAGCTCGGCGCGGTGCGGTCGTAGATGCCCTCGAGCGGATCCTGCCACGCGCCCTGGTCGTCGTAGTCGGCGCACGACTCCGCGCGCGGCGGCTCCTGCGCCATGCGCACGCCGAGACCGATCTGTCCGAAGATGTCGTCCGGGTATCCGTGGGCGTCGAGCCGCGGCGGGATCGCGTCAGCCATGATCACGTACGGGTTCGCGGCGAGCATGAGCCACACGCGGTCCGGGCGCGGCACGGTCGTCTCGTACGTGCTGCCGGTCTCCCTGCAGGTCGAGCTGCCATCCTGATCGTCGTAGTCCCAGGTGATCTCGTCGCGCGTCTCCTCCTGCTGGAAGGCGAGCATCCCGACGCCGAAGCCGATGAGCGTGCCGACGCTGAAGAACGCGACGACGAGGTAGGTGACGACGGTCGACAGCACCGGCTTGCGGATGAGCCCCGAGAGGCCGACGCCGACCGCCGAGACCACACCGATCTCGAGCACCACGATCGGGATCGCGACGAGCACCGCCTCGACGCGCAGGCCGCCCAGCATCGCCGAGCCGATCATGAACGGCGCGCAGACGGCGAGGAAGCCGAGCGAGGCGATCCAGGAGCCGATCACCTTGCCGAGCACGAGCTGCGTCGCCGTCACCTGCGTCACCTGCGTCGAGGCCAGCGTGCCGGCGTCGCGGTCGCCGTTGATCGCGCTGCCGCTGAGCGCCGGCGTGACGAGGGAGGTGACGAGCATGACGAGGAAGATCGTCATCGCGAAGATGGCACCGCCCAGGTCGCGCTGGAAGTCCTGCAGCGACAGGAACAGCACCACGATCACGCCGCCGACCACGAGCGCAACCACGACGAGGAGCACGTACCAGGCGACGCTGCGCACCCGCTGCGCGAGCTCGAGGCGGATGACGACGCCGAGCATCTGCAGCCAGCGGCTCATCGGGCACCTCCCGCGAGGCCGAGGTAGGTGCGCTCGATGTCGCCGACCGCGGGTGCGAAGTGGATGATCGGGACGCCTCCGCCGACGAGCCGCCTCAGCACCTCGGCGGCGTGCTCGTCGCGGTCGAGGGCCACGTAGGCGACCTCGCCCTCGAGGCGCACCCGGTCGAACGCGACGCCGATGTTCGCGAGCTGGTAGCTCAGCGCCCGCGGGTCGAGCGAGCGGATGCGCCACTCGCGCGCCGCCTGCTGGGCGAGCACCAGCCGTTCCCCGCCCACGACCTCGCCGCGGTCGACGAAGACGGCATCGTCGGCCATCTCGTCGAGCTCGCTGAGGTCGTGGCTCGAGATGAGCACGGTGCCGCCCTCGGCGGCGAAGCGGCGCAGCATCCCGCGCAGCTCCACCCGCGACGTCGGGTCGAGGCCTGCCGCCGGCTCGTCGAGCAGCAGCACGCGCGGCCGGTGCACGAGCGCCCGGACGAGGCCGAGCCGCTGCTGCTGGCCGCGCGAGAGCACACGGCTGGGCCGCTTCGCGAGCTCCTCCAGGCGCGCGTCGACGATGAGCTCCTCCGCGCGCTCGCGCGCCGCCGGTCGGCTCAGACCGTGCAGGCGGCCGACCGTCGTGAGGATCTGCAGCGGCGTGAGCGAGCGCCACGTGCCCAGCACATCCGGCATCCATCCCATGGCCCGCCGGACGGCGCGAGGGTCGCGCGTCGGGTCGGCGCCGTCGATGCGGATGGAGCCGGCGTCGGGCGCGAGCAGCGATGCGAGCATGAGCAGCAGCGTCGTCTTGCCGGCGCCGTTCGGGCCGATGAGCGCCGTGACGCGCCCCGGCTTCGCGTGGAACGTCATCTCGCGCACGGCGTGCACCGAGCCGAAGCTGCGGTGCACGTGGAGGGCGACGATGCCGCCGTCGTCGAGGGCGGGGACGGGGCCGGCGGTCTCGAGCGGATCGACGAAGCGCGGCGGCGACGCCGGGATCGGCTGCGGCGCTCCGTCGGCGCCTGCGCCGCGCGCCTGCTGCGGGTCCGGAGCAGGCTCAGGTTGCGCGGTCATGGCGCCGCCCGCGGCGCGGCCCGAGAGGTCATGGGGCCATCCTGGCGGGACGGCGGGAGAAACGGGAGAGCCACGCGGCCCTACCCTGGGGCGGTGGTGCGCATCTCCCGACCCTCCTCCGGCGGCATGCTCACCGGAGTGGTGCTCGTGCTGTGCGCGATCGCATCCGTGCAGCTCGGCGCCTCGATCGCGAAGACCGTCTTCGACCGCATCGATCCGGCGGGGCTCACGCTGCTGCGGCTCGCGTTCGCGGCCGCCGTCGTGCTGCTCGTGGCGCGGCCGCGGATCCGCTCGTGGGACGCCGCGGCGTGGCGGTCGATCGTCTTCCTCGGCGTCTCGCTCGCCGCGATGAACCTGCTGTTCTACTTCGCGCTCCCGCGCATACCCATCGCGGTCGCTGTGACGCTCGAGCTGCTCGGCCCGCTCGTGCTCGCGCTCGTGCAGTCGCGACGCGCCGTCGACGTCGCTTGGGTGGCGCTCGCGGCCATCGGGGTCGGCGTGATCGGCGCGCAGTCGATCGGCGGCGACCTCGACCCGATCGGCGTCGTGCTCGCGCTCGCAGCGGGCGCGTGCTGGGCGGGGTACATCCTCGCATCGGCATCGGTCGGGCAGCGGGTGCCGGGCATCGGCGGCCTCGCCGGGGCGCTCGTGATCGCGACCGTCGCCGTCGCGCCGTTCGGGATCGCCGGGGCGGTCGGCTCGGTCGCGGCCGACCCGAGCGTGCTCGTGCCCGCCTTCCTCGTCGCGATGCTCTCGAGCGCGATCGCCTACGGTCTCGAGCTGCTCGCGCTGCGCCGGGTCCCGACCCGCGTCTTCGGCATCCTCATGTCGCTCGAGCCGGCTGCGGCCGCGATCTTCGGCTTCCTCGTCGTGCGCGAGCTGCTGAGCGGCTGGGACCTGCTCGCGCTCGCGCTCGTCATCGTCGCTTCGGCCGGCGTCGCCCTCACCGCCGCACGCGCCCGCAGGCCGGTGCCGCCGAGCACCGGCCCCATCACCGGGCTCGTGCCGCCGCTCCCCTGAGGCACTCGACCGGCTCCCCTCGCCGGACCGACCCCTGCCACGATGGATGCATGGAGGGGCACGACGACGCACGGCGATGGGCGCGGCCCGGCGAGCCGACGGCCGCCGGCTCGGCCGGGCCGGCGGACGGCGACGCCGCGGGCGAGCAGCCCCCGCACTCCGCGGCATCCCCGTGGACCCGCGGCCTGCGACCGACCAGGGAGCCCGTCGAGGCATCCGGCGTGCCGGTGCCCGCGCTGCCGTGGGAGGAGCCGCCGGTCGCGCCCCTCGAGGGCGCGCGGGAGCCGCGGATGTGGCCGGTCGCCGCGGGCGTCGCCGCGCTCGCGGTGCTCGCGTGCATCCCGCACTGGGTCGCGCCCACGATCGCGCTGATGGTCTCGCTCGTCGGGATCCCGATCGCCTGGGGGTTCCGCCGCATCTCGCACGGTCGCCGGCGTGTGCAGTACATCGTGATCGTGCTGACGCTGCTGCTGACCGCGACGCTGGCGATCGTCGCGCCGACGCTCTGGCTGCAGCTGGGGGTGCTGCGACCGCTCACCGTCCCGACCTGAGCGGGCCGACCTGCGCTGCGTCAGCGCCGA
>JAPSJX010000087.1 GCA_031178105.1 Agrococcus sp. | reverse complement strand
GGCCGTGCGGTTCGCGGGCGTGGTCGCCGACGGCGCGGAGGTCGTCACCGTCACCGAGCCCGCCGAGACGCTCGCGGGCCTCGACGAGCCGCGCGCGAAGGTCTCCGACCTCGCCGAGTTCCCGCCCAAGGGGCGCGGCACCGGCGGCGTGCAGGCGCACCGGCTGCTGAAGGGCGAGACGGGTCTCGCGGTCGCGTGGGCCGGCCCGTCGCCGCTCGCGGTCGGCACCGACGGCTCGCAGCGGCAGCTGCCGGCCGGAGGCGCCCCTCGCGCGGGCTCGGGCGTCTCTGTCGAGGGCGCGATCGGCGCCGTCGGCTCGCGCCTCGGCGACTAGCCCCACCCCCACTCCGCCGAACTTCCCCGAACCGCGGGTTCCGACGGCGAGATCCCGCACTTCGGGGAAGCTCGGCGAGGAGGGGTCGGGCTAGGCGTCGATGCGGTCGCGGTCCACCTGGCTCGTCACGATCAGCTCGCGACGCGGCGCGACCTCGTTGCCCATGAGCAGCTCGAAGACCTCGAGCGCACGCTCGGCGTCGCTGATCGTGACGCGGCGCAGGGTGCGGCGGCTGCGGTCCATCGTCGTCTCGGCCAGCTGGTCGGCGTCCATCTCGCCGAGGCCCTTGTAGCGCTGCGGCGGCTCGTGCCAGGTCTTGCCGGCCTTCTTCAGCCGCGTGAGCGTGCGGTGCAGCTCGGCGTCGGAGTAGGTGTAGACGGCCTCGTCGGGCTTGCCCCGATGCTTCACGAGCACGCGATGCAGCGGCGGCACGGCGGCGTAGACGCGCCCCTCCTCGATGAGCGGCCGCATGTAGCGGTGGATGAGCGTGAGCAGCAGGGTGCGGATGTGCGCGCCGTCGACGTCGGCGTCCGACAGCATGATGACCTTGCCGTAGCGCGCGGCGCCGATGTCGAACGAGCGGCCGGAGCCCGCCCCGATCGACTGGATGATCGCCGCGCACTCCGCGTTCGAGAGCATGTCGGCGATCGACGCCTTCTGCACGTTGAGGATCTTGCCGCGGATCGGCAGGATCGCCTGGAACTCGCTGTCGCGCGCGGGCTTCGCCGTGCCCAGCGCGCTGTCGCCCTCGACGATGAAGAGCTCGGTCTGCGCGACGTCGTTCGAGCGGCAGTCGACGAGCTTGACCGGGAGCGACGACGACTCGAGCGCCGTCTTGCGCCGCGCGGTCTCCTTGAGCGAGCGCGCCGAGATCCGCGCCTTCATCTCGTTGACGACCTTCTCGAGCAGCTGCGCCGCCTGCGCCTTCTCCTCGCGCTTCGACGAGGTGAGGATCGCGCCGAGCTCGCGCGCGACCACCTGCGCGACGATCTGGCGCACGGCGGGCGTGCCGAGCACCTCCTTGGTCTGGCCCTCGAACTGCGGCTCCGGCAGGCGCACGGTCACGACCGCCGTGAGCCCCGCGAGGGCGTCGTCCTTCTCGACCTTGTCGGATCCGGCCTTGAGCTTCCGCGCGTTCGCGGCGACCTGGTCGCGGATGAGCTTCAGCAGCGACTGCTCGAAGCCGGCCAGGTGCGACCCGCCCTTCGGCGTCGAGATGATGTTGACGTAGGTCTGCACGATCGTGTCGTAGCCGGTGCCCCAGCGCAGCGCGATGTCCACCTCGCACGTGCGGTCGACCTCGCGGGTGACCATGTGGCCGGTCTCCTCGTCGAGCACCGGGATGGTCTCCTGGAAGTCGCCCTCGCCGGTGAGTCGCCACGTCGCGGTGAGCGCAGGGTCGGGCGCCAGGTACTCGGCGAACTCGCTGATGCCGCCGTCGTAGCGGAAGTCGTGCACGACGCGCTCACCGGCGCGGTCGTCGATGATCTGGATCGCGAGGCCCGGCACGAGGAACGCCGTCTGGCGGGCACGGCGGGCCAGCTCGTCCGCGAGGAACTCGGCGCCCTTCGTGAACACCTGCGGGTCGGCCCAGTAGCGCACGCGGGTGCCGGTGACGCCCTTCGCGACCTTGCCGACCTTGCGCAGCCGGGACGCATCCGTGAACGGCAGGAAGGTCGCACGCGGCGACGGCTCGCCCGAGTCGAGGAACTCGCCCGGCTCGCCGCGGTGGAACGACATCGCCCAGGTGGCACCGTCGCGGTCGACCTCGACGTCGAGGCGCTCCGAGAGGGCGTTGACGACGGATGCGCCGACGCCGTGCAGGCCGCCGGACGACTTGTAGGCGCCGCCGCCGAACTTGCCGCCCGCGTGCAGCTTGGTGAAGATCACCTCGACCCCGGTCAGGCCCGTGCGGGGCTCGACGTCGATCGGCAGGCCACGGGCGCGGTCGCGCACCTCGACCGAGCCGTCGGCGTGCAGCACGACCGTGATGTCGTCGCCGTGCCCGCCGAGCGCCTCGTCGACGGAGTTGTCGATGATCTCCCACAGGCAGTGCATGAGGCCGCGGGAGTCGGTCGAGCCGATGTACATGCCGGGGCGCTTGCGCACCGCCTCGAGCCCCTCGAGGACCGTCAGGTGCCGTGCCGAGTAGTCGGATGCCGCGGCTGCCAACCGATCCCCCAATCCTGCCCGCGCTCCGTCGGCGCGGGTCTGCGCGGCCCGCCCGGGCGGTTGCCGCGTCCGCCAGCCTACGACCGCCCACCCGCGCCGGCGGCCCTGCCACGCGGCGCGCTCCCGGTTGCGCCGGTGGCGAACCGCCTGCCGAATAGCGCGGATCCGCACGCGGTCCATGCCACGATGGAGGACGGACGAATGAGGGAGGGCACCGTGAACGACATCAACACCACGACGCTCGAGGCCGACGAGGCAGACGCACCGCTGAGCGGGCTCGATCGCTGCGACAGCTGCGGGGCCCAGGCGTACGTCCGCGCGACGATGGAGAGCGGCACCCTGCTCTTCTGCGCCCACCACGCGGCGAAGCACCACGATGCGCTGCAGCCGCTCGCCAAGGTGTGGCACGACGAGACGGCCAAGCTCCAGGAGCGATGACGGCGCGCTGACCGGCGCGCCGACGGGCGCACCCAGACGAGCGAAGCGGCCCGCCCCACCCGGGGCGGGCCGCTTCCGCGTGCACGGGCCGGTCAGCGGCCGAACGGCCCCTGCAGGCGCTGCAGGAAGCGGCGGGTGCGCTCATGCTCCGGCGCGCCGAAGACCTGCTCAGGCGTGCCCCGCTCCACGACGACGCCCTCGTCGAAGAACGACACCTGATCGGCGACCTCGCGCGCGAAGCCGAGCTCGTGCGTCACGACCGCCATCGTCCAGCCCTCGGCCGCGAGCTCGGTCATGACGGCGAGCACCTCGCCGACGAGCTCCGGGTCGAGCGACGAGGTCGGCTCGTCGAACAGCAGCATCGACGGCTGCAGCGCGAGCGCGCGCACGATCCCGACGCGCTGCTGCTGCCCGCCGGACAGCGATGACGGGTAGGCGTCGGCCTTCTCGAGGAGCCCGACGCGGTCGAGCAGGCCGAGCGCCTCAGCCATCACCGTGTCGCGATCGCGCCCCTGCACGCGCACCGGCCCGATCGTCACGTTGCCGAGCACGGTCAGGTGCGGGAACAGGTGGTGCTGCTGGAACACCATCGCCGACGCGCGGTGGAGCGCCTGCCGATCGCGCCGCGACCGCGGCCTCGCGAGGTCCAGCTCGAGCTCGCCGATGCGGAGCGTGCCCGCCTCGGGCTCCTCGAGCCCGTTGAGCGAGCGCAGCACGGTCGTCTTGCCCGAGCCCGACGGGCCGATGAGCGCGTGCACCGTCCCCGCCTCGATGTCGAGGTCGACGCCGCGCAGCACGTGGTTGTCGCCGAACGACTTGTGGAGGCCGCGGGCCGCGAGGAGCGGGACGGACGCGTCAGACGGCATAGCGGTCGAGGCTCCTCTCGAGGCGGTCCTGCGCGATCGCGAGGACGAGGCAGATGACCCAGTAGACGGCGGCGGCGACCGAGTAGATGAGGATGAACTCTCCGCTCGGCGCGGCGATGCGCTGCGCGACGCGGAAGAGCTCGGTGACCAGGATGAGCGACGCGAGCGACGTGTCCTTGACGAGCGAGATGAGCGTGTTCGACAGCGGCGGCACCGAGACGCGCGCGGCCTGCGGCAGGACGATCCTCAGCAGCGCCTGCGGGCGCGACATCCCGACCATGGCCGCGGCCTCCCACTGCCCGCGCGGGATGGAGAGGATCGCCGCTCGGATGATCTCCGCGGCGTAGCCTCCGACGTTCAGCGACAGCGCGATGATCGCGCTCGGCCACGGGTCGAGCGTGATGCCGATCTGCGGCATCCCGTAGAAGATCACGAACAGCTGCACGAGCATCGGCGTGCCGCGGATGACGGAGATGTAGACGCGTGCGAGCCCCGAGAGCCACGCGATGCCCGAGATGCGAGCGAGCGCCATCCCGACGGCGATCACGAGGCCGAGCACGAACGACGCGGCGGTGAGCGGGATCGTGCCGAGGATGCCGCCCAGCACGATCGGACCGATCGACGACGCGACGAGCTCCCAGTCCACGGGCTGAGCCTACGCGGACGCGGCCCGGGCGGATGCCCGGGC
>JAPSJX010000086.1 GCA_031178105.1 Agrococcus sp. | reverse complement strand
CGGCCTTCTGGCGCTCGAGCTGGGCCCGAGTCGTCGAGTTGAACTCGCGGCGCCACCACGGCTGCACCTCCGAGCCGTGCACCCACACGTGCACGCGCACTCCAAGTGAGGCGTCCTGCAGCACCTCCCACATCATGGGGTCGAGGAAGTGCACGAGCACGGAGCGCACCGTCCCCGCTCGCAGCAGCCTCCGCAGGTCGTCCTTCGTCATCTCGATGACCCTGACGCCCTCGAACTCCCTCGAGCGCGCGATCGGCACATCGGCGATCCGGACGACGTCGACGTCGAGCCCCTGCTCGCGATACGCCTTGACGCGCGAGTGCACGAAGCCGTTGCGGTACAGGTCGTCGTAGGACGGGTAGATGTTCGTCAGCACGAGATGCTCGGCCTGGGTGACGACCCCCGCGTTCGCCTCGATGTGCTCCGAGGGCATCGCCCGAGTCAGCGTGAGCCTGCCGCTGCCTCGAGCGCGGAGCGCGAACTTGACGGAGCGCGCACCGCTCGGCAGGGAGAACCGGTGATTCGTGTTCACCGCGGCCATGGTGTGGTCGAGCCGAGTCCCTGACTCGTCGAACAGGACGACGGCGATCTGCAGGTTCAGGCCGGGCGACGCCTCCACGTAGAGCGTGCCGCCCGACTCCCAACCGAGGTCTCGGACGTCGAGCTCCCGCGCCGCCCAGAGGTACGCGTGCTGCCCGTCGGGGAGGTCAGACCGCACGACGGCGCCCTGCGGCGTCCTGCGGATCGAGACCGGCCCCGACCTGCTGTCGAACAGGGCGGCGAAGCTCGACACGTCCAGTCCGGCGCCCGGACCGCGGGTCTCGACCGGCGCACGATAGGGAACCTGCGCCGCCTCCGCGAGCCGAGACAGCGATGCCCCCTCGGGGCCGGATCGACTCGACCGCCCGGTCTGTGCGCCCGATGTCCGGCCACTTCCGAGGTACTCGAACTCGTCGATCACGAGGATCTCGAGCGATTCACCCGTGATGACCCCGTCGCGCCCGGTGAGCATGGCAACCGGGATCGACGCCGTCTTGTCGGAGAGGCGCAGCATCGCCCGCCTCGCCGGGGCCGCTCCCGAGCTCACGTACTGCTCCGGCGAGGCGTCGCCGGCCTTCGCGACGACATCGACATCGGCGTAGCGCCAGGTGAGCGCCAGGTCGGTCAGGTAGTCATCGCCGTAATGGTCGTCGGGGTGGAGTACGGCGACGTGCGTGGCGTCCGGCACCAGCTCCGCGAGCGACATCGTGGACGCAGACGTCGCATCCACCACCCGGACGCCGTCGTCGCGGGCGGTCGTGCCGTCCGGCGCGATCCACACGACCTCGAGCGGACGGCTCGACTGTCGTTCGATCGCGGTCAGCGCATGCTGCAGGGCCGCTCCAGGGCCGGTCACGACAGCGGCGACGCGCGGCTCGTGCTGCTGAGGCTCGAGCCCAGCGTGCTTCGCGATCGACGCCAGCCGATGCTCGTAGAGGTGCTCGCGCAGCACCTTGCGGAGCGCTTGCGCTCGACGCCGTCTCATCCCGTCGCGGGTGCCGAGCAGAGATCGCAGCTGCCGCGCCGCCTCGGCGCCGCTGTCCGTCGCGATGGTGAGATCACCGAACATGACGCGGAGAGCGGGGGAGAAGTTGGACACCACGAGCGTGTTGCATGCGATGAGCTCGAACACCCGCCGGGCGAACATCGATTGCGACGACTTGACCGAGTTCAGGTTCATGCCGACCGCGTAGCCCTTGTAGGCGACGTCGATCTCGCTCGGCTCGAGGCGGCCCGCGATGAGCTCGCGATACCGATCCGGGAACCGGTAGTTCGGGTCGTCCTCGCCGTGCATGCGGTCGAAGATGACGAGCGGCAGGACGTCGGGCAGTGCGTCGGCGAACGACTCCAGGTCGGCCGTCCGCTCCGGGTATCGCGCGTAGTACGCACCGGCGAAGGCGACGCCGTCGACCCGGCGGAACGTCTCGATCGGATTGTGGATCCGGGGCTGCGCCGCGAATGGCAGGAAGTGCACGCGGTCGTGGCCCAGCTTGTCCTTGTAGGCCGGCACGCGGTCGACGTCGGTGGTCAGGACGGTGTCGAAGTGCGAGGCGAGGTTGAGGAACGTCGCGAAGTGGACCGGATCCTCCTTGTTCCAGAACACCGTTGGGATGCCGCGTTCCTTGCACCACTCGATGATCCCGAGGATCTCGGGCCCGCACTGCGCGACCGAGTTGTGCCACCTACCGTCCTTCCCCCGCCAGGCGGACTCCACGAGCAAGAGGTCGGGCTGCGTCTCCGTGAGCTCGCGTCGCCAGTCGCTTGGCGTCAGCTGCGTGAAGGCGCCCTCCGGCGCGAAGCAGGCATACGAGAAGTCGTCCAGGATGCATGCGACCCTGAGCTCGCCAGCAGGGCGGGCCAGGGGGACGCGCGGCACGTCGAGCCGGGCGGGCGGCGCGAATCCCTCGACGAGGCCCTGCGACACCTGAGGCGGAACGGTTGCGTCGTCGAGAGGGCTGCTGACGCTCTCGAGGGGCGCCTCCGGCTCCTCTTCCTCGACCTGGCGCGTCGTCGCCTCGTTGCGCAGCTCGAGCAGCTCCTGGGGGAGACGGAGCAGCGCTCGAGCGGATGACGTGCTCGAACGGAGCGCTGCGCCACTTCGATAGGTGACGCTCGAGCGCAGGTCCGCGATCCGGCGTCGCAGCTGGTCCTTCTCCGCCCGCAACGCATCGATGCGTGCTTCGAGGTCCGCCTCGTGCGCGCGCGCCAGCGCGGCGCCCCGCTCGAGGGACCGAACACGGTCCACGAGGTGCTGGGCGTCGGCCGCGCGCAGCCGGACAGCCTCCTGGCTGCGGCGCAGCTCCTCGCGGACGCGCGTGAGCAGCTTCTGCTGGCGGCTGCCCTCCTTGGCGGCCTCGGCGACCGCCGCGTCGCGATCAGCGAGCGCTGCGGTCGTAGCGTGCTCGGCGCGTTCGAGCGCGATCTCGAGCTCGGCCACGCGTGCCCGGAGCGTCGCGCTCGCCTTCGCAGCTCGGGTGGCCGCGGCACGAGCAGTGCGCGTCCGGCCGCCGATGGCACGGCGGAGCGCCGCAGCCTCCGACAGGGCGTCGTCGCGCTCGGACGTAGCCGCCAGCAGCGCGTGCTCGGCCGTGGTCAGCCGCACCTGCACCTGGTGATCGAGTGCCTCTCGCTCGAGCCGACGCTGCTCCTCCTGCTGCGCGAGATCGCGCTGCCGGGACGCGCTGACCTCGTGCAGCGCCTCCCGCAGCTCGGCCGCCTCGCTCGCGGCCTGCGCGCGTCGCGCCGCGACGTCTTCGAACGCGCCGGTCATGTGCGCGAGGGCGGCCTCGACGAGCGTCGCGCGGCCAAGCTGCTCCTCGAGGTCGACCACGCGGGCCTTCGACTCGGTCGCGATCGCCATGACCTTGCGGTACCGCATGCTGATGTCGTTGACCGTGCGTCGGTGCTCCGCGCGCTCGTGGACGAGGTCGAAGCGATCGAATGCGGCTGCCGCTGTCCTGTCGACCATCTGACCGTCGATGAGCCGCTCCGAGGGGACCAGCACCTGGGTCGGCGAGGCGTTGTAGGTGCCCCAGTGCGCATACGAGAGCGGCGACAGCGTGTCGAGCAGCTGCTGCAGCGACTCGCGCGTCAGCGTCTCGACGATCAGGATCGGCCGATGCCGCTCGATCGTCCCGCGTCCGCCGGCGAGCACCTCGAGCTCCATCCCCTCGACATCGATCTTGATGAGCGACACGTCGTCCAGCTCGAACGAGTCGAGCGTGCTGATGCGCACATTGCCGTTGTCGTCGGGGACGACGCGATTGGCCCCGAGGTTCGTGAGCGCGTCGTTCTCATTGCGGCCGCGGGCCTCCGCGGCACCGAGGGCCACCGTCCGGACCGTCACCCGGTCGTCGAACCCGTTCAGGCTCGCGCTCGTCCGTGCGACGTGCGCGAGGGCTTCGTCCGGCTCGAAGCACTCGACCCGGTGCCCTCTGGCCGCCCAGTAGAGCGCGTGGTTGCCGATGTTCCCGCCGACGTCGACGACGGTCGCGCCGGTCGTCAGCCATGCGTCGGAAGCGCTGAGCAGCTCGAGCTCGTAGGGAGCGCCGTGCGCCGCGATGCTCGCCTGGATGTGGTCGTGGCTCGCTTGCGGAAGCCAGAGCCGATAGCTCAGCCCCTCGGCGTGGACGGGATGAACGTCGGCGTCGGACAGCGTCAGCTCGGTCATCCGGAGAGGCTCCACTCTTCAGTCATCGTCGTCGTGAACGCACTGACGCATCGGCACGTCAGGCGCAGCACGCGGTCGGGCCACAGGTGGTCATCGAGCCAGCGCCTCGCCCAGCACGGTGAGGTAGTCGCTCGCGAGTCGATCGTAACTGGCGTGCTCCTGGATCCACGTCCTGCCGCTCGACCGCACGCGAAGCCGCTCGCGATCATCGAGCAAGGCCCGCCAGAGCGCCTCGAGCCCCTGCCTATCCCCGGGCGCGACCACGTCGCCACCGGCAGACGCCGTCACCACCTCTGCCGCTTCACCGGCGAGCAGGCCCGTCACGTGCTTCCCGGTCGCGAGCG
>JAPSJX010000037.1 GCA_031178105.1 Agrococcus sp. | reverse complement strand
CGAGCATCCCCGGCAGTGCCGCGTGCGCGAGCCGCATCGGCGCCCAGGCCAGCAGGTCGAGCAGGCGCCGCTCCTCGTCGATGTCGGACTCGGGGAGGTCGCCCAGGATGCCGCCGCCCGCGTTGTTCACGAGCACGTCGACCGGCGCCGAGCGGTCGGCGAGCCGCGCTGCGACCCGATCGAGCTGCTCCGGATCCGTGAGGTCGGCAGCCACCACCTCGGTCGCGACCGGCAGCGCGGCGGCGAGCGCCTCCAGCCTGGCCGCGTCGCGGGCGACGAGCACGAGGGAGAAGCCGTCCGCGGCGAGCTGGCGCGCGAGCTCCGCGCCGAGGCCCGCCGTCGCACCGGTCACGAGCGCGCGCATGTCCATGGCCCAACCTTGGCAGACCGTGCTCGTCGGCGTGGGCGCACCCCGGTACGCTGGGCAGACCCACGCGGGAGTGGTGGAATCGGTAGACACGCAGGATTTAGGTTCCTGTGCCCTCGAGGCGTAGGGGTTCGAGTCCCCTCCCCCGCACTGACCCGTCGCGAAGGAGCCTGCCTGTGCACGCGCTGCCAGCCGAGTTCCTCATCGACATCGAGGGGCTCATCTCCGGAGCAGGCGTCTGGGCGCTGCTGCTCGTCTGCGGCATCGTCTTCGTCGAGACCGGGCTGCTCGTCGGCTTCCTGCTGCCGGGCGACACGCTGCTCGTGATCGCCGGGGTCCTCTCCTACACCGGCGTCATCCCGCAGCCCATCTGGCTCGTGTGCCTCTGCATCTGGGCCTGCGCGGTCGCGGGCGACCAGCTCGGCTACTTCATCGGCCACAAGGCCGGTCCGCCGATCTTCCAGCGCAAGTCGTCCGGGCTCTTCTCGCATCGCACGATCGAGCGCACGAACCGCTTCTTCCTGCGCTACGGCGCCGCCGCCGTCATCATCGCCCGCTTCATCGGCATCGTCCGCACGTTCATGCCCGTCGCGGCGGGCGTGGGGCGGATGCCGTGGCCGCTGTTCCTGCGCCTCGACGTCGTCGGCGGGCTGCTCTGGGGCGCCGGGCTGCCGCTCGTCGGCTGGGGCGTCGCGCACATCCCGGGCGTCGCCGAGGTCGTCACGGAGTACATCGACCTCGTGCTGCTCAGCGTCGTCGCGATCGCGATCATCGCGATCGTCTGGCACGCCATCCAGTCCCGTCGCGAGGTGGAGCGCGAGCTGCGCGACGGCACCGCGACCGGCCAGGTCGAGACGCTCGACCTGTCGGGCACGAGCGAGCACGGCATCGAGCGCTAGCCGGACGAGCGCCGCGCCCCCAGCCAGATCGCCCGCGCGACCTCCGGCCCCAGGTCGATCGTGCCCCCGCCGGCGCGCACCTGGATCGAGCCCGAGTAGGGCTTCTGCCCCAGCACCTCGAGGTCGGCGTCGAGCTCGACGCCGGCGTCGGCGAGGAAGCGCAGCATCGCGGGATCGGCGTCGGAGATGCGCACGACCGGGGCTGCGTGGCCGATCGGCGCGTCCGCCAGGACCACGGCATCCGGCCGCACGACCGTGCCGTCGGCGGCGGGGATGACGTCGCCGTGCGGGTCGCGCGCCGGATCGCCGAGCGAGCGGGCGATCGACTCGAGCAGCCGGTCGCTCAGCGCGTGCTCGAGCACCTCCGCCTCGTCGTGCACCTCGTCCCAGTCGTAGCCGTGCCGCTCGACGAGCCACGTCTCGACGACCCGGTGCCTGCGCACCTGCCGCACCGCGAGCGAGCGCCCGGCGTCGGTGAGCTCGATCGCGCCGTAGGGGCGGTGGTGCACGAGCCCGGCGGCGCCGAGCTTCTTCACCATCTCGGTGACGGTCGAGTTCGCGAGCCCGAGCCGCCCGGCGAGCTGCGACGGCGTGATCGGGTCGGGCTGCCACTCGGTGTGGTGGTAGATCGCCTTGACGTAGTCCTCAGCGGCTGTCGACTGCATGACGCCTCGCTCTCGTCGATCGGCTCCTGGCCCACCGGATGACGAGCCCCCGGCGGGGCCCGAAGAGCAACGCTAGCCCGAACGCGAGCCCCTGGGTGAGGACCACGGCGCCGCCCGGGGAGATGTCGAGCCAGAACGCGGCGATGAGCCCCGCGAGCGCCGCGACCGCCGTCACGCCCACCGACCAGCCGAGCAGCGCATCCCACCGACCGACGATGAGCGACGCGGTCGCGCCCGGGATCACGAGCATCGCGACGACGAGGATGATGCCGACCGCCTGCAGCGCCGTGACGACCGTGAGCGCGAGCGCGCCGAGCAGCACGGCGTGCAGGATGCGCGGGCGCAGGCCGATCGCGTGCGCGTGGCCGGCGTCGAACGCGACGAGCGTGAGGTCGCGACGCAGCACGAGCAGGGTGATGCAGACGACGGCACCGACGACGAGCACCTGCGCGATGTCCGCGTCGCTCACGCCGAGCACGTTGCCGAACAGGATGTGCTGGAGGTCCGTGTCGGCTGGCGTCACCGACACGATCACGAGGCCGAGCGCGAAGAGGGTCGTGAAGACGACGCCGATGGCGGCGTCCGCCTTGATCCTCGTCGCGGCGCGCACACCGCCGATGAGCGCGACGGCGCCGATGCCGAAGACGGCGGCGCCGAGCGCGAACGGGAGCCCCAGGATGTAGGCGAGCGCGACGCCCGGCAGCACGGCGTGCGAGACCGCATCGCCCATGAGCGACCAGCCCATCTGCACGAGCCACGTCGAGAGCAGTGCGCAGGCGATCGCGGCGACGAGGGTGACGAGCATCGCGCGCAGCATGAAGTCGTAGGCGAAGGGCGCGAGGAGCGCGTCGAGCAGGGTCGGTGGGAGCAGGGTCCCGTCCACGGTCACGCCTCCTCGCGCGTCGTGCCGGCGCCGAACGCCTCGGCGATCCGCTCGGGGGTGAGCACGACGTCGGGCGGTCCGTGATGCAGCAGCCGGCCGCGCAGCAGCAGTGCCGTGTCGACGAGCTCGGCGACGCCGGAGAGGTCGTGGTGCACGATCACGACGGTGCGGCCTCGGTCGCGGAGCGAGCGCAGCACCTCGGTGATCTGCGCCTCGCTCGTGCGGTCGACGCCCGCGAACGGCTCGTCGAGCAGCAGCAGCTCGGCGTCCTGCGCGATGGCGCGGGCGACGAAGGCGCGCTTGCGCTGCCCGCCCGAGAGCTCGCCGATCGGCCGGTCGGCCAGGTCGTCGATGCGCAGCAGGTGGAGCGCCTCGTCGACCGCCGCGCGGTCGGCCGCGCGCGGGATCCGCAGCATGCCCATCCGCCCGTAGCGGCCGGTCGTGACGACGTCGCGCACGGTGACCGGGAAGTCCCAGTCGACGGACTCCGCCTGCGGCACCGATGCCACGAGGCCGGCGCGCCGCGCCTCCTTCGGGGTCCGGCCGAGGATGCGCACGGTGCCCTCGTGCGGCACCCGCTCGAGCACGGCGGCCAGCATCGACGACTTGCCCGAGCCGTTGACGCCCACGAGCCCGGTGATCTCGCCGGCGCGGATGCGCACCGTCACGTCGGCGAGCGCGCGCACCTCGCCGTACCGCACGCCGAGCCGCTCGGTGGCGATCGCGTCGGTCGTGGTGTGCTGTCGCGCCGCCGTCATCCGCCCAGTCCCGCCAGGATCGCGTCGATGTCGTGCTCGATGAGCGCCAGGTAGGTCGGGGCCGGGCCGCCCGGCGCGGAGAGCGAGTCGACGTGCAGGCTGCCGTCGAAGCGCACGCCCGCGTTCCGGGCGATCTGCCGCTGCGTGCCCGGATGCGTCGTCGACTCGCAGAAGACGGTCGGCACCCCCGTCCGCTCGACGGCCGCCGCCACCGCGGCGATCGACTGGGGCGTGCCCTGGCCGCCGGCGTTGACCGGCCACAGGCTCGCCTCGGCGAGGCCGGCGTCACGCGCGAGGTAGCTGAACGCGCCCTCGCACGTGACGAGGATGCGCTGCCGCTGGGGCAGCGCGGCGACGCCGTCGCGCAGGCGGTCGCCGAGGCCCTGCAGCCGGGCGGTGACCTCGGCCGCCCGGCTGTCGATCGCGGCGCGCTCGGCGGGGACGAGCTCACCGATCGCGACGCGCAGCGCCTCGACGTACCGCGCGCCCTCGGCGGGCGACACCCATGCGTGCGCGTTGGGGTTGCCGGCGTAGTGTCCGGTTTCGATCGGGATCGGCTCGACCGCATCGCTCAGGACGACGTGCGGGGCGTCCGCGCGCTCGACGAGCGTGAGCAGCCAGTCGTCGATGCCCATCCCGTTCGTGACGACGAGGTCGGCGCCCTCGGTGCGCACGAGATCGCCCGGCGTCGGCTCGTAGTCGTGCACCTCGACGCCGGGGCGCGTCACCGACTCGACCCGTGCGGCGTCGCCTGCGACCTCGCGCGCGAGATCGGCGATGACCGTGAACGTCGCGAGCACGAGCGGCCGGCCGTCGTCGGAGGCCGGAGCCGCGGCCCCCGGTGCCGCGCATCCGGTCAGCGCCGCGAGCGCGCACGCGACAGCGACGGCAACGATTCGCCCGCCCGCACTGTCCACTTTCGGCACACCGAAATCATGGCACGGCGCATTCGCCGCCGCCACTCCCGCCCATCGTCGATTGGTCGCGTGTGGCTCACATGGCCGCCCGATCCGAGCCGCGAGCGACCAATCGACGCCCCCGCTGGGCGCGAGCAACCAATCGGCGCCCCCGCTGGGCGCGAGCGACCAATCGACGGTTGGCGGGCGCTGCGGGTCAGCGCCCGGCGATGCGGGCGGCGAGGGCCTCGAACGCGATGCGGCGGTGGCTGCGCTCGTCCTTCTCGTCGGCGCTCAGCTCCGCGGCGGCCCGGCCGTCGCCGTCGTGCGGCAGGAAGATCGGGTCGTAGCCGAACCCGCCATCGCCGCGCGGCGCATCAGCCACCGTGCCCGCCCACTCCCCGCGCTCGACGACCTCGCCGTCGGCGTCGACCCACGCGGCGGCGCACACGAAGCGCGCGGCGCGGTCCTCGCGGCCCTCGAGGTTCGCGAGCAGCAGCTCCAGGTTGTCGCGGTCCTCGCGCGTGCCGGCGTAGCGCGCCGAGTGGATGCCGGGAGCGCCGTCGAGCGCGTCGACGGCGATGCCCGAGTCGTCGGCGAGCGCCGGCAGGCCGGTGCGCTCGTGCGCCGCGCGCGCCTTGATGAGGGCGTTCGCCTCGAACGTGTCGCCGTCCTCGACCGGCTCGGGACCGTCGTCGGGCAGCAGCTCGACGCCCGGGAGCAGCGGCGAGAGGATGCGCTGCAGCTCCTCGATCTTGTGCGGGTTGCGGGTGGCGACGACGACCTGCAGGCCGCCCCCGCGCACCTCGATGCCGGTGGCGCCGAAGCCCGTGTCGACGGGGCTCAC
The DNA here is from genome assembly GCA_031178105.1 of Agrococcus sp. Classification (GTDB taxonomy): domain Bacteria; phylum Actinomycetota; class Actinomycetes; order Actinomycetales; family Microbacteriaceae; genus Agrococcus. The sequence continues at coordinate 13,689 of JAPSJX010000037.1, read as the reverse complement.
GCGAGGGCCTCGCGCTGCAGCTCGGTGAGCCGCTGGGTGCCGGCGAGCGCGAGGTCGACCATCGCGTCGAGCTCCGAGCGGTCGAACGGCGCGCCCTCGGCGGTGCCCTGCACCTCGACGAGCAGGCCGCGGCCGGTCGCGACGACGTTCATGTCGGTGCCCGCGCGCACGTCCTCGACGTGCGCGAGGTCGAGCAGCGGCCGACCGTCGACGATGCCGACCGAGATCGCCGCGACCGAGTCGATGATGGGCTTCGCGCTCGCGGGCACCCGCCCGTTCGCCTGCGCCCACGCGATCGCGTCGGCGAGCGCCACGTAGGCGCCGGTGATGGCGGCGGTGCGGGTGCCGCCGTCGGCCTGCAGCACGTCGCAGTCGACCGCGATCGAGAGCTCCCCGAGCGCTCGCATGTCCACCGCCGCTCGGAGCGACCTGCCGATGAGCCGCGAGATCTCGTGCGTCCGGCCGCCGACTCGGCCCTTGATGCTCTCGCGATCCATGCGCTCGTTCGTCGAGCGCGGGAGCATGGCGTACTCGGCCGTCACCCACCCCTTGCCCTTGCCGGACATCCATCGGGGCACGGAGGGCATGACGGACGCGGTGCACAGCACCCGCGTGGAGCCGAAGGAGATGAGCGCGCTCCCCTCCGCCTGCTCGCTCCAGCCCCGCTCGATCGTCACGGGGCGCAGCTCGTCGGCCTGCCGGCCGTCCTTGCGCGCGGTGCCTGCCTCAGCCACGGGATCTCCTTCAGTCGGTGCGGCCGGGGAGGTGGATTACCCCGGTCTGGTGGAACTCGACGTGCGTGACCTCGGGACCGAGGAAGCGGCGCGCGAGCCGCAGGAACGGCTCCTGCGCCTCGGTCGTGGCCTCGAACTCGTACGCCGCGACCGCGCCCGGCGCCGCGAGCATCCGCCGGTCGCTGAGGATGCGGTACACGTCGGCGGCGGTCTCCTCGGCGCTCGACACGAGCCGCACGTCGGGGCCCGCGACGTAGCCGATGGCGCCCGCCAGCAGCGGGTAGTGGGTGCAGCCGAGCACGAGCGTGTCGGGCCGCTCCGCGAGCAGCGGCTCGAGGTACTCGTGCGCCGCCGCGAGCACCTCGTCGCCGGTGGTGACGCCGGCCTCCACGAACTCCACGAAGCGCGGCGCGGCGCCGGCGGCGACGTGCGGCACGCCGGCTGCGGCGAACGCGCGCTGGTAGGCGCCCGAACCGATCGTGCCCGCGGTGCCGATCACGCCGATCCGCCCCGACCGGCTCTGCCGCACGGCGGCGCGCACGGCCGGGTCGATGACCTCGACGACGGGGATGCCCATGCCCGCCTCGTAGCGCTCGCGGGCGATGTCGAGCGTGGCGGCGGAGGCGGTGTTGCACGCGATCACGAGCATCTTCACGCCCTGCGCGACGAGCGTGTCGAGCACGTCGAGCGCCAGGCGCCGCACCTCGGCCTGCGCGCGCGGACCGTAGGGGCCGTTCGCCGTGTCGCCGATGTACGTGATCGACTCGGCGGGCAGCTGGTCGATGAGGGCGCGCGCCACGGTGAGACCGCCGACGCCGCTGTCGAAGACTCCGATCGGGCGCTGCACGTCGGCAAGCCTAGCCGCGGCGCGCGCGGTCGCCGGCGCCGCACGTCGCGGCGTCCTGTCATGCGGGCGCGGTATCGTCTGCATCCCGACAGCAGGAGGCCGCGTGATCGAGTTCGCATCCGTGCGCAAGGAGTACCCCGGCGGTTCGGTCGCGGTCGAGGACTTCAGCCTCACCATCCCGTCGCACGCCGTCGCGGTGCTCGTCGGCTCGTCCGGCTGCGGCAAGACCACGCTGCTGCGGATGGTGAACCGCATGGTCGACCCCTCGAGCGGCACCGTCAGCATCGACGGGGTCGACGTGCGCTCGATGGATCCCGTGAAGCTGCGCCGGTCGATCGGCTACGTGTTGCAGGCGGGCGGCCTGCTCCCCCACCGCACCATCGCCGACAACGTCGCGACCGTGCCGGTGCTCGAGGGGCGCAGCCGCAGGCAGGCGCGGAAGGATGCGCTCGGCCTGCTCGAGCGCGTCGGCCTCGACACGGCGCTCGCCGACCGCTACCCCGCGCAGCTCTCTGGCGGGCAGCAGCAGCGCGTGGGCGTCGCGCGCGCGCTCGCCGCCGATCCCAACATCCTGCTCATGGACGAGCCGTTCGGCGCCGTCGACCCGATCGTGCGCGATCAGCTGCAGACCGAGATGCGCTCGCTGCAGGCCGAGCTCGGGAAGACGATCGTCTTCGTCACCCACGACATCGACGAGGCCTTCGCGCTCGGCGACGAGGTGCTCGTGCTGCGCAAGGGCGCCGAGATCGCCCAGCGCGGCACGCCGGCCGAGATCCTGGCGAACCCGGCCGACGAGTTCGTCGCGAGCTTCGTGGGCGCGGGCAGCGCCCGCCGCACCCTGCGCATCCGCGAGGTCGGCGGCCGCAGCGTGGTCGTCGACGGCGACGACCGCCCCACCGGCGTGCTGGCGCGGTGAGGGCGACGGCGCCATGAACTGGCTCAGCCAGAACCTCCACATCGTCGGTGCGCTGCTCGTCGACCACCTCGTGCTGTCGATCGTGCCGATCGCGCTCGCGATCCTCGTCTCGGTGCCGCTCGGCTGGCTCGCCGCCCGCTACCGCCGCGCGCGCACGCCGCTCCTCACCGGCACCGGCCTGCTCTACGCGATCCCGTCGCTGCCGCTGTTCATCATCGTCGCGCCGCTCATCGGGGTGCCGGTGCGCTCCCCCGTCACGATCGTCGTCGCGCTCACGCTCTACGGCGTCGCGCTGCTCGTGCGCGGGGCCGCCGACGCCTTCGGCTCGGTGCCGCGCGAGACGATGCTCGCGGCGGATGCGATGGGCCACGCCGCGTGGGCGCGATTCTGGCGCGTCGAGCTGCCGCTCGCCGGCCCCGTGCTGCTGTCGTCGCTGCGCGTCGTCGTGGTCTCGACGGTGAGCCTCGTCACCGTCGGCGCCGTGGTCGGCGCCTCGAGCCTCGGCACCCTCTTCACCGACGGCTTCCAGCGGGGCATCGAGGCGTCGATCCTCACGGGCCTCGTGCTCACCGTCGTCGTGGCGTTCGCGCTCGACGCGATCGTCGTGCTCGCGGGCAGGCTCGCGATGCCGTGGCGCCGGGCGGTGGCGACGTGAACCTGTTCGCCGAGGCGATCGCCTACCTCCTCGACCCGGCCAGCTGGACCGGTGCCGGCAGCATCGGGCTGCGGATCCTCGAGCATCTCGCGTTCTCCGGCGCGGTGCTGCTCGTCGCCGCCGCGATCGGCGTCCCCGCGGGCGTGCTCATCGGGCACACCGGCCGCGGCCGCGGCCTCGTCATCGCGCTCACGAGCGGTGCCCGCGCCATCCCGACCCTGGGCCTCCTCACGATCTTCGGGCTGCTGCTCGGCATCGGCATCGAGGCGCCGTTCCTCGCGCTCGTCGTGCTCGCGCTCCCGCCGGTCCTCGCGGGCGCCTACGCGGGCGTCGAGTCGGTCGACCGGCTCGTGATCGGCGGCGCGCGCGCGATCGGCATGACCGAGCGGCAGATCCTCACGGGCGTCGAGCTGCCGCTCGCGAGCCCCGTGCTCATCGGCGGGCTCCGCTCCGCGGCCCTGCAGGTCATCTCGACCGCGACGCTCGCCGCCTACATCTCCGATACCGGCCTCGGCAGGCTCATCTTCGCGGGGCTCAAGACCCGCGACTACGGCGTCATGCTCGCCGGCTCGCTGCTCGTCGCGCTCCTCGCGCTCGTCGTCGAGCTGCTGTTCCAGGCCGCCCAATCCGCGGCATCCCGCCGCGCCGAACCCATCAGCACCCCCCGCACCACCGGGCGCGCTCGCGCCTCAGAGAGGAACCCATGACCACTCCCATCCGCAGGGCGGGCGTCGCGCTCGCCGCGCTCGGCACCGCCGGCGCCGTCCTGGTCGGCTGCTCGAGCGCCGACCCGCTCGAGGAGACCCCCACGACCGCGCCGAGCGGCAGCGGCGAGTCCACGACGCTCGTCGTCGGCTCGCAGGACTACTACTCGAACGAGATCATCGCCGAGCTCTACGCGCAGGGCCTCGAGGACGCCGGGTACACGATCGACCGGCAGCTGCGCATCGGCCAGCGCGAGGTGTACCTCCCCGAGATCGAGGCCGGGTCGATCGACCTCTTCCCGGAGTACACCGGCCCGCTGCTGCAGGTGTGGGCGGAGGAGCCCGAGGAGCGCGAGAGCGACGAGGTGTACGCGGCGCTCACCGAGGCGGCGCCCGAGGGCATCACGATCCTCGACCAGGCGCCGGCGACCGACCAGGACTCCTACGTCGTGACGCGCGCCTTCGCCGAGGAGCACGACCTCACGACCGTCGCCGACCTCGCGAACGTCGACGTGCCGCTCACGATGGGCGCCAACTCCGAGGCCGAGACGCGACCGAACGGGCCGCAGGGCCTCGCCGACGTCTACGGCGTCGAGGTCGGGTTCACCCCCATCGAGGACGGCGGCGGCCCGCTCACCGTCCGCGCGCTCCAGGACGGCGACGTGCAGCTCGCGATCCTCTACACCGCGCAGCCCGAGATCGCCGAGAACGACCTCGTCGTGCTCGAGGACACCGAGGGCCTCTTCCTCGCCTCGAACGTCGTGCCGGTCGCGAGCGACCGCGTCGACGAGGAGGCGCAGGCGGTCGTGAACGAGATCAGCGCGGCGCTCACGTCCGAGGAGCTCATCGAGCTCAACCGCCGCAGCACCGTCGACCAGTCGCCGGCCGCCGACATCGCGGCCTCGTGGCTCGAGGAGCAGGGGCTCGTCGGCTGAGCGCGCCGGCTCGGCGGGTCAGTCCTTGAGCATGCGGTGCATGCGGATGTGCCCCCACGTCGGACCCGTCGACACCTGCTCGTCGAGGTGACGGAACCCGCGCCGCTCGTAGAACCGGGCGGCGCGGGCGTTCCCGTCGATGAGCCACAGGTAGTGCGGTCGCCCATCGACGACCGCGTCGAAGAGCACCGCCCCGAGGCCCGACCCGTGCAGGTCAGCGTGCACGTAGAGGCGCGCGAGCTCGCGGTCGGCCGGTGTCGGCACGAAGCCGAGCTCCACCTCCCAGGCCGCGGGCGCCGGCTCGGCCGACGCGACGCCGACGATGCGGTCGCCGAGCCACGCGATGCGGCGCTGGGCGTCGCCCGGCGCCGCGAACGCGGCGGCGAGCCCTCGGATGTCCGCCTGCGCGAGGCCGTCCTCGTGGAACGCGTCGGGCAGCAGGCCCGCATACGTGCGCAGCTGCTCCTCGACGAGGAAGAGCGCCCACGCGGGCGCGTCGGCGGGCGTCGGCTCGCGCAGGTCGACGCCGTCGGGCAGAGGTCGCAGGGATGCGGGCACCGAGCCACGCTACCGGCCCGCGACGGGTCGAGTCGCCCCCGTCATAGGCTGAGGCCGTGACCGACACCGCGCTCATGACCGACCGCTACGAGCTGACGATGATCGACGCCGCGCTGCGCGCCGGCACGGCGTTCCGGCCCTCCGTGTTCGAGGTGTTCGCGCGCCGCCTCCCGGGCGCCCGCCGCTACGGGGTCGTCGCCGGCACCGGCCGCTTCCTCGAGCGGCTGGCCGACTTCCGCTTCGGCGACGACGAGCTGCGCTTCCTGCGCGACGAGCGCATCGTCTCGCGCGAGCTGCTCGACTGGCTCGCCGACTACCGGTTCTCGGGCGACATCCGCGGCTACGCGGAGGGCGAGCTGTACTTCCCCGGCTCCCCCATCCTCGTCGTCGAGGGCTCGTTCGCCGAGGCGGTCGTGCTCGAGACGCTCGCGCTCTCGGTGCTCAACTACGACTCGGCGGTCGCGAACGCGGCCACGCGCATGACGCGGGCCGCGAAGGGCCGGCCGGTCGCCGAGATGGGATCGCGCCGCGCCAACGAGGAGGCCGCGATCGCCGCAGCCCGCGCCGCGCACATCGCCGGCTTCCGCGCCACCTCGAACCTCGCAGCGGGAGCCCGCTGGGGCATCCCCACGATGGGCACCGCCGCGCACTCCTTCACGCTCCTCCACGACTCCGAGGCGGACGCCTTCCAGGCGCAGATCGACGTGCTGGGCGTCGGCACGACGCTGCTCGTCGACACGTACGACGTCGAGCAGGGCATCCGCACAGCGATCGAGGTGGCGGGGCCCCGCCTCGGCGGCATCCGCCTCGACTCCGGCGACCTCGCCGAGGTCGCGGCCGATGCGCGCGCGCTGCTGGACTCGCTCGGGGCGACCGGCACGCGCATCACGGTCACGAGCGACCTCGACGAGTACGCGATCGCAGGGCTGCAGGCGAGCCCGGTGGATGCCTACGGCGTCGGCACGAGCCTCGTCACCGGTTCGGGCGCGCCTGCCGCCGGCATGGTCTACAAGCTCGTCGCGCGTCAGGGCGGCGACGGCGAGTGGGTGGGTGTCGCGAAGCACTCCGAGGACAAGGCGTCGAAGCCCGGCGAGAAGGTCGCGGTGCGCACGCTCGAGCACGGCGTCGCCGTCGAGGAGACCGTGCTCGTCACCGAGCACCGGCCGACGATCGACGCGGCGGCGGCCGGCGGTCGCGCGCTGCAGGTGCCGCTCGTGCAGGGCGGAGCGGTCGAGGAGCGGTGGCTCGGTCCGCAGGGCGTCGTCGCCGCTCGCGAGCGCCACGACGCCTCCGTCGCGGAGCTGCCCGGCGAGGCGCACCGCCTGGCGCGCGGCGAGCCGGTCATCCCGACCGTCTTCCGCTGACCGCGCCCCCGCCCCGAGCCGATCCAACTTTGCAGGCTCAGCGCCGACCGAGCGCGATGATGGCGTCCGATCGCCGCTCGGCCTGCGATGACGGAAGGCGCTACTCGGTGCGGAGCTTCTCGTAGATCTCCTTGCAGGCGGGGCAGATGGGGAACTTCTCCGGGTCGCGGCCCGGCGTCCACTTCTTGCCGCACAGCGCGCGCACGGGCTTGCCCGAGAGCGCCGACTGCAGGATCTTCTCCTTCTTCACGTAGTGCGAGAAGCGGTCGTGGTCGCCGTCCTCGACAGACTCCTCGTTGAGGAGCTTCTCGAGCTCGCGGTCGAGCACGTCGGTGCTGCCACCGGCGCCGATCGAACCCGGGCCGGCGGTGTCAGGTGCGGGCAGCTGCGTCATGCCTCGATCATCCCACGCGCGCAGCCTCCGCCGCGGGGCGCGCTCTGGCGCTCAGCGCGCTCCCGGCTCGTCGCGGCATGCTTCTGATCGGTGCCGGATGCCCATTCGGCCGCATCGTGCGAGGGGGAACCATGCAGGAGATCGAACGCGACGACGACCTGGGCTGGCTCGTCGGCACGCTCGACCGCATCCTCGGCGTGCAGCGGCCGCTCGTGGTGAACCACCTGCGCTCGCTCCGCCGCAAGCACCCCGAGCTCTCGCCGCAGCAGGTGATCGAGCGCCTCGAGAAGCAGTACCTCGCGGCCGTCACGAGCGGCGGCGCGGCCGTCGGCGCGACCGCCGTCGCGCCCGGCATCGGCACCGCCGCCGCGCTCGGGCTGACCATGGCCGAGACGGTGGGCTTCCTCGAGGCGAGCGCGTTCTTCGCCCAAGCCGTCACGGAGGTGCACGGCATCCACGTCGAGGATCCCGAGCGCGCCAAGGCGCTCGTCATGGGCCTCATGCTGGGCTCCGGCGGCAAGGCGCTCGTGAAGCGGGTCGCCGAGCAGTCGCTGGGCCGCGGGGCGGCCGGCAATGCGTTCTGGGGCGAGCTCGTCACGTCGCGCATGCCCACGGGCATGATGGGGCAGGTCGTCGACTTCCTGCGCCGCGCGTTCCTCAAGCGGATGGCCCGCAACACCGGCGCGTCGATGCTCGGCCGCGCGCTGCCGTTCGGCATCGGCGCGGTCGTCGGCGGCGTGGGCAACCACATCCTCGGCAAGCAGATCGTGCAGGCTGCGCGGGAGGCCTTCGGTCCCCCGCCCGTCGCCTTCGACCCGAGCCTCGCCCCCCTGGCGCGCGAGGTGCGGCCGAGCCTCAGCGAGCGGATCCTGCAGGCGCGCGAGCTCGAGCGCGAGGGCCTCGGGGGCGGGCTCCGCCGGCTGCGGCAGCGCCGCGCCGACGTGCCGCCGGTCGACGAGGACCTGCCGCTCGAGGACAGCGCGCCGCCGGCGCCGGAGGGCACGGACGGCGCGCAGCACGACCCTCGGCGTGACTAGCCGAGCTCGCCCAGCGTCACCTCTGCCTCGGCCTCCCGGCCGTCGCGCAGGTAGGTGATCGTGACCGTCTCGCCCGCGGCGTGCGCGCGCACCTGCGCGGTGGCGTCGGTCGCACCGGTCACCGCCTGACCGTCGATCGCGGTGATGACATCGCCCTGCTGCAGCCCGGCGGCCGCCGCGGCACCGCCCTCCACCACCTCCCGGATCCGCGCGCCCACCGTGCCGACCGACGCATCCGTCACGTCGCTCACGGTCGCGCCGAGCAGCCCGTGGCTCGCGGAGCCGTCGGCGATGATCTCGTCGACCACGCGCTGCACGAGGCTCGCCTCGATGGCGAACCCGATGCCGATCGAGCCGGACGATCCCTCCGAGCCCATGCTCGCGATCGCGACGTTGACGCCCACGAGCTGTCCGGCCGCGTTCAGCAGCGCGCCGCCCGAGTTGCCCGGGTTGATCGACGCGTCCGTCTGCACGACGGGGATGGAGATGTCCTCCTGCGCCGCCTGCGTGCCGTCGGGCTGCCAGAACCCGAAGGGCTGCTGCTGCGACTGGTCCTCCTCGCTCGGGGCCGCGCTCGACGCGATGCGCAGGCCGCGGTCGACCGCCGAGACGATGCCGTCGGTGACGGAGTTCGAGAGGCCCAGCGGCGCGCCGATGGCGATGGCGGTGTCGCCGACCCGCACGTCGTCGCTCGCCGCGAAGGTGATCACCGGCAGCTCCGCGTCCACCTTGATGACGGCGAGGTCGACGATCGGGTCGGTGCCGACGATCTCGGCCGCGAGCAGGCGGCCGTCGCTCGTCTCGACGGTGATCGACGCGTCCGCGGCCTGCCCGTCGAGCGTGACGACGTGGTTGTTCGTGACGATGTAGCCGCCCGCCGCGATCGCGACGCCGGATCCCTCGCCGGAGCCGGAGCTCGACGACGCCTGCACGGTCACGACGGAGGGGCCGGCCGCCGCGGCGACGTCGGCGATCGTCGAGGGGTCGGACACCGTGTCGCCCGTGGCGCCGCCGCCGGGCGCCGACTGCGTCTGCGGCTGGTGCTGGCTGAGCGCGAGCGCGCCGCCGCCGAAGCCGGCGGCACCGCCGAGCAGCGCCGCGGCCACCACCGACGTCACCACCAGGCCGGTTCGGCGGGGCGCCCGAGGCGCCGCCGCGGCGGGCGCGTGCTGCTGCGCGCCGATCGGCGCGTAGGCGAGCGTGGGGTGCCCCGCGGTCGGAGCCTGCGGCGCGCCGAACGGGCCGGGCTGTCCGACCGGCTGCTGCCAGCCCTGCCAGCGCTGCGCGTCGGGGCCTGCGGACGAGGGGGCCGGCTGCTGCGGCTGCTGCGGGCCGGCGGGGTTCTGCACGCGGTCGTACGGGTTCGTCATGTGCTCGAGCGTGGCATCCGAATCCATGCGGTTCCCATGCGACCTCGATGTCAGACGTCGGAAGCGGCGCCGGAGCGAGTAGCGTCGGAGCATGGAGCAGGCACCCTGGCAGCGGACCGCAGCCGGCGCAGGACTGCTCGGCGCGGACGGCCGGCTCGCACCGACCATCTTCGCCGAGATGACCGCGCTCGCGTCGAGGACCGGCGCCCTCAACCTCGGGCAGGGCTTCCCGGACGAGGACGGCCCGCGCGCCGTGCTCGACGCGGCGAAGCACGCGATCGACCACGGCAGGAACCAGTACGGACCCGGCCGCGGCTGTCAGGAGCTCATCGACGCGATCGTGGAGCACCAGCGGCGCTTCTACGGCATCGGGCTCGGTCGCGGCGACGTCCTGGTCACGGCCGGCGCGACGGAGGCGCTCGCCGCCACGATGCTCGCCTACCTCTCCCCCGGCGACGAGGTGATCGTCTTCGAGCCCTACTACGACGCCTACGCGGCGGTCGTCGCGCTCGCGGGCGCCGTGCTCGTGCCGGTGCCGCTCGCCGCGCCGGACTTCCAGCCCGATCCCGACCGGCTGCAGCGCGCCGCCACGCCCCGCACCCGCATGATCGTCGTCAACTCCCCGCACAACCCGACCGGCGCGGTCTTCACCGAGGAGTCCATGCGCCACATCGTGCGCGTGGCCGAGCGCCGCGACGCGATCATCGTCACGGACGAGGTCTACGAGCACCTCGTGTACGACGAGCGGCACGTGCCGCTCGCGACCTTCGGCGCGGCGCGCGATCGCCTGGTGTCGATCTCGTCGGCGGGCAAGACCTTCTCGGTCACGGGCTGGAAGGTGGGGTGGATCATGTCGACGCCGGAGCGCATCGCGCACATCACCGCCGTCAAGCAGTACCTGACGTTCGTGAACGGCGCCCCGTTCCAGCCCGCGGTGGCGCTGGGTTTGCGGCTGCCCGACGAGCACTTCGACACGATCGTGCAGTCGTTCGCGCGCAAGCGCGACATCCTCGCCCGCGGCCTGCGGAAGGCGGGCTTCGCGGTGCACGACGCGATGGCCGGCTACTTCCTGCTCGCCGACGCCGCGCCGCTCGGCATCGACGACGCCGCGGCGCTCGCACGCCGCATGCCGGAGCTCGTCGGCGTCGTCGGGGTGCCGGTCGCGGCGTTCGCGAGGCCGTCGCGGCGCGACCTCCGGTCGACGATGCGCTTCGCCTTCTGCAAGTCCGACGACACGCTGCGCGAGGCCGCCTCGCGGCTCTCCGGCCTCAAGGACGCGGTGCTCCAGCCCACCGCGTGACGGCCGGGCTCAGGCGACCCGGTAGCGCCGGTTCGCGAGCGACGGGTTGCGCACCCGGGTCGCGGCGGTCACGGACGGGTCGATCGGCGCCACGGCGATGGCCTCGCCGTCGCCGAGCGCCGCGAGCGCCACGCCCATCGGGTCGACGATGAGCGAGCAGCCGACGCCGAGCGGCGGCGCCTGGTCCGCCGCGACCACGTGCACGGTCGACTCGATCGCGCGCGCCGTCACGAGCGTCGTCCAGTGCCGCTCCTTCTGCGGCCCGCGCACCCACTCGGCCGGCACGACGACGACGTCGGCGCCCGCGTCGACGAGCCGCCGGGTCGCCTCCGGGAACCGCAGGTCGTAGCAGGTCTGGATGCCGATGCGCGTGCCGAGCGCCTCGACGACGGGCACCTGCGCCGGGTCGCCGGCGGTCAGCCAGTCCGACTCGCTCGACCCGAACGCGTCGTAGAGGTGCACCTTGCGATAGGCGACGAGCACGCCGGATGCGTCGACCGCGACGACCGTGTTGGCGACGCCGCCGTCGTGGCGCTCGAGCAGACCGGCCACGACGAGCGCGTCGTGCTGCGCGGCGCGCGCCGTGAGCATCGCGACGAAGGGCCCGTCGAGCTGCTCCGCGGCCGCGGGCGCGGAGGCGGCGAGGTCGCTCGAGCAGTGCTGCGAGTACTCGGGCAGCACGATGAGCCGCGCGCCGCGCTCCGCGGCGGCGTCGATCCAGGCGGCCGCGGCGTCCCGATTCGCGTCGACGTCCTCGCCCGGCGCCCACTGCACGGCCGCGGCGGTCAGCACCGCATCTCGCTCTCCCATGCTCCGAGCCTACGGCGGCAGCGTGGCGAGCCGCGTGCGCTTCCCGCACGCGGATGCCAAGATCGCACCGACGAAGGGAGCAGGATGCTCGTCGCATTCTCCGTAGCACCCGGCACTGCCGGCCCGGACGGCTCCGTGCACGACGCGGTCGCGGCAGCCGTGCGCGTGGTCCGCGAGAGCGGCCTGCCGCATCGGACCGACGCGATGTTCACGACGATCGAGGGCGAGTGGGACGCCGTCTTCGACGTGGTCAGGCGCGCGACCGACGCCGTGCTGGCGCACAGCCCGCGCGCCTCGCTCGTGCTGAAGGCGGACATCCGGCCCGGATGGACAGGTGAGCTCGACGGCAAGGTCGTCCGGCTCGAGCAGGCCCTGGAGGGGGACGCATGAGATCCGAGCTGTTCGCGGAGGCGAATCAGGAGACCCAGTCGACCGAGCGGTGGGTGAAGCAGTCGAGCAAGATGCTGCGCATCAGCGTCGGGAACGGCGCCGACGTGCTGGCCGCGAAGGGCGCCATGGTCGCGTACCAGGGCCAGATGGAGTTCCAGCACGAGGGAGCCGGCGCCGCGCGCATGCTCAAGAAGCTCGTCACGGGCGAGGGCGCGCCGCTCATGCGCGTGCGCGGGCAGGGCGAGGTGTTCCTGGCGCGGGACGCCGCGAACGTCTTCACCGTGCTGCTCGAGAACGAGGGGCTGTCGGTGAGCGGCAAGAACCTGCTCGCCTTCGATCCGAACCTGCAGTGGGACATCGCGATGCTGCGCAGCGGCAACATCATGGCGGGCGGCCTGTTCAACCTCGAGCTGGGCGGCAGCGGCACCGTCGGCATCTCGTGCGAGGGCAGCCCGATGCTGCTCGACTGCTCGCGGCAGCCGACCTTCGTCGACCCGAACGCCGCCGTCTGCTGGTCGTCGAACCTGCGGCCGACCGTCGTGAACAGCATGAACATGCGCTCGCTGCTGCGCGGCGGCACGGGCGAGGCCTTCCAGCTGGCCTTCCACGGCCCCGGCTTCGTCGTGGTGCAGCCCAGCGAGGGGCGGCAGCAGGTCTCCGGCTCGAACGGCGGCAGCAGTTCGGGTGGCGGGCTCGGCGGCCTCTTCGAGTGAGCCGCGGGGCACGGGCGGCGTCAGGCGCGCGTGCCCCGGGCCGCCCAGGCGACCGCGCGCACCTCGAAGGGCGGCTCCGGCAGCTGCGCCCTGCACGCGTCGCGCAGGCGCTCCCGAGCGGCGGCGTCGAGCGCTGCGACGTGGTCGCCCGCCGGACCGACGCCGAGCTCGAACGGCTCCCACCACGCCTCGAAGCGCTCGAACGGCACCGTGACGTGGATCGGCTCCTCGACCACGCCGCGCAGCCCCGCGCCGGAGAGCACGCGCGCGAGGTCGCCGCGATGGGAGCCGGTGCGCGGCGCTTCGGACGGCGGGTGCCCCTGCCCGTCGTGGAGCGTCGCCACGGCGGCCCAGAACGCGCCGAGCGGCCCGGTGGCGTGATCCCACACGCACGCGGCGACGGTGCCGCCCGCGCGCGTGACGCGCGTCATCTCGCGGAGGCCTGCGTCGGGGTCCCGCATGAAGTGCACGACGAGCTGGGCGAGCGCCGCGTCGAACGACGCGTCGTCGAACGGCAGCGACTCGGCGGAGGCCTCCCGCACGTCGACGCCAGGGTGCCGCGCCCGCACGGCGGCGACGAACGGCGCGGACGGGTCCACCGCCGCGACCGTCGCTCCTCGCCGCAGCAGCTCCGCGGTCAGGGCGCCCGGCCCGCAGCCGACGTCGAGCACCGCTCCCGCGGGGACGGCCGCGAAGTCGGCCAGCACCGGGGCCAGCGGCTCGGAGAACCTGCCCATGAACCGGTCGTACGCATCGGCGGACACTGCGAAGCCCATGCGCGGAGGCTACGCCGATCGCGGCGTCGAGCAGAAGGGCCCGTTCGGCACAAGCGGGCACAGCAGAAGAGGCCCCCTCGCGGGGGCCTCTTCGTGTGCCGCAGTTCGCGGACTTCTGTTGCGGGGACAGGATTTGAACCTGCGACCTCCGGGTTATGAGCCCGGCGAGCTACCGAGCTGCTCCAC
>JAPSJX010000036.1 GCA_031178105.1 Agrococcus sp. | reverse complement strand
CACCAGCAACTCAAGGGTGCGGCCGCCCGCGCGAGAACGCTGGATCGGTCCCTCCGGCCGCGGGAAGTGCAATCGCGTGACCCCGGTAGGCCATTGTTGCCGCGTGGATCATCGCGGCACAGCAGCCGCGGGTGCTCGGCGAGCGCGCGAGCGATCGCGACGCGCTGCTGCATGCCGCCGGAGAGCTGATCCGGATGCCGGTCGGCGAACTCCGCCAACCCGACGAGCTCGATGAGCTCGTCGGCGCGGGCGCGGCGGTCGACGGCGGAGGCGCCGTGCAGCTCGAGCGGGAGCTCGACGTTGGCGCGCACGGTGCGCCACGGCAGCAGGCCGGACTGCTGGAAGGCGATGCCGTAGGCGCGCTCGAGCCGCGCCTGGCGCGCGGGCATGCCGAGGACGCGCACCTCACCGGCGCTCGGCTCGTCGAGGTCGGCGATGAGTCGCATGAGCGTCGACTTGCCGCAGCCGGAGGGTCCGATGAGGGCGACGAACTCGCCCTCCGCCACGCTGAGGCTCACCGCGTCGAGCGCGCGCACGGTGCTCACCGCCCGCCCGCCGGCCCTCGCCTCGAACTCCTTCGTGACGCCCGCCACCTCGACCGCGCTCATCGCGCCTCCGCTCTCCGGTAGTCGCGGAGCGCGAGCCCCGCGAGCGCGACGATGCCCGCCGCGACGAGACCCATGACGACAGCGCCCGCGATCGGCGCCCACGCCTTCGCGGGGTCCGAGGAGCCCGACTGCGCGTACTCGACGATGAGCCGGCCGATGCCGCCGCGCGCGCCCGTCGACACCTCGGCGACGACGGTGCCGATGATCGCGGTCGCGGCGCCGAGCCGCAGCGACGACAGCAGCTGCGGCACGGCTGCGGGCAGCCGGAGGAAGCGCAGCGTGCTCCACCAGCCGACGCCCTGCGCGCGGAAGAGGTCGAGGTGCTCCTGCTCGGGCGCGCGGAGCCCCCGCAGCGTGCCGATCGCGATCGGGAAGAACGCGAGGTACGAGGCGATGACGGCCACGCTCATCCAGCGCTCCCACTGCAGCGCGCCGAGCTCGAGCCGGCCGCCCCACGCGACGACGAGCGGGGCGAGCGCGATGAGCGGCACCGTCTGGCTGAGGATGAGCCACGGCAGCATCGCGCGGTCCGCGAGCCGGAAGCGCTGCATGACGAGCGCGAGCAGCACTCCGACGACCGCGCCGAGCAGCAGCCCGATCGCGGCGGTGCCGAGCGTCTGCGCCGCAGCGCGGGCGACCGCGACGACGACGAGCTCGCCCGCAGCGCCGGTCGACGGCTGGAAGGCGCGGGCGACGGAGTCCCACACGTGCGGCATCGCGAGGTCGGTCGTGCGCGGCAGCAGCACCGTGCCGCCGAGCGCGACGCCCTCCGCCGGTCCGAGCGCCTTGTACAGCTCCCACATCGCGGCGAGCCCGAGCGCGCCGAGGGCCCCGAGCAGCAGCGGTCGTGCGCGCCGAGGCCTCATGCGGTCATGACCTCGCCTTGGCGGTCTCGCGGAGCGCCGGGATGATGCGCTCGCCGTACTGGCGGAGCGTCTCCTCCTTGTCGTCGTGCATGACGTAGGCCGCGAACTGGTCGACGCCGAGCTCGCGCAGCCGGGTGAGCTTCTCGATGTGCGCGGAGGCGTCACCGAGCACGCAGAACCGGTCGACGATCGCGTCCGGCACGAAGTCGACGTGGTCGTTGTCGGCTTTGCCGTGGGTGTTGTAGTCGTAGCCGGTGCGCGACTCGATGTAGGAGGCGAGGTCGTCCGGGATCGCGCTTCGCTTGCCGTACTTCGCCACGATGTCGGCGACGTGGTTGCCGACCATGCCGCCGAACCAGCGCGACTGCTCGCGCTGGTGGTCGAGGTCATCGCCGACATAGGCGGGACCGGCGACGCAGATCTTGATCGACATCGGGTCGCGCCCCGCGTCGTCCGCCGCGTCGCGCACGCGCTGGATCATCCACTTCGTGATCTCGGGATCGGCGAGCTGCAGGATGAAGCCGTCGGCGACCTCGCCCGCGAGCTTGAGTGCGAGCGGGCCGTAGGCGGCGACCCACACCGGCAGCTCCGAGCCGTGCGACCACGGCAGCCGCAGCGTGAGTCCCCCGTGCTCGACGGCGCGGCTCGAGCCGAGCTCGCGGATGACGTGCACCGCTTCGCGCAGCTCCTTGAGCGTGGTCGGCTGGCCGCCGGAGACGCGCACTGCGGAGTCACCGCGCCCGATGCCGCAGACGGTGCGGTTCCCGTACATCTCGTTGAGCGTCGCGAACGTCGAGGCGGTCACGCTCCAGTCGCGGGTCGCCGGGTTCGTGACGAACGGGCCGACGGTCACGCGGCGCGTGGCAGCCAGCGCCGCCGAGAGGATCACGTACGGCTCCTGCCAAAGCACGTGGCTGTCGAACGACCACACGTGGCTGAAGCCGTGCACCTCGGCGAGCTGGGCGAGCTGCACGAAGCGGCTCGCGGGCGGGTTGGTCTGGAAGACGGCGCCGAACTCCATCATGCTCCTCGTCGTCGTGCGGCCGTCGCCGCAGGCATGCGCATCACAGCAGGTACTGGCTCAGGCCGCGCTTCACGAACGAGCCGTCGCCAGCCCGCCCGAGGTACTGCCGGTCGTCGACGACGATGCGGCCGCGGCTCATCACGGTGTCGACGTGCCCGTCGATCTCGAACCCCTCCCAGGCGGAGTGGTCCATGTTCATGTGGTGCGTCTGCTCCACGCCGATCGAGGTGTGGCCCGCCGGGTCGTAGACGACGATGTCGGCATCGGCGCCCGGCTGGATGACGCCCTTCCTGCCGTACAGGCCGAACATCCGCGCCGGGGTGGTCGCGGTGATCTCGACCCAGCGCTCGAGCGAGATGTGGCCGTCGACGACGCCCTGGTACAGCAGGTCCATGCGGTGCTCGACGCCGCCGATGCCGTTCGGGATCTTCGAGAAGTCGCCGCGACCGAGCTCCTTCTGATCCTTCATGCAGAAGGGGCAGTGGTCGGTCGAGACCATCTGCAGGTCGTTGGTGCGCAACGCGCTCCACAGCTCGTCCTGATGGTGCTCGTGCTTCGAGCGCAGCGGCGTCGAGCAGACCCACTTGGCGCCCTCGAACTCGCCCCACTCGTCGCTGCGCGCGCCGAGGTGGTCCTCGAGCGAGAGGTAGAGGTACTGCGGGCACGTCTCGCCGAACACGTTCTGCCCTGCGTCGCGAGCCGCGGCGAGCTGCGCGACCGCCTGCTTCGCGCTCACGTGGACGACGTAGAGCGGCGCGCCGGTGAGGTTCGCGAGCATGATCGCGCGGTGCGTCGCCTCCTCCTCCATCTGCCACGCGCGGGCCGTGCCGTGGAAGACCGGGCCGGTCCTGCCCGCGGCGAGCAGCTGCTGCACGAGCACGTCGATCGCCGGCCCGTTCTCGGCATGCATCATCGTCATGAGGCCGGTGTCGGCCGCGACCTGCATCGCCTTGAGGATCTGCGCGTCGTCGGAGTAGAAGACACCCGGGTACGCCATGAAGAGCTTGTAGCTCGAGACGCCCTCGTCGGCGAGGCCCCGGAGCGCCTGCAGCGATGCCTCGTTGACGTCTCCGACGATCTGGTGGAAGCCGTAGTCGATGGCGCAGTTCCCGGCCGCCTTCTCGTGCCACGCGGCCAGCCCGTCCTCGACCCGCTGGCCGTAGGTCTGCACCGCGAAGTCGATGATCGTGGTCGTGCCGCCCCACGCGGCGGCGCGCGTGCCCGTCTCGAACGTGTCGCTCGCGGCCGTGCCGCCGAACGGCAGCTCCATGTGGGTGTGCGCGTCGATGCCGCCGGGGATGACGTACTTGCCGGTCGCGTCGATCACGCGGTCGACGGAGCGGGCGAGGTCGACGCCGAGCAGCTCGCTGCCGGGCGCGAGCACGGCGCGGATCGTCTCGCCGTCGACGAGCACGTCGGCGAGGGAGGTGCCGGTGGCGGAGACGACGGTGCCGCCGGTGATGAGCGTGGTGGTCATGGCGGCGCCTACGGCTTCGCGATCCGCGTGTAGGAGTCGGGCCGGCGGTCGCGGTAGAACTGCCAGTCGTCGCGCATCTGCTTGACCGCATCCATGTCGAGGTCGCGCACGAGCAGCTCCTCCTGCGACTCGGAGCCGCGATCGCCGACGAAGTTCCCGCGCGGGTCGATGACCTGGCTCGTGCCGTAGAAGTCGACGGCGAGCTCGCCGTACTCGTTGTCCTCGCGGCCGACGCGGTTGGGCTGCAGCACGAAGTAGCCGTTCGCGACGGCGGCGGCGGGGCCCTCGACCTCCCAGAGCCGGTTCGAGAGGCCCGGCTTCGTCGCGTTCGGGTTGAAGACCATGTGCGCGCCGGCGAGGCCGAGCTCGCGCCAGCCCTCCGGGAAGTGCCGGTCGTAGCAGATGTAGACGCCCACCTTGCCGACGGCGGTGTCGAAGACGGGGTAGCCGAGGTTGCCGGGCCGGAAGTAGAACTTCTCCCAGAAGCGGTCGAGGTGCGGCAGGTGGTGCTTGCGGTAGGTGCCGAGGATCGTGCCGTCGGCATCGACGACGACGGCGGAGTTGTAGTAGACGCCGGTCTGCTCCTCCTCGTAGATCGGGAGGATGGCGACCATGCCGAGCTCCTTCGCGAGCGCGGCGAACCGCTGCACGATCGGCCCGTCGGCGGGCTCCGCGTAGGCGTAGTACTGCTTGTCCTGCGTGATGCCGAAGTAGGGGCCGTAGAAGAGCTCCTGGAAGCAGATGATCTGCGCGCCCTGCTCCGCGGCCTCTCGCATGAAGGCCTCGTGGCGATCGAGCATCGACGCCTTGTCGCCGGTCCAGGTGGTCTGGGTGATCGCTGCGCGAACCGTGGTCATGCTCTCCTCGACTTCCTCGCGTGGACGACGGCCGACGCTGGCCCCCGTGAGGAGCACTCTCCGACCCTCTGGGCGTCACCGTCAAGAGGACTCTGCATCCCTGCGGTTTCGCGGGTGTTTCCCGAAGGTTGCTGTCTCGCTCGGAACCGCGCGCGGCCGGGGGCAACGGGCGGAGGCTGCTGCGCCGCGGGCGTAGCATGGTCGTGCGCCGGGCATCACCTCCGCGCGCGAACCGCAGCACACCGTTCGCGTCAGCCTGCCCAGGAGTCCCACCGATGCCCTTCCGCCGCCCTCGCCGTCTCGTCGCCGTCGTCACCCTCCCGCTGCTCGCACTCGTGGGCTGCGCCTCGCCGGCCGCGTCGCCGCAGCAGCCGGACGCCGCCGCGGAGCCGACCGCCGCCGACCGGGCTGCGGTGCGGGACTGCGGCATCGACGTGACGCCGCGCGCCGAGCCGGCAGAGCGCATCCTCGCCGTGAAGTCGACGGCGGCGGAGCTCGTCGTCGCGCTCGGCCTCGGCGACGCGCTCGTCTCGACCGCGTTCCTCGACGGCCCCCTCGAGCTGGCGGGCGGCACGATGCCGCCCACGATCGAGGGCATGCCGTCGCGCGAGGCCGTGCTGGCGCTCGAGCCGGATGCCGTGGTGGCGGGCTGGGAGTCGGCGTTCGCGCCGGAGGCGGCGGGTGACCGCGCCGCCCTCCACGGCCTCGGCGTGACGACGTGGGTCTCCCCCGCCGCGTGCCGGTCGGTCGACGTCGCGCCGCTCACGTGGGACGCCCTGCTCGGCGAGCTCGCCGACGCGGGCACCGTGCTCGGCGTGCCGGATGCGGGCGCCGCGCTGGCCGCGGACCAGCGGGCCGCGCTCGACGCGATCGAGCCGCTCGACGCCGGCGGCGACGCTCCGGCGACGGCGCTCTGGTACTCGTCCGGCGACGACGCGCCGTACGTCGGCGGAGGGTCGGGCGCGCCGCAGCTCGTGCTCGAGTCCGCGGGGCTCGAGAACGTCGCCGACGACGTCGCCGAGCCGTGGACGACGATGTCGTGGGAGGCGCTCGCGGCGAGCGATCCGGACGTCATCGTACTCGTCGACGCCGCG
The DNA here is from genome assembly GCA_031178105.1 of Agrococcus sp. Lineage (GTDB taxonomy): Bacteria > Actinomycetota > Actinomycetes > Actinomycetales > Microbacteriaceae > Agrococcus. The sequence continues at coordinate 13,512 of JAPSJX010000036.1, read as the reverse complement.
TGGCACTCGGCCGAGTCGAAGGTCGAGCGGCTGCGAGCGAACCCGGCGACCGCGCAGCTCGACGCCGTCCGGGAGGAGCGCTTCGTGGTCGTGCCCTTCCCGATGGCCGAGGCGGGCGTCGGGTCGGTCGACGCGGTCGCGCTCGTCGTCGACGGCGTCCGCGGCATGGACGGTCGATGACCCGCACGGTCGGCGATCGCCGTGTCGCCGACGGGTCGTCGCGGCCGGCCGCCACTCCGGCCGGCCCGGGGGCGCGGCCGACCGCCCGGTCGCGCGCGGGGCGGGCGTGGGCGCTCGTGGGGCTCGGCGGGCTGCTCGTCGCGCTCGGCGTCGCCGCCGCGTGCATCGGCGTCGCGGGCGTGGCCCCCGCCGACGCGCTCGCCGCGGTCGCCGCCCGGCTCGGGATCGGCGCGAGCCCCCTCGGCCCCGTCGGCGACGCGATCGTCGTCGACCTGCGGCTGCCGCGCATCCTCGCCGCGGCGGCCGTCGGCGCCGGGCTCGCGATCGTCGGCGCCGTCATGCAGGCGCTCGTGCGCAACCCGCTCGCCGACCCCTACCTGCTGGGCGTCTCGTCGGGCGCCTCGGTCGGCGCCGTGCTCGTGCTCGTCACCGGGCTCGGCGCGAGCCTCACGGCCGGGCTCGGCGGCATCGGCGCCGCCGCCCTGCCCGCCGCCGCGTTCGCCGGGGCGCTGCTCGCGCTCGTCGCTACCCTCGGCCTGGCGGGCGCGGCGGGCGGGGCGACGCCGACGCGCACCGTGCTCGCGGGCGTCGTCGTCGCATCGGCGGCGAGCGCCGTGGTGAGCCTCGTGATCTTCTGGCGGGCCGATGGCGACGCGTTCCGCGAGATCCTCGCCTGGCTGCTCGGCTCGCTCGCCGCATCGACGTGGGCGAGCGCCGCGATCGCGCTCGTGGGGGTGGTGCTCGCGCTGCCGCTGCTCGCGAGCGGACGGGTGCTCGACGCGCTCGCGCTCGGCGACAGCGCCGCCGGCGCGCTCGGCGTCGACGTGCGCCGCACCCGCTGGCTGCTGCTCGTCGCGTGCGCGCTCGTGACGGGTGCCCTCGTCTCGGTCTCGGGCGCGATCGGCTTCGTGGGCCTCGTCGTGCCGCACGCCGTGCGGCTGCTCGTCGGGGCATCGCACGCGTTGCTGCTGCCCGCGAGCGGCCTCGCCGGTGCGATCGTGCTGCTCGTCGCCGACACCGTCGCGCGCGCCGCCTTCGACCCGCGCGAGCTGCCGGTCGGCATCGTGACCGCCCTCATCGGCGCGCCGGTCTTCGCCGCGCTCATGCTCACCGGCCGGGTGCGGTCGTGAGCGGGCTGTCGCTCGAGCGGCTCTCGGTCGCCGTGCGGGGACGCGCGCTCGTCGACGACGCCTCCTGGTCGGCGCCGGCCGGGCAGGTGACGGCGCTCGTGGGCCCGAACGGCGCGGGCAAGTCGACGATGCTGCGCGCGATCGCCGGGGTGCTCCCCGAGCGCGCGACGCACGCCGGCGGCGTGCGGCTCGACGGCGTGCGGCTGGACGGCCTGCCCGCGCGCGAGCGGGCGCGCCGCATCGCCCTCGTCGAGCAGTCGACGGATGCGGTGCCGCAGCTGACGGCGCGGGAGGCGGTCCGGCTCGGCCGCACGCCGCATCACCGCATGCTCGGCTTCTCGCTCGGCGACGAGCAGCACGTCGATGCGGCGCTCGCCGATGCCGGCGCGTCGGGGCTCGCCGACCGGCAGCTGGGCGAGCTCTCGGGCGGCGAGCTGCAGCGCGTGCACCTCGCCCGTGCGCTGGCGCAGCGGCCGGCGCTCGGCGAGCCGAGCGCGCTGCTGCTCGACGAGCCGACGAACCACCTCGACGTGGCCTGGCAGCTCGAGCTGCTGGCGCTCGTGCGCCGGCTCGCGCTCGACCGGCCCGTCGTCATGACCGTGCACGACCTGGCGCTCGCCGCGACGCACGCGGACCGCGTCGTGCTCGTCGACCGCGGCCGGGTGCTCGCGGAGGGCACGCCGGACGCGGTGCTGACCGCGGAGCGCATCCGCTCGGTGTACGGCGTCGAGGCGACGATCGACGCGGCGCCGGATGGCGTCGCCATCCGCTACCGGAGGATGAGCGCATGAGGATCACGGTGCTGGCGGGCGGCGTCGGCGGGGCGCGCTTCGCCCTCGGGCTGCGCGATGCGGCGCGCGAGCTGCACGGCGATCGCGCGGAGATCCGCATCGTCACGAACGTGGGCGACGACGTCTGGCTCGCGGGCGTCAAGGTGTGCCCGGACCTCGACTCGCTCCTCTACGCGCTCGCGGGCGTCGGCGACACCGAGCGCGGCTGGGGCCGCGCCGGCGAGAGCGAGCGGGTCGCCGCCGAGCTGACCGCTTACGGCGTCGGCTGGCCATGGTTCACCCTCGGCGACCTCGACCTCGGCACGCACCTCGCCCGCACGGCCATGCTGCGCGACGGCGCGACGCTCACGGAGGCGACCGGGCGGCTCGCGGCGCGGTGGCCGCTCGGCGCGACGCTGCTGCCCGTCACCGACGACGAGGTGCCCACCCACGTCGTCACCGACGAGGGCGTGCTGCACTTCGAGGAGTGGTGGGTGCGCACGCGGGCGCAGCTGCCGGCGCACCGGTTCGTGCAGCACGGCGTCGAGCGCTCGCGCATCGCGCCGGCCGCGCGGGCGGCGATCGCCGACGCCGACGTCATCCTGCTCGCACCGTCCAACCCGGTGGTGTCGATCGGCACGATCCTCGGCATCCCGGGCGTGCGCGATGCGCTCGAGACCGCCGCCGCTCCCGTCGTCGGCGTCTCGCCGATCATCGGCGGTCGCGCCGTGCGCGGCATGGCAGCCGCGTGCCTCGCGGCGATCGGCGTCGAGGCGGATGCGGCTGCGGTCGCCGCGCACTACGGCGCGCGGTCGGGTGGGGGGCTGCTCGACGGGTGGCTGCTCGCCGAGGAGGACGCCGGCTCGCGCGAGCGAGTGGAGGCGCTGGGGACCCGAGCGGCGGTGCGGCCGCTGTGGCTGACGCCGGGCGAGCCGGCGGCGCAGGTCGCGAGGGATGCGCTCGAGCTGGCGGCGTCGCTGACGCGCTGACGTCCCCGCCGGTCGAGCAGGAGGGAGCGGCGGCCGTGCGGCTCGACCGGCGAGAGGGACGCTAGTTCGCGAGCGACGCGCTGTCGAGCACCGCGCGCGTGTGCGGGCCGACGCCCAGCTCGAGCGCGGCGTGCAGGTCGGCGAGCTCGTCGACGTCGAGCCGCAGCCCCGATCCCGGCGGCACGGGCAGCGCCACGTGCCCGGCGCGCTGGTGCAGCTCCGCCGAGCCCGGCCCGAAGCGCGGCCGCAGCGCATCCGCCCGGTGCGCGGCCAGCATGGTCGTGCCGGTCGTGATGGCGTCGGGGACGCAGGAGCGCGGCTCGGTCGCAGCCAGCGCGAGCGCCGCGTCGAGCACCTCTGGCGTGAGCGCGGGCAGGTCGCCGAGCAGCACGGCGGCGGGCGCGTGCGCGTCGAGCGCGGCGACGCCCGTGGTGATCGCGGCGTGCAGGCCGGCGCTCGGGTCGTCGACGACCTCGATGCCCTCGATGCCGCGCGTGACATCGGGATCGCGGGTCACGACGACGATGCGGCCCACCGCATCCGCATCGCGCGCCGCCGTGATGACGTCGCGGGCGAACGCGACCGCGAGCGCGGCCCTGGCGTCGCCGGCGTCGAGGCGCGACTTGCCGATCGAGCCCTTCACAGGGATGACGACCGCCCACTCCATGGCGAACAGCCTATGTCGAGCCGGATGCGGCCCCGACCGCCGCCTACTCCTCGCGCGGCGAGACCATCACGCCGAGCAGGCTCGGCGGCGCGAGCGCCGCCAGCGCGCGCCGCCACGGCGGGAGCGACGTGGCGAGCGCCCGGCGCACGCGCCCCACCTCGGCGTCGAGCACGCCCGGCTCGCGGGGGCCGGCGTCGAAGACCGCGCGCTCGGCCGCGAGCCGCACCCGTTCCGAGGGCGCGGCGGCCGCGGGCGCGCGCTGGGCGATGGCCGCGTGCACCTCGCCGGGCGTCGCCGACGGCGGCAGCCGCACGCCGGCATCCGCGAGCGAGGCGCGCAGCTCGAGCCAGGCGCCCGGAGCCCCGCGCCGCAGCCGTCGCAACCGCTGCGCAGCGCGCACGAGCATGGGCAGCGCGAGCAGCAGCAGCACGCCGATGCCGACGAGCCAGGGCCGCAGCGAAGCCCAGTCGATCGCCATGCCCTGCCCGGGCGCCGCGGTGGGAGCGGTCGACGGCGAGGATGCGCCGGGCGTCGCCGACGTGCTGGGCGAGGCGCTCGCGCTGGGCGTCGGCGTGGGCGCCGGGGACGTCTCGCTGGGCGTCGGGCTCGACGTCGTCTCGGCGCCCTCCGGGCTCGCGGCACCGGTGCCGGCACCCGGCGTCGTCTCGACCCGCACCCAGCCGGCCCCGTCGACCCACGCCTCGGCCCACGCGTGGAAGTCGTTGGTCGTCACCGAACGGCCGCCGGCGATCTCGGCGCCGGGCAGGAACCCGATGACGACGCGCGACGGCACCCCGGCGCCACGCAGCAGCGCCGCCGTGGCGCTCGCGTAGTGCACGCAGTACCCGGCGCGCGTCTCGAGGAAGCCGCCGAGCGCATCCCAGCCGTCGCCGCCCTCCCCGGCGAAGCCGGGCAGGTCGAGCCGCTCCGAGTAGTTCCACACCCCGCCGGTCATGAAGCCGTGCACGGCGAGCACGCGCTCCGCGGCCGACATGCCGTCGTCGACGAGCGCCGCACCCTGCGCCCCGATCGCCTGCGCCTCGGCCGGCAGCGCGAGCCACGCGTCATGGCCGGTCGAGCCCGTGCCGGCCGGCAGCGCGGCGAGCAGCGGCGAGCGGCTCCCCGATGCCGTGTACTCGAGGCCCGCCTGCACGACACCCGACTCGACCCGCAGCGCATCGTTCGCGTCGTCCCAGCTCGACCCGTCCGGCGCGGCGATGTCGGCCGCGCGCTCCGGCATCGGCAGGCTCTCGCCGCGCACGTCGCCCATGCGCACGGTCATCTGCATCGGCTGCCCGGTGTCGGCGCCCTCGACGAGCACCGCGGGATCCCCCGCCTGCGGCTCGACGGCGACGAACCCGGCCTGCCCGGCCTCCGAGAGCGTCGTGACCCGGGTCACGGTCGGCTCGCCGTCGGTGGTCGCGTACGTGAAGACGGACTGCGGCGCCGGCCGGCGCAGCTCGTTGCCGAGGTCGATCGTGGTGTCGAGGATGGGCGTCGACGGCCGGAGGAGGTCGTCGACCGTCGGCAGGTCGAGGTCCGCCTCGCGCGGGCTGGGGGCGACGAGCGGCACCGCGACCGCGAGCAGCGCGGCGACGGCGACGAGCCCGACAGGGCCCGCCCACGACCGCCCGCGCGCGAGCCGCTCGTCGATCGACGGCGCGGCGAGCACGAGCGCGGAGGCCGCGACGCCCGGCAGCGCGTGCCACCACGGCACGTCGATGCGGAAGGCGACGGGCAGCAGCAGCGGCACCGAGGTGAACAGGACCGCGATGGCCGGCGCCCGCAGCGCCAGGCCGATGACGTGGACGTTCACCGCGAGCACGGCGGCCGCGGCGACGACGACGGCGAGCACCTCCGGCGCCAACGCGATCGGCGTCGCGACGGCCCACGCGACGTCCTGCACGCCGACCGCCAGCACCCGCAGCGACTCGGGCACCGACGCCGGGGTCGGGATCACGCCCAGCACCGCCTCGTCGGCCGCGGTGAGCGCCGTCGTCCACCCGACGCCCACGAGCCCAGCGGCCGCCGAGGCGGCGAACGTCGACCACGCCGCGCGCACGAGCGCCGCCGCGATCGTCATCGACGCGGCGGCGAGGAGCACCGGCCACAGCCACTGCGTGCCGAGCACCGACTGCGTCGACCACAGCCAAGCGACGGGCAGCACGCCGAGCGCGAGCGACTCGACGAACCCGGCGCGGACGCGTCGGCGCCGGCCGTCGCGCGGCTCGACCGGGGCCGCGGTCTCCGGCCGCTCCTGCACCGCGGCCGTCATCGCAGCTCCCGGGCCGGGCCGACGCCGTCGATCCAGCGCTGCACCGTCACGCGCGAACCCGGCGCGAGGCGGGTGTGCGGCGCGTCGATGTCGGCGACGAGCCAGAGGGTCGAGCCGGGGGCGAGCGTCCAGCGCTCGGGCGCGGCCTCCTCGAGCGCGACGACGTGCGCTGCGCCGCCGCCGCGCTGCGTCGGCTCGGACGCGGGCACGGCGGCGAGCGTCGCGAAGGCCGCGAGCGCCGCCGCGCGATCGCGCCAGTCGGCTGCGGCGACGCTGGGCCCACCGGTCTCCGCCACCCCGACGACGCGGTCGCGGCCCGCGAGCGCGCGCACGATGGAGCAAGCCGCGCGCGCCAGCCGGTCCTCGGCGTCGCGGCCCCGGCCGGCCGCCCCGGCCGTGTCGACGAGCACGAGCAGGTCGTCGGTGGCCGGGTTGGCCTCCTGCCGCACCATCAGCTGCCCGCGCTTCGCCGACTGCCGCCAGTGCACGCGGCGCTGCGGGTCGCCCGGCCGCCACTCCCGCACCATCGCGTCGACCTCGTCGGCGCTGCGCGTCTGCGACTGCTGCCCCGCCTCGCGGTTCGAGCGCAGCGCCGTCGACGGCACGGCGAGCAGCGCCGGGCCGACCACGAGGCTCGCTCGCGGATCCACGATCCGGGTCGCGCGCATGACCCGGAACGGGTCGAGCGAGGTGATGTCCACCGGCGCGAGCCGCCAGCGGCCGCGCGGCTGGTCGCCGAGCGGCACCTCGGCGGTGCCGTCGTCGTCGAGCATCCCCTCGAGGTGCAGGTAGCGCTCGGGGCCCGGCGCCCAGGTCGTCCATCGGGCGCCGGCCTGCCCGCGGTCCGCGGCGATGCGCAGCGTCGCATCCTGCCCCTCCTCGAGCACGCCGGGACCTGTCACCCGCACGCGCGAGGCGGTGCCGAGCACCCACCAGGCGCCGAGCAGCACGATCCCCAGGCAGAGCGCGGCCGGCACGAGCAGCACCGCCTGGCGCTCCCCGTAGGCGGCGACCGCGAGCGCGACGCCCAGCAGCACGAGCACGACCCCGCGCGCCGTCATGCGGACGCGGGACCGATCGCGGGCGGGCATCAGCGCATGACGGGGGCGACCGTGGTCGCGAGAGCGTGCGCCACCACCCGCCGCGCGTCGTCGTGGCGCGCGTACGGGTCGTGCATGACGAGGTGGTGCGGGAGCACGTGCACGGCGAGCTCCTTGACGTCGTCGGGCGAGAGCCAGTCGCGCCCGAGCAGGTGGGCGCGGGCCTTCGCGGCGCGCACGAGCTGCAGCGTCGCCCTGGGGCTCGCGCCCAGCCGCACCTCGGCGTGGTCGCGGGTCGCGCGCGAGAGCCGCACCGCGTAGCGCTCGACGAGCTCGTGCGCCCGCACGGCGCGCGCGATGCCGATCTCCTCACGGAACTGCCGCTCGGTCGTCGCGGGGCGCACGGCGTCGAGCGGCTGCGCGACCTCGCGCGCCTGCACCATGGCGAGCTCCGCATCCTGGTCCGGGTAGCCGAGCTCGAGCCGCGCCATGAAGCGGTCGCGCTGCGCCTCGGGCAGCGCGTAGGTGCCCTCCATGTCGATGGGGTTCTGGGTCGCGACGACGAGGAACGGCGTCGGCAGCGCGTGCGTCACGCCGTCGACCGTCACCTGCCCCTCCGCCATGCACTCGAGCAGCGCCGCCTGCGTCTTGGGGCTCGCTCGGTTGATCTCGTCGGCGATCACGATGTTCGCGAAGACGGGCCCGGGCTGGAAGCGCAGCTCACCCGTGGTCCGGTCGAGCACCGACATGCCGGTGATGTCGCTCGGCAGCAGGTCGGGGGTGCACTGGATGCGGCGCACCGTGCCCCCGATCGCGGCCGCGAACGCGCGCGCGAGCTGCGTCTTGCCCACCCCGGGCACGTCCTCGAGCAGCACGTGCCCCTCGGCGAGCAGCACGGTGAGCACCGTGCGGATCTCCTCCGCCTTGCCGGAGATGACGGATGCGACGGCGCGCTCGATGCGCGACCCGGGCGTGCCCGTGGCCGGCTCGGCCTGCACGTCGCTCGGGGCCGGGGCGCTCACCACCGCGCCGCGGGGGTCCTCAGCCTGCATCCGATGCTCCCGCCTCTGCCAGTGCGTCGATCCTGCCTGCCTCGCGGCCGGCCCGGTAGGCCTCGTCGCTGCCGAGGTGGAACATGTCCCCCTCCCGCCGCACGAGCCGCGCGGCACCCGGCTCGTCGAGGCCCGCGACGTGGCGGCCGAGGCCGCGCACGAGCACGACCGGCACCCCATCCGCCTTGCCGGCGACGAGCTCGGCCGCGCCGGCGACCTCGTCGGCGATCGCCGGCGCCGTGACGAGCAGCGGCCGGCCGTTCGCGTCGACGCTCACCGGCTCGAGCACGCGGAGGCCCGCGGCGCCGATCGCGACGTCGGTCTGGCCGATGCGCCACGCGCGCCCGAGGGTGTCGCTCACCACGACGCCGATGGCCGCGCCGAAGCGCGAGCGCAGCCGCTCGGCGATCGCGCGGGCCGACGCATCCGAGTCGAGCGGGAGCAGCAGGATCGTGCCGTCGTCGGTGTTCGAGGCGTCGACGCCCGCCGCGGCCAGCACGAGGCCCGTGCGGTGCTCGACGATGCGGGTGATGCCGCCGGGGAAGGCGCGCGAGGCGACGAGCCGCACCGACTCCTCGGTGATGGCCTGCTCCCGCTCGGCGGCGGGTCGGATGCGCCCCTCGGCCTTCGAGACGACCTTGCTGGTCACGACGACGATGTCGCCGTCCGTCGGCGAGAGCGGCGCGACGGCGTCGGCGACGATCCCGGGCAGGTCGTCGCCGGGCCGGATCTCGCCGATCCCGCGGACGGCACGCAGCTCGAGATCCGCGCTCGGCTCGGCGCCGGCGCCGGCCCGGCCCGTCATCGCGCTTGCAGGAACGTGGCCACCGCGCGCGGCACGTACGGGCTGATGTCGCCGCCCAGCTCGCTCACCTGGCGCACGAGGCTCGACGAGACGTGCGCGTTCTCGGGGTTCGGCAGCATGAAGATCGTCTCGACGCCCGCGAGGTTGCGGTTCACGATCGACATCGGCGTCTCGTACGAGAGGTCGGTCGACGAACGGATGCCCTTCACGAGCACGCCCGCGCCCACCTGCTGGCAGTAGTCGACGAGCAGGCCCATCGACCAGTTCGCGATCCGGATCTCGCCGGCGATGCGCGCCTCCTCGATGGAGCGCTCGATGAGCGCCTCGCGCTCCGGGACCGGCAGGAACGCCTGCTTGCCGGGGTTGTGCGTCACGACGACGTGCACCTCGTCGAAGATGCTCGCCGCACGGCCGATGACGTCGAGGTGCCCGAGGGTCACGGGGTCGAAGGAACCGGGCACGACGGCGATGCGGGGCATGCCGCAAGCGTACCGGCCGGGGCTATGAGCGAGCCTCGACGACGAGCGCGCGCGACGGGGGCCCGGCTACGCCGTGACGAGGGCGGCGCGCGCGTCGGGGTCGAGCCGCGTGTGCACCGCGAGCCGCAGTGCCGGATGCGCCATCAGGGTCGGGTCGACGCCGAGCACCGCGCGTGCGGCGTCGCGCGCCGCCTCGATGATCGACGCGTCGCGCGCGACCCGCAGCACGCGCAGGCCGCTGCGGCCGCCCGACTGCGCCGCGCCGAGCACGTCGCCCTCGCCGCGCTGCTCGAGGTCGACCTCGGCCAGGAGGAACCCGTCGAGCGTCGCGGCGACGGCGTCGAGCCGCTCCCGTGCCGGCGAGAGCTCGTCGGCGGCGCTCACGAGCATGCACAGGCCCGCGTGCTCCCCGCGCCCGATGCGCCCGCGCAGCTGGTGCAGCTGCGAGACGCCGAAGCGGTCGGCCGAGAGCACCACCATCATCGTCGCGTTCGGCACGTCGACGCCCACCTCGATCACGGTCGTGGCGACGAGCACGTCGATCTCGCGCGCGCGGAACGCCTGCATGACCGCGTCCTTCTGCTCGGTCGTGTCCGCGCCGGTGAGCGGCGCGACCCGGCGGCCCGCGAGCGCGGGCACCTGCCGCAGTCGCTCGAGCGTCGTCTGCACGTCGTCGACGGGGACCCGCGGCCGGGACTCGCCCTCGGCATCCGCCTCGTCGACCTCGATGCCCTCGAGCTTGCCCGGCTGGATCGCCGGGCACACGACGAACGCCTGCCGGCCGGCGTCGAGCTCCTCGCGCATGCGCGTCCAGATGCGCTGGAAGTGGCCGGGGTGCTCGAGCGGGTCGACGACGAAGGTCTTGATCGGGCTGCGCCCCGCGGGCAGCGACCGGATCGTCGAGACGTCGAGGTCGCCGAACGCGGTCATCGCGATCGTGCGCGGGATCGGCGTGGCCGTGAGCACGAGCGTGTGCGGATGCACGCCCTTCGCCCGCAGGGATTCGCGCTGGGCGACGCCGAAGCGGTGCTGCTCGTCGATGACGACGAGCCCCAGCTCGGCGAAGCTGGTGCGCTCGCTCAGCAGCGCATGGGTCCCCACCACGATGCGCGCCGAGCCGGCGGCGATGCGCAGCAGCGCCCGCTTCCGCTCGGATGCCGGCATCTGCCCGGTGAGCAGCGTCGGCTGCAGCTCGGCGGCGAGGCCCGGGCCGAGCGCCCGGGTGATGGAGCGCAGGTGCTGCACGGCGAGCACCTCCGTGGGTGCGAGCAGTGCCGACTGGCCGCCGGACTCCGCGACGACGAGCATCGCCCGCGTCGCGACCACCGTCTTGCCCGAGCCGACCTCGCCCTGCACCAGCCGGTGCATCGCGGTGCCGCTCGCGAGGTCGGCGAGGATCTCGTCGCCCGTCGCCCGCTGGTCGTCCGTGAGCTGCCAGGGCAGGCCCCGGTCGAAGCGCTCGAGGAGCGGCCCGGGATGCCGCGGCGCGGTCGGCAGCGTGTCGAACCAGTCGCGGGTGGCGAGGAGGTACGTCTGCAGCAGGAACGCCTCGTGCCACGCGAGCGTGTGCCTCGCGCGGTAGGCGTCCTGCTCGACCTTCGGCTGGTGCGCGAGGCGGAGGGCCTCGGCCACCCGCAGCAGCTTGTGGGCGCGCCGCACCGCGTCGGGCACGGGGTCGGGCACGTCGCCGAGCGCGTCGAGGCCCACGGCGACGAGCGCCTGGACCTTGGTCGTCGCGAGGGTGGCGGTCGCCGGGTAGATCGGCACCGGCTGGTTGGCCCACTCCTCGGGGTCGATGCCCCCGGCCTCGTCGAAGAGCTCGTAGTCGGGGTGGGCGAGCTGGCGCTTGCCGTTGTAGACGCCGACCGTGCCCGAGAAGAGCGCGGTCACGCCCTGGTGCAGCGCGTCCTTGCGCCACGACTGATTGAAGAACGCGAGGTCGAGCTCGGTCGTGCCGTCGGTGATGGTGATGCTCGTGAGCGTGCGGGGCCGCCCCTTCGCGTCGCGCGAGAGGTCGCGGTTCTCGACCGAGCGCACCTTCGCGACGACCGTGACGTGCTCGCCGGCCACGAGGCTCGCGAGCTCGGTCAGCTCGCCGCGCTTCGCGTAGCGGCGCGGCAGGTGCCAGACGAGGTCGCCGAGCGTGCGCATCCCGAACGCGCGCTCGAGCTTCGTCGCGGCCGCCTTCGGCAGCACGCGCTCGAGCGGGCGTTCGAACCCGTCGGGCAGCGCCCCGCCCGCCTCCTTCGTCGCCACCCGCCCAGGGTAGGGCGTGCCGCCCACGCGCGGAGACAGGCCCCTGCGCCCGGGCCGCACCTGCCAGGATGGCGGCATGACGCGCATCATCGGGGGCCTCGCCGGCGGGGCCAAGCTGCACGTGCCCGGCCCCGGGACCCGGCCCACGTCCGACCGGGTGCGTGAGGCGATCTTCAACGCCCTCGATGCTCGCGGCCTCTGCGACGGCGCGACCGTGCTCGACCTGTTCGCCGGCTCCGGCGCGCTCGGCCTCGAGGCCGCGAGCCGCGGTGCCGAGTCGGTCGTGCTCGTCGAGCGCGACCGCGCGGCGGCTGCCGTGGCGCAGCGCAATGCCGAGATCGTCGCGAAGGCCGGCGCGGCGCGAGCGCTCGTCGAGCAGGCGGCGGTGCACCAGTTCCTGCAGCGCTCCGGCCGGCGCTTCGACCTCGTCTTCATCGATCCGCCGTACCGGCTGCCGCCGCACGAGGTCTCGGCGGCCCTCGCCGACCTCGCGCCGCTGCTCGTGCATCCGGCCATGGTCGTCGTCGAGCAGTCGAAGCGTGCCGCCGCCCTCAGCCTGCCAGGGGACCTCGAGCTCGAGCGCAGCCGCGACTACGGCGACACGAGGGTGCACTACCTGGCGACGAGCGGCACGGCCGTGGATGTCGGTCACGCGAGCGATGCTCATGCGGACGGCGGGGATGCGGATGCCGGGTACGCGGACGGCGGGCACGCGCGGGACGAGGAGTGACCGGCGTCGAGATCCGCAGGGCCGACTTCGCCGACCCGGCGCTCGCGGCCTTCCTGCAGGCGCACCTCGACGACCTCGCGCCGACGGCGCCCGCCTGCAGTCAGCATGCCCTCGACCTCGAGGGCCTCCGGCGACCGGGGGTTCGGCTGTGGACGGCGACGGCCGCCGACGGGTCGCTCGTCGGGACCGCCGCGCTCGCCCCGGTCGAGCCCGCGCACGAGGAGCTCAAGAGCATGCGCACCGACCCTGCTCGGCGCGGCGGCGGCATCGCGTCGACGCTGCTGCGGCACGTGCTCGACGACGCGCGCGACACCGACGTCGGGCGCGTCTCGCTCGAGACAGGAAGCCAGCCGTTCTTCGCGCCCGCCCGCGCCCTCTACGCGAAGCACGGGTTCGTCGAGTGCGCGCCGTTCGGCGGCTACCGGCTCGACCCGAACAGCACGTTCATGACGCTCGCGCTCGAGGTTCAGCCGGCTGATCGGCCCCGGGATCGGGCACGGGATCAGGCACAGGATCGGGCACGGGATCAGGCAGCGCGGTAGGGGTCCCAGCCGCGCGGCTCGAGCGGCTCGCCGTCGAGCGTGACGTCACCCGGTGCTCCCGCCACGGTCGCCTCCACCTCGCCGATGCGCCGCAGCGCGTGCCCGGCGAGCTCGGCGGGCGGCTCGACGCCCGCCGGCAGCGTGACGAGCAGCGCGTGGTCCTCGCCGCCGTGCAGCGCCGCCGGCAGCGCGGCATCCGGCGACGCGGCGGCCACGCCGCCCGCGTCGAGGGCGATCCGCACGCCGGATGCGCGAGCGACGCGGGCGGCGTCGAGCGCGAGGCCGTCGGAGACGTCGAGCATCGCGGTCGCGCCGAGGTCGGCCAGCAGCGTGCCGGCGCCGATGGGGGTGACGGGCGCGAGCTGCGCCTCGATCGAGGCCGCGTGCGCCCCCGCGCGGAGCCGCTCTGCGGCGTCCGGGTCGGGCTCGGTCGCCTCGTCGACCGCGGCCGCGAAGAGCTGCCGCAGCCCCGTGGCCGCGCGGCCGAGGTCGCCGACGAGCCACACCCCGTCCCCGGGTCGCGCCCCCGGGCGCCGCACCCGGGCGCGGCCCCCCCCGGCGCCCCACGCCCGGACCCCGAGCACCCCGGGCCCGGCG
>JAPSJX010000035.1 GCA_031178105.1 Agrococcus sp. | reverse complement strand
CGTGAGCGGCGTCAAGCGCCGCGCCGACGCCGCCGACACCGAGGCGCTGTCGAACTCCCCGCTCGCGCAGGTGCGGGTCGTGCAGCGCACGCGCGCGATCGGCAGCGTGCTCAACACGATGCTCGCGTGGGTCATCGGCGCGATCGCGCTCATCCTGATCCTCAGCATCCTGGGCGTGAACGCCGCGTCGCTCGTCGCGATGGCGAGCTTCCTGGGCGCTGCCGCCGGCATCGGCGCGCAGGGCGTCATCAAGGACTTCCTCAACGGGCTCTTCATGGTGTTCGAGGACCAGGTGGGGATCGGCGACGTCGTCGACCTCGGGGCCGCGTCCGGCGTGGTCGAGTCGGTCGGCATCCGCGTCACGCAGGTCCGCGACGTCGAGGGCACCCTCTGGTACGTGCGCAACGGTGAGATCCTGCGGGTCGGCAACCGCTCGCAGGGGTGGGCGCGGGTCATCATCGACCAGGCGGTGCCGTACCACGCCGACGTCGACCTCGTCGAGGAGCGGCTGCTCGACGTCGCGACCGCGATGAGCGAGGAGCCGGCGTGGCTCGGCCGCGTGATCGACACGCCCGAGACCTGGGGCATCGAGTCGGTATCCCCCGATGCGGTCGTGCTGCGGCTCGTCGTGCGGACGCGGGCGAACGCGCGCGAGGACGTCGCGCGCGAGCTGCGGCGGCGGGTGAAGGCTGGGCTCGACGAGCTCGGCCTCGACCTGCCGAGCGTGCAGAAGGTCGTCGACGACGGCCTGGAGGGGAAGTCATGATGCAGTCGCTCCACGATGCGGTCGGCGGCGAGCCGTTCTTCCGCGAGCTCGTGCACGAGTTCTACGAGCGCGTCTGGGCGGACGACGTGCTGCGGCCGATGTACCCGCAGGACGACCGCGCGGGCGCCGAGGAGCGCTTCCGCATGTTCCTCGAGCAGTACTGGGGCGGAGCGCAGACGTACAGCGAGCAGCGCGGGCACCCGCGGCTGCGGATGCGGCACGCGCCGTTCCCCGTCGACCCGGATGCCCGCGAGCGGTGGCTCGCCGCGATGCGAGGTGCGCTCGACGCGCTCGACCCCGCACCGCTGCATCGTGCGGAGCTCGACGACTACTTCGAGCGCGCCGCGACGGCGATGCTCAACCGCAACCCGCTGGGCTCAGCGGCGCCTCCCGGCTAGGCTCCCCTCAGCCGGCCGCTCCGGGGAGGTGTCATGGCGACGATCGTGCTCCGGGTCTCGCGCCGCTCGGCGATCGCCTGGGTGGTGCGGTCCGGCATCCGGTACTGCCTCGCCATCTGGCTGCTGCAGCGCATCGCCGTCCAGATCGTCGGGCTCGTCGTGGTGCTCGTCGCGGGCGGACCGGAGTACGCACCGGACGGGTTCTTCGGACTCTTCTACCGCTGGGACAGCGGCTACTTCGCGTGCATCGCCTCCTACGGGTACGTCGGGCAGCCATGCGACGGCGGGTCGGGCATCGAGCGCATCGCGTTCTTCCCGCTCTATCCGATGGTCTCGTGGGCGATCGCCTGGGTGGTGTCGCTCGGCGCCGTCGGCCTCGACAGCATCGCCTTCGGCATGTGGCTCGTCGCAGCGGCGGCATCGGTCGTCGCGACGATCGGCGTCTACCGCATCGCGCAGCACCGGTTCGACGCGGGCACCGCGCGCCGCGCGGCCGCGCTCTTCGTCTTCAGCCCCTACGCCGTGTTCCTCGTCGCCTCGTACTCCGAGGCGCTGTACCTCGCAGCGGCGGTGTGGGCCTGGCACGCGTGCCTGCGGGGACGCTACTGGCTCACGGGCGCGCTCGGCATCGTGGCGACCGCCACCCGGGCCAGCGGCATGTTCCTCGTCGTCGCGCTGCTCGTGCTCTACCTCGTGGAGCGGCGGCGGCGCGAAGAGCGGCTCCGCATCGTCGACCTCATCGCCGTCGGCAGCTCCGGTCTCGGCGTGCTCGCGTACTGGGGGTGGCTCTACATCGCGACGGGTGACCCGCTCGCCTGGTTCCACGCGCAGAGCGACGGCTGGAACCGGCGCACGCGGTGGCCATGGGAGACGCTCCTCAACCAGGGCATCCACGTGCTGCGCGAGCCGCGGCTCGACTGGCAGCTGCAGGCCGTCCTCGAGGTGATCGCCGCCGTCGGCATCGGCATCTGCGTGGTCGTGCTCGCCCGCCGCAGGGACTGGGGCTCGGCGACCCTCGTCGGCACCACCGCCGCGTCCCTCATGACGAGCAACAGCTACCTCTCGCTCGCACGCAGCACGCTGACGATGTTCCCGATCGTCATCCTGATCGCGGATGCCACGCGTGGCCGACGGAGGCGCTGGTTCTGGGCCGCGCTCTGGATCGGCTGCGCGCTGCTGCTGTTCGACACCGTGCAGCTGGCGCTCGGCAACTGGGCGGACTGAACGTCGAAGCGCCCCGTCCGGCTCGGAGGGGCGCTTCGACGGCGTCAGCGGCTGAAGTTGCCGCGGTAGTGCTCGTACACCCAGCCGACGAGCATGATCACGAGCAGGCCGCCGCCGATCGGGATCAGGAAGGTCGGCCCCGCGACCGAGACGAAGAGCAGCGCGAGCGCGGCGGCGAGCATGATCGGCCACCAGCTCCAGGGGGAGAAGTGCCCCTCGTCGGGGTCCGCGTCGTCGATCTCCGCGTCGTGCAGATCGGACGGGTGCTCGCCGTGCTGCCCTCGGCGCGTCAGCACCAGGTAGAAGGCGATGAACGTCGACATGATGCCGGTGAGCGCCAGGCCGAGCGTGCCGGTCCATTCGATCTCGCCGTCGAACGCTCCCATGTGCCACAGCGTGTACGCCGCGGCGGAGAGGTAGAAGAAGGCTGCGAGCACGCCGAGGATGATGATGTTCGCGCGCATGTCAGCGCACCTCTCCGTCTGCCAGGTCGACGACCGGTCGCTCCGGGGCGTCCTTCAGGGGTCCGACGCCGACGCCGAACTGCGGTCCCGCGTTCGGGTGGTGCAGGTCGAAGGCAGGCGACTCCGAGCGGATGCGCGGGATCGACGTGAAGTTGTGCCGTGGCGGCGGGCAGCTGGTCGCCCACTCGAGCGAGCGGCTCGTGCCCCACGGGTCGTCGACGGTCACCTTGGGGGCGGTGCGCGCGGTGATCCACACGTTCCACAGGAACGGCACCATCGACAGGCCCAGCAGCATCGCGCCGACCGTCGACACCTGGTTCATCCAGGTGAAGCCGTCCTCCTCGAGGTACGTGTAGTACCGGCGCGGCATGCCGACGACACCCAGCCAGTGCTGCACGAGGAACGTCATGTGGAAGCCGATGAAGAGCATCCAGAAGTGCACGTGACCCAGCCGGTCGTTGAGCATCTTGCCGGTCCACTTCGGCCACCAGAAGTAGAAGCCGGCGAACATGGCGAAGACGACCGTGCCGAACACGACGTAGTGGAAGTGCGCGACGACGAAGTACGTGTCGGAGACGTGGAAGTCGAGCGGCGGCGAGGCCAGGATGACGCCGGTGAGACCGCCGAAGGTGAACGTCACGAGGAAGCCGAGCGCCCACAGCATGGGCGACTCCCACGTGATCGAGCCCCGCCACATCGTGCCGATCCAGTTGAAGATCTTCACGCCGGTCGGCACCGCGATGAGCATCGTCATGAGCGCGAACCACGGCAGCAGGACCGTGCCGGTGACGTACATGTGGTGCGCCCACACCGTGACCGAGAGGGCCGCGATCGAGATCGTCGCGCCGACGAGCGTGTTGTAGCCGAAGATGGGCTTCCGCGAGAAGACCGGGATGACCTCGGAGATGATGCCGAAGAACGGCAGCGCGATGATGTAGACCTCGGGGTGCCCGAAGAACCAGAACAGGTGCTGCCAGAGCACGACGCCGCCGTTGGCCGGGTCGTAGACGTGGCCGCCGAAGATGCGGTCGACCGCGAGGCCGAAGAAGGCGGCCGCGAGGATCGGGAACGCGATCACGACGAGGATCGACGTGATGAGGATGTTCCAGCTGAAGATCGACATCCGGAACATCGTCATGCCGGGCGCGCGCATCGTGATGATCGTGGTGATGAAGTTGACACCACCCATGATCGTGCCGAAGCCGGAGAGCGCGAGGCCGAGCACCCAGAGGTGCCCGCCGAGGCCGGGCGAGAACGCGCTGTCGCTGAGCGGCGTGTAGGCGGTCCAGCCGAACGAGGCCGCGCCCTGCGGGGTCAGGAATCCGGCCACCGCGATGAACGACCCGAACGAGTACAGCCAGAACGCCATCGCGTTGAGGCGCGGGAACGCCACGTCGGGCGCGCCGATCTGCAGCGGCATGAGCACGTTGGCGAAGCCGGCGAAGAGCGGCGTCGCGAACATCAGCAGCATGATCGTGCCGTGCATGGTGAAGAGCTGGTTGTACTGCTCCTCGGTCGGCACGATCTCCAGGCCCGGCGCGAACAGCTGGGCGCGGATCAGCAGCGCCATGACGCCGCCGATCAGGAAGAACAGGAACGACGCGATCAGGTACATGTACCCGATGGTCTTGTGGTCGGTGGAGGTGATCCACTTGACCAGGACATTGCCCTTGCGCTCTGCGGTCGGGCTGACCGTGGGCCGGGTCGCCGTGGCGGTCATCACTCGCCCTCGCCTTCGTTGGTCGTGTCGACGCTCTCGTCGCGGTCCGGATCGATGTTCTCGTCACCGGTGTTCGTGTTCAGGGACTCGTCGATCGGGCCGACGAAGCCCTGCTGCTCGAGGCCCTCGAGGTAGGCGTCGTACTCCTCGGGGCTGACGAGCTCCACGTTGAAGAGCATCGACGCGTGGTACTCGCCGCAGAGCTCGGCGCACTTGCCGGCCAGGATGCCCTCCTGGTCGCCCGTCTCGAAGTACATGTGGTTCGTGACGCCCGGGAGCATGTCCTTCTTGTAGAGGAAGTCCACGACCCAGAACGAGTGCGCGACGTCGCGCGACTCGAGCGTGATCTCGATCGACGAGCTGGTCGGCAGGACGAGCGTCGGCAGCGTGCTCGCGTCGAGCTGGCCCGAGTCGGGCCGGTTCTGCACCTGGATGCTCTGGTAGTGCACCGGCTCCTGGCCCTCGCGCTCGTACACGAAGTCCCAGCCCCAGCGCTTGCCGTAGACGGTGAGCGAGTAGTCCGGGTCCTCGATGGGCTCCTCGATGATCGCCTGGTCACGCGCCGTGAACGCGAAGAAGCCGGCGACGAGGATGAGGGGCACGATGGTGAAGAAGATCTCCATCGGCATGTGGTAGCGCAGCTGCACCGGCAGGCCGGTCTGGCCCTTCCGGCGGCGGTACGCGACCGCGGCCCAGATCATCAGGCCCCACGTGGTGAGGCCGACGGCGAGCAGCACGATCCAGGACGTCGTCCAGAGCCCCATGATGCGGTCGACGTGGTTCGTCAGGCCGGGCTGCGACGGCAGGAATCCCTGCATCTGCGCCTGGGTGCATCCCGCCAGCGCAAGCGCGACCACCACCGCCAGCGGGGCGGCGATCAAACGGGTTCGACGATTGCGCAATGTCTTCCTCCGGGTCGGTCGGCGTCTCCCTCGATCCTAGTACCCACAGACCGCGCCCAGGCGCCTGCGACGCGGCCCACGAGCGGGCGTGGAACGCGACGACGCCGCCGATCCTGAGCGGATCGGCGGCGTCGGTCGGCCGTACGAGCGGAGGTCAGTGGAAGCTGTCTCCGCACGCGCACGACCCCTGCGCGTTGGGGTTGTCCATCGTGAAGCCCTGCTTCTGGATGGAGTCCTCGAAGTCGATCGTCGAGCCGTCGAGGTAGGGCACGCTCATGCGGTCCACGACGACGCCGACGCCGTCGAAGTCCCGCACGACATCGCCCTCGAGGGTGCGCTCGTCGAAGTACAGCTGGTAGATGAGGCCCGAGCAGCCGCCGGGCTGCACGGCGACGCGCAGCCGCAGGTCGTCGCGGCCCTCCTGGTCGAGCAGCCGTCGCACCTTGTCGGCGGCTGTGTCGGTCAGGGTGACGCCGTGCGTGGGCACCTCGGGCGTCGCCACCTCGGACACCTGCTGATCCGTCATGTGAGGCTCCTCTCGCCAAACTCTGCCGGGACAACGCCCGGCACGCCCATCCTATTCCTGCGTGCGGTCACCCGCCCGGGCGAGCAGCAGGGCCTCGGCGCCGATCGCGCGGCGCAGGACGCCCAGGTGCTGCGACTCGTTCGGGCTGTGGGCCATGGTGGCGGGGTCCTCGACGCCCGTGACGAGGATCTGCGCACCGGGGAACTGCTGCACGAGGTCGGCGATGAACGGGATCGACCCGCCGATGCCGGTCTCCACCGCGTCGGCGCCCCACGCATCCGCCATCGCGCGCTTGGCCTCGGTGGCGCCCCAGCCGCTCGCGTCGACGAGGAAGGGGTCGCCGAGGTCGATGCTGTCGAGCTCGACGTGGGCGCCGAAGGGCGTGTGCTCGCGGATGTGCCGCTCGATCGCCGCGAAGGCGTCGGCGGCCGACTGGCCGGGCGCGATGCGGGTCGAGAGCCGGAACCGCACGGTCGGCAGGATCGTGTTGGAAGCGTCGGGCACGCTGGGCGCGTCGACGCCCGTGATCGTCGCGGCCGGCTTCGCCCACACGCGGCGCAGCAGCGGGCCGGTGCCGATCAGGTCGACGCCGTCGAGCACGCCGGCCTCCTCGCGCACGTGCGCCTCCGTCTGCTCCGGCACGTCGAGGTCCGCCTCCGTGAGGCCCTCGATCGCGACCGAGCCGTCCTCGCGCCAGAAGCTGGCCGCAAGTCCCGCGAACGCCATCATGGCGTCGGGGACGAGGCCGCCGAGCATCCCCGAGTGGCTCGCGTGGCCGAGCGTCGTCAGCCGCACGTTGAGCGCGACGTTGCCGCGGAGCGCCACGGTGAGCGCCGGCACCTCGGTCGACCAGTTGTCGCTGTCGGCGACGACGATGAGGTCGGCGCTCAGCGCGTCCGCGTGCTGCTCGAGGAAGCGCTTGAAGGAGCGCGAGCCGTGCTCCTCCTCCCCCTCGATGAACAGCGCGATGCCGACCTCGGGGTCGAGCACCTCGGCGAGCGCGCGCACCGCGGCGATGTGCGCGACCACGCCCGCCTTGTCGTCGGAGGCGCCGCGGCCGTACAGGCGCCCGTCGACCTCGGTGGGCTCGAACGGCGGCGTGCGCCAGAGCGACTCGTCGCCCCACGGCTGCACGTCGTGGTGCGCGTAGAGCAGCACCGAGGGCCGGCCCGGCTTCGCCGCCCGGGTGGCGAGCACGGCGGGCTGGCCGAGCGTCTCGGAGTCGCCGATCGGGGCGCGCTCGATCGAGACGCGCTCGAAGACACCGGTGCCCTCCGCCAGGGCGGCGACGGCCTCGGCGCTCGCCTGCACGTGCGCGGGGTCGTAGGCGTCCCACGCGACGCTCGGGATGCGCACGAGCGCCTTGAGGTCGTCGACGGCGCGGTCGAAGCCGGCGTCGACGGCGGCGAGCACCGCGCGGTCGCGCTCGGAGAGCGCGGTGTGGTCAGCGGAGGCAGCAGTCATGCGGTCGATCCTAGGCGCGGGCCGCGCGCCCGGGCGGCGGTACGATGGAGGCCTCCCGCTGGCCATCTCGAGAAGGACCTCCCGTGGCGCTGTTCCGCCGTTCTGCCGACGACAAGGCCGTCGCCGCACCCCAGCCGGAGGTGCGCCGCACGCCGAAGCAGTCCGAGCAGGTCGCGCGGAACCGCCGCCCGCTCGTGCCCGCCGACCGCAAGGAGGCGCGCAGGCTCTCCGCCGACAAGATGCGCATGGAGCGCGAGAAGGCGCGTCGCGGCTTCGAGCAGGGCGACGAGAAGTACCTGCCCGCGCGCGACAAGGGACCGATCCGCCGCTACGTGCGCGACTTCGTCGACGCCCGCCTGTCGATCGGCACGCTCGCGATGCCGATGATGATCGTCGTGCTCGTGCTGACCTTCATCAACGACCCCGAGTGGCGCATCATCGCGAACCTCGTGCTGTGGGGCTTCGTCGTGGTGGTCGTGCTCGACTCGGTCGTCATGGCGTGGCAGCTGCGCCGCGCGATCCGCGCCAAGTTCGGCGAGAAGGATGCGAAGGGTCACGGCTGGTACGCGACCATGCGCTCGGTGCAGCTGCCCTTCATGCGCATGCCCAAGCCGCAGACGAAGCTCTTCAAGCACCCGAGCTAGGCGAGCAGGCCCCGGTTCAGCTCGCGGGCCCAGCCGGGGCCGCGGTAGATGAACGCCGTGTAGCCCTGCACGAGGCTCGCGCCTGCGGCGATCCGCTCGCGCACGTCGTCGGCCGTCTCGACGCCGCCCACGGAGACGACGTCGACCTCGGCCGGCAGCGACGCGCGGAGCAGCCGCAGCACCTCGAGCGATCGGGCCGCCACCGGCGGACCGGACAGGCCGCCCTGGCCGGCGTGCGCCACCGCGTCCGCCGTGCTGCGGAGGCCGTCGCGGCTGATGGTCGTGTTCGTCGCGATGACGCCGGCGAGGCCGAGCCGTGCGGCGAGCGCGGCGATGCCCTCGACCTGCTCGTCGTCGAGGTCGGGCGCGATCTTCACGAGCACCGGCACGGAGCCCGCGGCGCCCCGGATCGCGGCGAGCAGCGGCTCGAGCAGCCGCTCGTCCTGGAGGCCCCTGAGGCCCGGCGTGTTCGGCGACGACACGTTGACCGCGAGGTAGTCGGCCACCGGCGCGAGCGCGCGCGTCGACGCCAGGTAGTCCCGCTCGACGGCGGCCGCGTCGTCGGCGTCGACGATGCGGCTCTTGCCGATGTTGACCCCGATGACCGGGCGGGAGGCGGCCTCGCGGGCCGCCGCGATGCGGTCGGCGGCGGCCGCCGCACCCCCGTTGTTGAAGCCCATGCGATTGATGAGCGCGCGGTCGTCGACGAGCCGGAAGAGCCGCGGCCGCGGGTTGCCGGGCTGCGCGTGCGCGGTGAGCGTGCCGACCTCGACGTGGCCGAAGCCGAGCGCGCCGAGCCCGGCGATCATCGTCGCGTCCTTGTCGAAGCCCGCCGCGATGCCGAACGGCGTCGGGAAGTCGCGACCGAGCGCGTGGGTCCGGAGCGCGGCGTCGGTGCGCACGCCCGGGCGCGCGGCGCCGATCGCGCGGATCGCCCGAGCGCCGAGGTGGTGCGCCGCCTCCGGGTCCATGCGCGCGAAGCCGTGCCGGAACAGCAGGTCGTAGGCGGTCACTGCCGGTCCCCCGCGTTCCGCTGGTCTTCGCGCAGGGCGCGGATGGCGTCCTCGAAGTCGTCGAGCGAGTCGAACGCGTTGTAGACGCTCGCGAAGCGCAGGTACGCGACCTCGTCGAGCTGCCGCAGCGGCGGGAGCACCGCGAGGCCGATCTCGTTCGCGTCGATCTGGCTGGCGCCGGTCGCGCGGATCGTCTCCTCGACCGACTGCGCCACGCCCGCGAGGTCCGCGTCGGTGACGGGCCGGCCGCGCACGGCCTTGCGCACGCCCTCGATGACCTTCTCGCGCCGGAAGGGCTCGAGCACGCCGGAGCGCTTCACGACCGAGAGGCTCGCCGTCTCGGTCGTCGTGAAGCGGCGCCCGCACTCGGTGCACTGGCGGCGACGGCGGATCGAGGTGCCGTCGTCGGTCGTGCGGGAGTCGACGACGCGGGAGTCGGGATTGCGGCAGAAGGGGCAGTGCATCAGCGCGGCTCCTCGAAGCGCGCCTCGATCGCCTCGCCGTGCGCGGGCAGCCCCTCGGCCGCGGCGAGCGCGGTGACGGCTGCGCGCACGCCGGCGAGCGCCTCGCGGTCGTAGCGCACGACCTGCTGAGGCCGCAGGAAGGTCGCCGCGCCGAGGCCCGCGACCCGGCGCGCCTGGCCGCCGGTGGGCAGCACGTGGTTGGAGCCGGCGGCGTAGTCGCCGAGGCTGACCGGCGCGCTGGGGCCGACGAAGATCGCCCCGGCGTGGCGGATGCGCCCGAGCAGCGCGTCGTCGTCGGCCGTCAGCAGCTCGAGGTGCTCGGGCGCGTAGGCGTCGCTCACGCGTGCCGCGGCCTCGAGGTCGGCCACGAGCACGATCGCGGACTGCTCCCCCGCGAGCGACGCGCGCACGCGCTCGGCGGCGGGGGTCTCGGCGGCGCGGCGCGCGACGGCCTCGTCCACCCGGTCGGCGAGGCCGGCGTCGTCGGTCACGAGCACCGCGCTCGCGAGCTCGTCGTGCTCGGCCTGGCTGACGAGGTCGGCGGCGACGAGCTCCGCGTCGGCGCTCGCGTCGGCGATCACCAGGATCTCGGTCGGCCCGGCCTCCGCGTCGACGCGCACGACGCCGGAGACGATCCGCTTGGCCGCGGCGACGAACACGTTGCCGGGGCCGGTGACGACGTCGACGGCCTCGAGGCCGATGCCCGGCACGCCGTGCGCGAGCGCGGCGATGGCACCGGCGCCGCCCATCGCGTAGACCTCGTCGACGCCGAGCAGGGCGCACGCGGCGAGGATGGTCGGGTGCGGCCGCCCGTCGTGCTCGGCCTGGGCGGGGCTCGCGACCGCGATCGAGGCGACGCCTGCCGCCTGGGCGGCGACGACGTTCATGACGACGCTCGACGGGTAGACGGCCTTGCCGCCGGGCACGTAGAGGCCGACGCGGTCGACCGCCTGCCACCGCAGCTCGACGACCGCTCCGGGCGCGAGCTCGACGCGCGACGGCGGCGGCACCTGCGCGGCAGAGCCGAGCCGCACGCGCGCGATCGCCGTCTCGAGCGCCTCCCGCACCGCAGGCGAGAGCTGTGCGAGCGCCGCCTCGACCGCCGCCGACGGCACGCGCAGCGCGCCGGGGCGCACGCGGTCGAACCGCTCGGCCTGCTCGAGGAGCGCTGCCTCGCCCCGCTCCCGCACGTCGCGCACGAGCTCGGCGACTGCGGGCAGCGCCGCCTCGACGTCGACGGCCGGCCGCGGCAGGAGCGCGCGGAGCGCGCGATCGTCGGGCAGGGAGGTCAGGTCGAGGCGTCGGAGCACGGGCTCCATCGTACGGAGTCAGGCGATCGAGGCCGGACCCAGGAGGCTCTTCAGCTCGCCGAAGAGGTCGCTCGAGACCCGCACCTGCTGCGGCAGGGCGAACACGCGCTCGAGGTCGGGACGCTCGAGAGCGAGCCGCACGTCGGTCGGTCCCGCGTGGCGCTCGAGCAGCCCGCGCAGCTCGCGCATCGCCGTCATCGACGCGCGCCGCTCCGGGATGCGCAGCTCCAGCGGGCGGGTCTCGTCGACCGGCTGCACGTCCGGGGTGTCGATGCTGTTCGCGTGGATCGTGAAGCTGTCGTCGCGCGTGCGCACCCGGCCCCGCACGACCACGACCTGGTCGGCCTGCAGCGTGTGGCGGAACTCCGTGTAGCTCTTGCCGAGCACCATCACCTCGAGCTCGCCGCCGAAGTCCTGCAGCGCGAAGATGCCGTACGGGTTGCCGGAGTTGCGCGCCACGCGGTGCTGCACGCTCGTCACCAGGCCGGCGAGGATGACCGTGTCGCCGTCCTCCGCGGTCTCGGCGAGGTCCTGGATCTGGTGGGTCGCGTGCTTCGCGAGCTCGAGCTCGAGCCCCGCGAGCGGGTGGTCCGAGACGTAGAGGCCGAGCATCTCGCGCTCGAAGGCGAGCTTGTCCTGCTTGCCCCACTCCGGGCGCTCGGGCACCCGGTCGGCGACCGTGTCGAGGTCGTCGAAGAAGTCGCCGAAGAGGTCGACCTGGCCGTTCGCCTCGTTGCGCTTCGTCCGCACGGCCGCGTCGACCGCATCCTCGTGGATCTCGAGCATCGCGCGGCGCGTCGCGCCCATCGTGTCGAAGGCGCCCGACTTGATGAGCGACTCGACCGTGCGCTTGTTGGCGACGCCGAGCGGGACCTTCTTGAGGAAGTCGTGGAACGAGGTGTAGGCGCCCTCGCGCTCGCGCGCGGCGATGATGCCCTCGACCACGCCCTCGCCGACGTTGCGCACGGCACCGAGGCCGAAGCGGATGTCGTCGCCGACCGCCGTGAAGTAGAGCGTGGACTCGTTGACGTCCGGCGGCAGCACGGTGATGCCCATCCGCCGGCACTCCGACAGGTAGATGGCCATCTTGTCCTTGGAGTCGCCGACGCTCGTCAGCAGCGCCGCCATGTACTCGGCCGGGTAGTGCGCCTTGAGGTAGGCGGTCCAGTAGGAGATGACGCCGTAGGCGGCCGAGTGCGCCTTGTTGAAGGCGTAGTCCGAGAACGGCAGCAGCACGTCCCAGAGCGCCTTCACGGCGGCCGCGGAGTAGCCGCGCTCGAGCATGCCGCCCTCGAAGGCGGCGTACTGCTTGTCGAGCTCCGCCTTCTTCTTCTTGCCCATCGCGCGCCGCAGGATGTCGGCCTCGCCGAGCGTGTAGCCGGCCACCTTCTGCGCGACCGCCATCACCTGCTCTTGGTAGATGATGAGGCCGTAGCTCTCGCCGAGGATCTCGGCGAGCGGCTCCTCGAGCTCCGGGTGGATGGGCGTGTTCTCCTGCAGCCCGTTCTTCCGCAGCGCGTAGTTCGTGTGCGAGTCGGCGCCCATGGGGCCCGGTCGGTAGAGCGCGATGACGGCGGAGATGTCGCCGAACGAGTCGGGCTTCATCAGCCGCAGGAGCGAGCGCAGCGGTCCGCCGTCGAGCTGGAAGACGCCGAGGGTGTCGCCCCGCTGCAGCAGCTCGTACGCGCCGCGGTCGTCGAGCTCGAGCGTCTCGAGGTCGAGCTCCTCGCCCCGGTTCGCGCGGATGTTGTCGAGCGCGTCCGAGACGATCGTGAGGTTGCGCAGCCCCAGGAAGTCCATCTTGATGAGGCCGAGCGACTCGCACGCCGGGTAGTCGAACTGCGTGATGATGGCGCCGTCCTGCTCGCGCTTCATCACGGGGATGATGTCGATGAGCGGGTCCGACGACATGATGACGCCGGCCGCGTGCACGCCCCACTGGCGCTTGAGGTTCTCGAGCCCCCGCGCGGTCTCGAAGACGGTCTTCGCCTCGGCGTCCGTCTCGATGAGGGCGCGGATGTCGCCGGCCTCCTTGTAGCGCGGGTGGTCGGGGTCGAAGATGCCGGAGAGCGGGATGTCCTTGCCCATCACCGCGGGCGGCATCGCCTTCGTGAGCTTCTCGCCCATGCCGAAGGGGAAGCCGAGCACGCGCGAGGAGTCCTTGAGCGCCTGCTTCGACTTGATGGTGCCGTAGGTGACGATCTGGGCGACGCGCTCCGAGCCGTACTTCTCGGTGACGTAGCGGATGACCTCCGGGCGGCGGCGGTCGTCGAAGTCGATGTCGAAGTCGGGCATCGAGACGCGGTCGGGGTTGAGGAAGCGCTCGAAGATCAGCCCGTGCTCGAGCGGGTCGAGGTCGGTGATGCGCATCGCGTAGGCGGCCATGGAGCCCGCGCCCGAGCCTCGGCCGGGGCCGACGCGGATGCCGTTGTCCTTCGCCCAGTTGATGAAGTCGGCGACGACCAGGAAGTAGCCGGGGAAGCCCATGTTCGAGATGACGTCCATCTCGTAGGCCGCCTGCCGGTGCACCTTCTCGGGCACGCCGCCCGGGTAGCGCCGCTCGAGGCCGACCGCCACCTCGTGGCGGAACCAGGTGTCCTCCGTGTGCCCCTCGGGCACCGGATAGCGCGGCATGTAGTTGGCCTGCTCGTCGAACGTCACGTCGCAGCGCTCGGCGATGAGCAGCGTGTTGTCGCACGCCTCGGGCATGTCGCGGAAGAGGTGGCGCATCTCGGCGGCCGACTTCACGTAGTAGCCGCCGCCCTCGAGCCGGAAGCGGTTCGGGTCGTCCATGGTCGAGCCGGACTGCACGCACAGCAGCGCCTCGTGACTCTTCGCGTCCTCGGCGTGCGTGTAGTGCAGGTCGTTCGTCGCCAGCAGCGGCAGGTCGAGCCGACGGCCGATCTCGAGCAGGTCGTCGCGCACCCGCTTCTCGATCTCGAGCCCGTGGTCCATGATCTCGAGGAAGTAGCTCTCGGCGCCGAACAGGTCGCGGTAGGAGGCGGCCGCCTCGACCGCGGCGTCGAACTGCCCGAGCCGCAGTCGCGGCTGCCCCTCGCCGGAGGGGCAGCCGGTGGTCGCGATCAGGCCGCTCGAGTGGCGCTCGAGCAGCTCGCGATCCATGCGCGGCTTGAAGTAGAAGCCCTCCATGGAGGCGTACGACGAGAGCCGGAACAGGTTCTTCAGCCCCTTGTCGTTCTCGGCGAGCAGCGTCATGTGCGTGTACGCGCCGCCGCCGGAGACGTCGTCGCCGGACGCGGAGTCCTGCCCGCCCCACTTCACGCGCGTCTTGTCGGAGCGGTGCGTGCCGGGCGTGATGTACGCCTCGGTGCCGATGATGGGCTTCACGCCCTGGGCCCGCGCGGCCTTCCAGAACTCGTACGCCCCGAAGACGTTGCCGTGGTCGGTCATCGCGACCGCCGGCATCCCCTGGTCGGCGACGGCCCGCATGAGCTCGGTGATGCGGGCCGCGCCGTCGAGCATCGAGTACTCGGTGTGGACGTGGAGGTGCGCGAAGGAGTCTGCCATGGCCCCTCGATCCTACGGGCGGGGGCCCACGCGACAGGCCGGGCTCACTCCTCCCGGAGCTGCTCGAGCGACCCGGCGAGGTCGGCCGGGTAGGTCGACTCGAAGACCACCCGCTCCCCCGACCCCGGGTGCCGGAAGCCGAGCCGCATCGCGTGCAGCCACTGCCGCGTCAGGCCGAGCCGCGCGGCGACGGTGGGGTCGGCGCCGTACATCGTGTCGCCCAGGCACGGGTGCCGTCGCGCGGCCATGTGCACGCGGATCTGGTGGGTGCGCCCCGTCTCGAGCTCGACCTCGAGCAGGCTGCCGCCCCGGTACGCCTCGAGCGTCTCGTAGTGGGTGATCGCGTGCTTGCCGCTCGAGACGACCGCGAAGCGCCACTCGTGGCTCGGGTGGCGGCCGATCGGGGCGTCGATCGTGCCGGTGAGCGGGTCGGGGTGGCCCTGCACGGCGGCGTGGTAGATCTTCTCGACCTCGCGGTCGTGGAACGCGGCCTTGAGCGCCGAGTAGGCGCGCTCGCTCTTCGCGACCACCATCAGGCCGCTCGTGCCGGCGTCGAGCCGGTGGACGACGCCCTGCCGCTCGGCGGCCCCGGAGGTGGCGATCTGGAAGCCGGCGGCGGCGAGCGCCCCGACGACGGTGGGTCCCTGCCAGCCGACGCTGGGGTGGGCCGCCACGCCGGCGGGCTTGTCGACCACGACGATGTCGTCGTCGTCGTGCACGATGCCGAGATCGGGCACGGGCGTCGCGACGAGCCGCGGCTCCTCGCGCGGGCGCCAGCTGAGGTCGAGCCACGCGTCCGCGCGCAGCCGGTCGGACTTGCCGAGCACGGCGCCGTCCTGCACCGCGCCGCCGTCGTCGAGCATCGTGACGACCGCGGTGCGGGAGAGCCCCAGCAGCTTCGCCAGCCCGGCGTCCGCGCGCGTGCCGTCGAGCCCCGGCGGCACCTGCAGGAAGCGGGACTCCATCAGCGCCGGTCGCCGGGTCGGTCGCGCGGGTCGAGCGGCTGCGTGGCGTCGCCGTCGACCTCGGCCGCGCGCTCGCGCTTCGGCTCGTCCGTGCGGCGGACGCCGTCCAGGCCGACGTTCATGAGCACGAGCAGGACCACGCCGATCATCGACGAGACGATGAAGATGTCGGCGATGTTGAAGATCGCCGGGAAGCCCCACACCTGGATGAAGTCGATCACGTGCCCGACGAAGAAGCCGGGCTCGCGCGTCAGCCGGTCGGTGAGGTTGCCGGTCGTGCCGCCGAGCAGTCCGCCGAACGCGACCGCCCAGAGCGGCGAGCGGATCCTGCGCAGCTGCGTGACGATGAAGACGACGACCGCGGCGGCGAGGATCGTGAAGATCCACGTCGAGCCGGCGGCGAAGGAGAACGCCGCGCCGGGGTTGCGCACGAAGTGCCACTGGAGCAGCTCGCCGAGCACCGGCCGCTGCTCGCCCTCCGTCATGGAGGCGAGCACCCACTCCTTCGAGAGCAGGTCCGCGACCCAGACGGCGACGGCGGTCCCGAGGACCAGGCCCAGCATCCGCCAGGTCGACCTCGGGACCGTCGCGCTGTCTCCAGCCGTGCTGTCGCTACGCAACGAGCATGCTCAGTTCCCGCCCTGGCCGCCGAAGGCGAGCGAGGACGAGCGGTCGAGGTCGCGCAGCTGGCTCTCGATGTAGCCGCGCAGCTTCAGGCGGTAGTCGCGCTCGAAGCTCTTCAGCTCGTCGATCTTCTGCTCGAGGGCGTTCTTCTGCTGCTCGAGCTTGGCCTTCTGCTCGTCGTACTGCTGCTCGAGCACGGTCTTGCGCTGCTCGGCCTCGTCCGCGATCTGCTGCGCGGCGGCCTCGGCCGCGGCGATGAGCTCGTCGCGGCGCGCCTCGCCGGCGGCGACGTGCTCGTCGTGCAGGCGGGTCGCGAGCGTGATGAGGCTGGCCGCCTCGCCACCGGCGGCGGGCGCGGGCGCCTCGGCGACGGGCTCGGGGCGCTGCTCGGGCTGCTCCTGCGGCTCGGCGGGCGCCTCGGCCAGCGCGGCGTCGCGCTCGGCGAGCTGCTGCTTGAGCTGCTCGTTCTCGGCGCGCAGCCCGTCCAGCTCTGCGGTGTCGACCGGTGCGCTCGGCGCCTCGACGACGGGCGCCGCGACCTCGCCGCCGGAGCGCAGCGTGGCGTTCTCGGCGCGGAGCGCGTCGTTCTCCTCCGTGAGGCGTCGCAGCTCCGTGACCACCTCGTCGAGGAAGTCATCGACCTCGTCCTGGTCGTAGCCGTCGCGGAAGCGCGTCGTCTCGAAGCGCTTGTGGACGACGTCGTCAGGAGTCAGAGCCATGGCATGCCTTTCTTGCAGATTCACGGTACCCGTCGCGGACGGCGTGCTGACGATCCTAGCCCGAGGGCGCGATCAGCCCCGCGTCACGCGAAGCGGAACGGGTTCACGATCGCGGCGAGGAGGATGAGCGCGAGCATGAGCACGAGCATCGCGAGGTCGAGCAGCACGCCGCCGACGCGCACGGGCTTGACGAACCGCCGCACGAGGCGCAGCGGCGGGTCGGTCACGCGCAGGAGCCACACGGACAGCACGAGCCAGAAGCCCGAGGGCTTCCAGTCGCGCCGAAGCTGCCGCACCAGGTCGAGGATGATCCGCGCCCAGAGGACGTAGAGCGCGAGGTTCGCGGCGGTGTAGACGATCCAGGCGAGGATCGAGACGACGGGCACCCGTCAGTGCGCGAAGACGGCCGCGTCGGTGTCCTCGTCGACCGAGCGTGCGCCGGACACGGCGATGTGCTCGGGCGTCAGCAGGTACACCTTGGTCGTGACGCGCTCGATGCGGCCCTCGAGGCCCTGCGTGAGGCCCGCCGAGAAGTCGATCAGCCTGCGCGCGTCTCCGTCCGTCATCTGCGACAGGTTGATGATCACCGGCGTGCCGTCGCGGAACGCCTCCGCGATCGCCTTGGCATCCTTGTACTGGCGCGGGTGCACCGTCAGGATCTCGCTCATGTCGCTCACCTTCTGCGCCGGGCGGAGCTTGGTGACGGGCGCGCGACGCGGCTCCTCCACCCGCTCCCGCGGCTGCGGGGCACGGTCGTGCCGGTCATGCTCTTCGGTCCGCTGGGCAGGGCGGACCTCCTGGGTCAGCTCGTCCTCCTCGGCGAAGCCGAAGTAGATCGCCGCCTTCTTCAGTGCGTTGCTCATGGGTCCTCCTCGTGGCTGGGTTCACGCTATCCGTCGGCCGGACGGTTTCCGGTGATTGCGGTGCCGATCCGCAGGTGTGTCGCGCCGTGCTCGAGCGCCTCGCGCCAGTCGGCGCTCATGCCGGCCGAGATCCAGTCGGCGGCCGGCTCGATCGCGCGGACGCGCGCCGCGTGGTGGGCGAGCCGCTCGAACGCCCTGCCCGGCTCCTCGCCGAGCGGCGCGACCGCCATGACGCCCCGCAGCCGGAGCGCGGACGAGCCGGCGACGCGCTCCGCGAGGGACTCGAGCTCCGCGGGCGCGACGCCGCCGCGACCGGGGTCGTCGGTGAGGTTCACCTGCACGAGCGCGTCGCGCTGCGGCCGCTCCTCGCCGCCCTCCAGGGCGTCGACGAGCGCCGGCGAGTCGATGGAGTGCAGCACGTCGGCGTAGCGCGCGACCTGCCGCGCCTTGTTGCGCTGCAGCTGGCCGACGAAGTGCCACGTGAGGCCGAGATCGGCGAGCGCCTCGGCCTTCTCGCGCGACTCGGGATGCCGGCTCTCGCCGAAGTCGCGGTGCCCCGCGGCCGCCAGCTCGCGCACGAGCGCGGCGGGGTGCCGCTTCGACACGACGATGAGCGTGACGTCGCGCGCCCGGCGCGCGTCCTCGAGCTGCTCGAGGAACGCGGCCAGGCGCGCGGCGGGGGCGTCCGTCACGTCAGCGGAGGAAGTCGGGGAGGAACTCGTCCTCCTCCTCGTCCACCTGCGTGAGCGGCTGCACGGGTCCGGTGAGGTGGTCGGCGACCGGCGGCGTCGTCGGCGCGGGCCGGCGCTCGGGCTCGGCCTCGGGCGTGCTCGCCGCCCGGAGACCCATGTCGGTGCGCGCTGCGGTGCGGATGACCGAGTCGTCCTCCTTCACCACGGGGCCGGCGCCGTCGAAGCCCGCCGCGATGACGGTGACGCGCACCTCGTCGCCGAGGGTGTCGTCGATGACCGTGCCGAAGATGATGTTGGCCTCGGGGTGCACGGCCTCCTGCACGAGCTTCGCCGCGTCGTACGTCTCGTGGATGCCGAGGTTGCTGCCGGCCTGGATCGACAGCAGCACGCCGTGCGCGCCGTCGATCTTCGCCTCGAGCAGCGGGCTCGCGACCGCGAGCTCGGCCGCCTTGATGGCGCGGTCCGCGCCGCGCGAGGAGCCGATGCCCATGAGCGCGCTGCCGGCGCCCTGCATGACGCTCTTGACGTCGGCGAAGTCGACGTTGATGAGGCCCGGTGTGGTGATCAGGTCGGTGATGCCCTGCACGCCCGCGAGCAGCACCTGGTCGGCGGTCTCGAACGCCTCGACCATGGAGATGCCCATGTCGCTGATCTCGAGCAGGCGGTCGTTCGGCACGACGATGAGCGTGTCGACCTCGTTCTTGAGCGCCTCGACGCCCGCCTCGGCCTGCGCCTGGCGGCGGCGGCCCTCGAACGAGAACGGCTTGGTCACGACGCCGACGGTGAGCGCGCCGAGGCTCTTCGCGATGCGCGCCACGACGGGTGCGCCACCGGTGCCGGTGCCGCCGCCCTCGCCCGCGGTCACGAAGACCATGTCGGCGCCGGCGAGCGCCTCCTCGATCTCCTCCGCATGATCCTCCGCGGCGCGGCGGCCGACCTCGGGGTCGGCGCCCGCGCCGAGGCCCTTGGTGAGCTCGCGCCCGACGTCGAGCTTGACGTCGGCGTCGCTGAGCAGCAGCGCCTGAGCGTCGGTGTTGATGGCGATGAACTCGACGCCTCGCAGGCCGAGATCGATCATGCGGTTCACGGCGTTCACGCCGCCGCCGCCCACGCCGACCACCTTGATGACGGCGAGGTAGTTGTTGTTGGAAGTCACGGTTCCGGCCCCTCGATCGAACTCTC
>JAPSJX010000034.1 GCA_031178105.1 Agrococcus sp. | reverse complement strand
CCGTCAGGGCGGGGGAGCAGCTCGGCGACAGCCAGCTGGCCAACTTCCTGGTCGACCCCGGTGCGACGCCGCCGGCGGCGCCGGTCTGCGCCGATGCTGAGGACAGCACGTGCAACCCCATCTCCAACGTCACCGTCGTGAAGTCGGCCGACCCGGAGAACGGCGCACAGGTGCAGGTCGGCCAGGAGGTCACCTACACGCTCACCTTCCAGAACGAGGGTGCTGGTGCGCAGGCGATCGACTACACCGACCACATGGCCGGCGTGCTCGACGACGCCGACCTGGTGGACGCTCCGGTCCCGTCGGACGACGCGCTGACCGTCTCGCAGGGCGCTGACGGCACCTTCTCGGTGCACGGCGAGCTCGCGGGTGGGCAGACGGTCACGGTCACCTACAGCGTGCAGGTGCGCGGGTACGCCGACCAGGGCGACGGAGTGCTGGGCAACGCGGTGACCGAGACCGGCAACGCCGGGTCGGGCGACTGCGCCGAGGGCAGCACGATGTGCACGTCGCACCCCATCGAGGAGCCGCCGGCGGCGCCGACGCCGAGCGAGCCGGCGCCGAGCGAGCCGGGCAACCCCGAGCTGCCGCAGACGGGTGTCGACTGGGCGCCGGGGCTGCTGTTCGGTGCGCTGGGTCTGCTGCTGCTCGCAGCTGGAGCGGTGCTCGTCGGCCGCAACC
The DNA here is from genome assembly GCA_031178105.1 of Agrococcus sp. Taxonomy (GTDB): domain Bacteria; phylum Actinomycetota; class Actinomycetes; order Actinomycetales; family Microbacteriaceae; genus Agrococcus. The sequence continues at coordinate 19,418 of JAPSJX010000034.1, read as the reverse complement.
GCCGGCAGGCAGGGGTCGAGAACGGCGAGGACCGATGAGGTCGCTCAGTGGTCGGGCCTCGCGGCCTGACCGCTGAGCACCGGAGCCCCCTGCCGCCGTCTGGCTGCAGGGGGCTCCTTCGCGATCGGAGGCGCGTCACGCGGTCAGGCGGTGGCCTCTGCGAAGCCGTCGAACCCCTGCTCCTCGCGCAGCTGCCGCAGCACCTCGCGGTACACCGCCGGCGTGTAGTGGAACGGCGCGAGCCCCCAGCGGTGGTTCGGGTCGGCGAGCACGACCTCCTCCGGCAGTGCGATCACCCTGAAGCCCCGCTCGCGCAGCAGCGCGTAGTACGGCGCGTAGCGCGCGTTCGCATCCTTCGCGCGCACGCCCATGCTCCATGGCGACGGCTTGCCCTCGGTCGTCAGCACCGCCCACGGCACCTCGAGCACGACCGTGCGATCGAACAGGCCGAGCGAGCGCAAGCGCTCCTCGAATGCGATGACCCGATCGGTCCAGAGCGCGAAGTGCCCTGCCGTCCCGAACTCGATGAGCTCGGCTCGCTCGAACCGCGGTTCGAGCTCCGGCATGCGGATGTTGTCGATGCTGCGTGTGACCACAGTGCCGTCGTCGAAGCGGTACACCCCGTGCCGCTCGTCGGCCAGATCCCACAGCAGCACATCGATCTCGGGCGCGAGTGCCTCGAGTCGGTCGAGCAGGCCACCGGCGAAGTCGGCGCGGATCATCCGCTCCTGGAACTTCGACGAGACGGAGAGCTGCTCCGGCAGGTGCGCGAGTGCGTCGCTGTCCACCGAGATCAGCGACTGGCGCGCGACGTAGCCTCGCAGGTCGATGCTGTCCGGGGCCGCGAACTCCATCGCATCACGAGCGACACAGCTGCCGTAGACGAGCACCCGAACGGGACGATCCTCTGTGTCGGGCACAAGCCTCCAGCCGTTGGGCTGCCGTCGATCGGTCGACGGCACGGACGTCAAGGATAGCGAGGCGGCGTTCGCGGGACCGCGCTCAGCCGTACCGCGGCTGGCATTGGTGCAAACATGCAGGTGCCGATAGATTCGTGTGCGGCGCGTCGCGCCTTGTCATGCGGCGGGAAGCGACGGGTCCAACCAAGCGCTCGCGCGACGAGCCCGCGAATCGAAACCTGCGAGGTCACGCACCCATGGAACCCACTCAGACCGTCTGCGTCGTCGGCCTCGGCTACATCGGCCTCCCGACTGCTGCGATCCTCGCCGCGAACGGCAACGACGTGACGGGCGTCGACGTCAACCCGCGCCACGTCGAAGAGATCAACGCGGGTCGTGTCCCGTTCGTCGAGCCGGACCTCGAGTCCGTCGTGGCCGGTGTCGTCGCACAGGGGCGACTGCGCGCGCAGGCGACGGTGCCGCACGCGCAGTCCTACATCGTCGCGGTGCCGACGCCGTTCACGGAGACCTACGACGTCGACCCGAAGTACGTGCGCGCTGCGGCGGAGTCGATCGCGCCGCAGCTGCGCGGCGGCGAGCTCGTCATCCTCGAGTCGACCTCTCCTCCCGGGCTCACGGAGAAGATGGGCGAGTACATCATCGCCGCTCGGCCCGACCTCACGCTCGAGCCCGGGCAGCACAACACGATCCATCTCGCGCACTGCCCCGAGCGCGTGCTGCCGGGTCGCATCATGATCGAGATCGTCGACAACGACCGCATCATCGGCGGCGTCACCGAGCAGGCGGCGGAGAAGGCGCGCGACCTCTACGCGACGTTCTGCAAGGGCCAGCTGCTCATGACCGACGCGCGCACCGCCGAGATGGCGAAGCTCGTCGAGAACTCGTACCGCGACGTCAACATCGCCTTCGCGAACGAGCTCTCGGTCATCAGCGACCGCCTCGACATCGACGTGTGGAAGCTCATCGAGCTCGCCAACCACCACCCGCGCGTGAACATCCTGCAGCCCGGTCCCGGCGTCGGCGGCCACTGCATCGCGGTCGACCCGTGGTTCATCGTCGCTGCGGCGCCGGAGGACGCCAAGCTGGTGCGGCTCGCACGCGAAGTGAACGACGCCAAGCCCGACTTCGTGCTCGAGAAGGTCATGGCGAAGGCTGCGAAGTTCCGCGAGCCGGTGATCGCCGCGCTCGGCATCGCCTTCAAGGCCGACATCGACGACCTGCGCGAGTCGCCCTCGAAGGCGATCGTCGAGCGGCTCTCGGCCGAGATCGAGCACGCGCAGGTGCTCGTGGTCGAGCCGAACGTCGAGGCGCTCCCGGCATCGCTCGCGGACCGCGCGAACGTCGAGCATGTCGACGTGGAGGACGCGATCGGGCGAGCCGACATCGTGCTCGTGCTCGTCGACCACCACCAGTTCAAGACGCTGGACCGCGAGCTGCTCACGGAGAAGATCGTCGTCGACACGAAGGGCCTGTGGCGGTAGCCGCCCCCGTCCCGGCCTCCTAGGCTCTCCGGGCGGACCCAGCGGTCTCCGAGGCGAGCTGACGGAGCGTCTCCACGTATAGGGGCAGCCCGAAGTGGAACGGCGAGGCGCCCCAGCGATGGCTGGTGTCGGAGACGAAGAGGTCACGGTCGTAGCGCAGCCAGCGCACGTCCGGGGAGACCTCTTCGACGATGCCGTACAGCGCGTCGAGCACGCCGTTGGCGGCCTCGACGACCGCCGGGTCCGACACGGGCGTCCCGGTCTCGTCGACCGCGGCCCAGTACACCCTGTTGACGATGATCCGGTCGGCAGGGACCAGCTCGCACAGGCGAGTCCATCCCGCACGGAAGCCGTCGATGTGCTCGACCGACCCGGAGGGGAAGCGCTCGAACCCGGCGGTGCTCACGCCGGTCCGCTCCAGTTCCGGGCTGATGGTGAACAGGCCCCCGAGCGGCCCGCGCGCCAGCGAGAAGCGCTCGTCGATGAGGTCGACGAGCACGTGGCTGAAGACGGTCTCGGCGAGCACGTTCGGCAGGCCGCGTCCGAGGTCGAGCCCCACCATCCGGCGTTGGAAGGCGCTCGGATTGGCGGTGAGGTCCTCGCTCGCGAGCCCTGTGGGTGTCCGGCTCATCGCGCTCGCCAGTCCTGACCGCGCCACGTACGCGGCGAGGTGCGGAGCGCCGCTGAGCTCGAACGCATCGCGGGAGACGCACGAGCCGTAGACGAGCACAGACGGCGCGTCGGCGCGGTCGCGCGGCGACGCCTGCACCTGTCCGATCGTGTTGCCCATGCCGTCCCGCACGGTGCAGACGACCCGGTCGATGGCTGTCTCGGTGGTGACCTCCCACTCGACACGAGGGCTCGCGGCGGAGTTGTCGATGCGACCGCTCCCGCCGTAGGCGTAGAACTGGAAGGTGAGTCGCGGGTGCTGCTGCCGCAGGGTCACTGCGCAGCGCGCGCCGCCAGGCGTCGCCTGCACGTCGAGCACGATGTCGTCGAGCACGCGCGCACGCGAACCCCGCAGGTCGACGGGCAGCTGCGAGAAGCTGCCCTCCTTCAGGAAGCCGCCGTCGGAGAGCGCGGTGAAACCTGCCCACGCGTCGCCGTCGCTCGTCCGGAGCGTGTCGATCGCTGCGACGAGCAGGTCCATGTCCGGCACGCTGTGCCCCTGCCCGAAGTCACCGACGAGCACCCCGTGCGAGCGCTCGGCGCCGTAGTATCCGCGACCTCGATGCGGCAGCGCCTTGGCGTCGAGGTAGGGCGCGAGATGCCGCTGCACGTGCCAGTCGGTGGCGTTCTGCAGGTAGAGCCCCCTGGGTCGTCGCGCGTCTCGCGTCAGGTCGTGCACGATGCCCGCGTCGTCCAGCAGGCGTTCGGCCCGCTGCCGCCAGTCGTCGTCCTCGAAGCTGCCGCCGAACATGGCTTCGAGGTACGCGCGCACCGCGGTCCGGTCGTAGTCCAGGATCCTCGTCTGGGGATTCCACACGAACGCGCGCACGGCGTCGACCCTCGAGGCCAGCTCCAGCGAGGCGAAGCCGCCGCCGGAACCGCCCACCGCCAGCAGCGAGCGGCCGCTGATCGCCGCGATGTGGCTGGCGACGCGTGCCATGGTCGCCTGCGCACCGCTGTGAGGGCGGCCGGTGTACCACGCAAGTCCGAGCGAGGCGTGATCACGGAAGAGCGGGTCGGAGAAGGCGAGGAAGCCGGAACGGAGGCGGTTCGCGAATCCTCGGCCCGAGAAGTACGGCCCGGCGGTGCCGCTGCGGTTGCTGAGAGCACCCGAGAAGAACAGTGGGATGGCACCCGCACGGTCGGCGCGCAGTGGATCGCCGGCCACGAGCAGCTCGAGCCGGCTGCCGTCGTCGAGCGCGATCCTGTGGACGCCGTCGCCGACCCGTTCCGTCGACTCGAACGCCGTGATGTGCTCGTGGTCGACCACATCGCCCCAGGGGTCGTGGTCCCAGGGCACGGGTTCAGCGCTCAGCATCGGTCGATCGTCTCCCTGCGTCATCGGTCGCTCCTGCTCATCGGCTCACCGCGCGCGAGATCTGCTCGAGGAAGTGCTGGAGCCGTTCGCGCTCAACGCCGCCTGGCTCGGGCAGGTGGGAGCGATGGTGCGCGAGCGCATCGACCAGGGCGCTGCGGCTCAGGTCGCGCGTGACAGGTAGGGCTCCGCCACGAGGCGCCGCGACGGTTGCCGTCGCGAGCACCGTCCCGCCCTGGCGTGCGCACTCGTGCGCGAGGGTTCGGTCGGACCGCGTCGACCCGAGCGGCACGAGCACAGCAGTCTCTGTCAGCCAGCGCGTGTCATGCCGGTCCTTGGAGACGACCTCGATGTCGGCGGTGGCGAGGTCGGCGAGGGCGAGGTGGACGTCGCGCGAGAAGCGATGCGCCGCGGTGCGTGGCGGCTGATCGTCCCACGTCCACGGCTCCAGCACGACGACGCTCACGCGGCAGACGCCCTCGGCGGCGCGCACCGCCTGCGCGGCCGCGGCGAGCAGCGCTGCGGAGGCCTCCGTGTCACCTCGAGCCAGCACGATCGACACCCGACTCGGCGCAGTTCCACCCCATCCGGCGGCGACCGCCGGGATGAGCCCGGAGGGATCCAGCTGCAGCGTCCTGCAGCGAGGGCGAGCGTGAGATACGAGCGCGAGCAGATCGGCATCTGGGCTGATGACGCCGCTCAGCGCCGACAGGCGATGCGCGTTGATCAGGCCGCGGCCGTCCACGCCTGGCGCCGCGAACGCGACGACGGGCACCTCAAGCGCTGTGGGGAGCGCGTCCACCGCGCGCCTGCTGAGGTCGACGATGACGACGTCAGCATCCGCGAGCCAGCGACCCGACTTCGCAGCCTGCTTCGGCGTGCTCACGGCGGTATGCGTCAGCAGCGAGATCGCTCGCACGACCTCCCCGCTGGGGTAGCCGGGATCGTGGACGTACGCGGCCTGGGAGACGCCGCTCGTCTGCAGGCTGCGAGCGCTCGCGATCCGTGCCAGCAGCACCCGCAGGCGCTCCGCTGTCGCGGTGAAGCTGAACTCCCGCACAGCGTCGGAGACCTCGCGCCCGAGGGCGTCCAGCGAGGCGTCGGAGCTCAGGAAGCCGGCGATGCGATCGGTGACATCGTCGATGTCGTCACGCACGTACAGCGGGTAGTCGTGGCCGAAGATGCTCCGGTGGATGGCGGTGTCGTTGCAGACGACGGGGACGCCCGCGGCGGAGAACTCGAGGAGCTTCGTGGACACCTCGTACGACGTGTCGAGCCCACCATCGCGCCATCCCACGCCCAGGTCGCACTCCGCCATGAATGCGGGCACGCTCGAGCGCTGGAGCGCTCCGGGGAACCGGACGCCGGGCGGCGGATCCTGGATCAACGCCCGCATGCGCACGTGCCAGGTCGGGTCGCCCTTCGCGGCCTGCACCTTGTCACCGTGCATCGTCACCGCGGCATCGACGCCACGTCGCCCGAGCGCTGCTACGAGATCCGGGATCTCGAGCGTGTGCCACGGGCGGTCGAACTTCCCGGCGTAGCCCAGCCGCACGGGGCCGGCCCGAGAGCGGCGTCGCATCTGGAAGAACTCGTCGGGCACCATCGGCGGCAGCACCTCCGTCTTCCCGACCGTCTCGGGGATCAGGGCGTGCAGGTAGTCGCGCAGCCACGGTGTCTGCGCGAAGACGCCTCTCGCGCTCAGCACGACCTCGCGCGTGAGGTCGAGCAGGTCGTCGAACGGTGCATCGGCGATGCTCGGCAGTCCGACCGTGTAGTACCAGAGGGCGGAGCGCACCGATGCCGTGCCGCACAGGATCCTCGCGGTGCGGGGGCCGCGGATGACGATCATGTCGTACGGGTCGCGCTCGTGGCGCTCGGCGATCGCCGAGGCGACGATGTCGGGCTCGTTCGTTGCAGCGCCGTTCGGGTACAGGACGCGGATGCCGGGGTGCGAGCGGAGCTCGTCGAGGACGATGGCCCGGGTCGGCACGTTGCGCGCCATGACGTCGACGTCGGCTCCGGCCATCGCCAGGCACCTGCTGATCGAGATCAGCCATGACGTCGAACCATCGATGGCGGACAGCTCGACCTCGGCATGCACGAGCACGCGCATCATTGATCACCCCCTCGAGCGAGCGAGCTGGCGCGATGGGCGCGTGCGAGCGCGATGGCCGCAGTGGACAGCGAGGTCGGGAGCGACGCAGGAGCCGGGTCGGCCGCGGAGAGGTAGAGCTCGCTGAGCGGGCGGAGCGCTCCGGAGTGTGGCTGGGTCGGGCCGATGCCCTCGAGCACGACGCGCTCCACGCCCTGAGAGCCCGCGCGCTTCAACCCGACGATGATCGTCATGAGCTCCGCCGCTCGGGCGGGCGACGCCAGACCGATGCTGGGCGGGCTGTCCGAGCGCTCGACCGCGACGACGATCGTGTCCACGCGATCCCACGCGGCCGCGGCCACCGCGGTGCCGACAGGCATGGCGACGACGCGTCCATGCGGTTCCAGCAGCGCGACGATCGCCGGGCCGGCACCCATCGCGACGATGAGTCGCTCGTTGGCTGTCGGGTCGAACTCGAGCGCTCGCGCGTTCGCCGCCGCGGTCACAGCGGTCGCTCGTGGACGATGGCCTGCACGCTCGCGAGGAACGCCGACACGCCCTGCTCCTCGGCCAGCCTCGTCGCCGTCGCGCGGATCGCAGCCCGGACCTCGCCGCTCCGCAGCGGTTCGCTCGCGATGTAGCGGGCCAGCTCGTCCGGGCTCTCGAACCCGAACTCCTCGGGGTAGATGTACTCGGAGCCGCGCCACCGGAGATAGACGCCGAGGTTGCCGGTGAGGTATGCCTCGCCGGGCGAGACGTGCGAGCCCTCGAGATCGGATGTCGAGAGCACGTAGCCGTAGCGGTGAAGCTCCTTGCGGATGTCCACCCATCCGGCGTACTGGACCGCCGACTCGAGCCCGGAGGTGCGGAGGTACTGGTCGCACGCATCGAAGTAGGCGGCTTCGTCATGGTTCGACCGCACCCACGGCAGCTCCTCCGGGCGCCGCCCGAAGATCGTGAGGGTGTAGCGCTCGTCGATCCCGCGCAGGTGCTCGAGCACCTCGATCGCGCGGTGCAGCCCCTTCAACCGAGGGATGGATCCGACCAGGGCGATGCGGAACTGCCGGCCTTCGTCCTCGGGGTCGGCGATCGTGTAGCGGTCGGCCTCGTAGATGTTCGGGACGAGCCGCAGCTTGTCCCGAGGCACGGCGAATCGCTCATGGACGCCCTCCAGCGTGTGCACCGCGATGGCGATGACCGCGCTGACACGGCGATAGTCGATCTGCTCTCCGACGTCGCGCAGGAGCTCGTAGCGATGCTGACGAACGATGAGCACCTGGTCGTCGCGCACGACCCTGCTGTACCAGAGCGCGCTGTGGGCGAGCCACTCGACCCAGATGACGTCCGCCCACGCGGCGAGCTGCCGCGATGCTTCGGCGTCATGGCGCTTCTCACCGAGCCAGCGGTCTTCGCGCACCGCGACCGAGCCGGGCAGGTAGTCGTACATGAAGTCGATGAACTTGAGGTCGTGGCCGACGACGAGCAGCCGCGTGCGGAGGGCCTCGACGAGCGCGTCCCTGTCGCCCGCGCGGATCGTCTGGAGGATCTCGCGATTGCGCTCGCTGTAGAGGCGGTCGTCACCAGGATCGAAGTCGCTCGTGAGCGCTCGTAGGCCATCGGCGAGCTGCTCGCGGTCGAGGTGCGGGCTCCGCAGCGCGCCGCGGAGCAATCGGTCGCAGACTCCCGGCGCGTGCTCCGCCCAGCCGGGTACGGCGAGGCGCCCAAGCTCGAGCGCGGTGTGCATCAGCGTCACGAGGTCTGCGACATCCCGCCCGCCTGTGACGACGTCCCCCGTGCTGAGGGCTCGGCGTGCCCGCGGTCCGTCGTGCTGTGCCGGGTCGATCATCACGAACGAGTCCATGGCTGAGAAGAGCCGCGCCGTGAGCGCGGCGTCCGACAGGCCGCGCGCAGAGTCGAGGGCGGTCCGCCAGAGGCGGCTCGGCGCGACCGCCGCAGGCAGCATGTCGTCATCGAGCAGCGCTCCGACGAGGTCGCCCGCCGCATCGCCGCCCGATCGGAGTCGGCCCTGCGCCCACGCGATCGATGTCCGTCCATCGGCCACCTGCCGGACGATGCCGTCCAGGATGGGTGCGGTGCCGACGACGGCCGCCGTGCGGTCGACTCGTACGACGCCGAGCAGCGCAGCATCGGTCAGCGACACCGCGGATGCTTCCAGAATTGCGCGCGCCTCGGCTGCATCTGCGACGGGGACGCAGCGCACTGCGACTCGATCGGAAACCCCTGCTCGCCAGCTGTCCAGGTCTTCGCTCGACAGCGGCGGCTCGGAGATGACGAGCAGCGTGAGCTCCTCGCGCGCACGTCCTGTGGTGGTCATGCCGCTCCCAATGCTCTCGCCGGCGTGAGCCGATCCGTTGCGTGCACGGCGCGCAGCGCGTGCTCCGCCGACATGAGCAGCGGGGTCGTCGTCCGATCGCAGAGCGTCGCGCGAGCCGGCGCCGCAGCGATCGCGATCGGGAGGAGGGAGGCCTCTGCCACGGCGAGCGCCGATGCGACGCCGTCGGCGTCGAGCACGGCATGCGGAGGCATGAGCACGGCGTACGCCGTGTCGATGAGCCCCGCGCGCCCCTCACGCGTCGTGAGCTCGCGCATCGGCGTGACCACCGTCGTCGAGGACCCGAAGGCGCGGATGATGCCCATGGCGCGGTCGGTGGCGAGGCCGGCGTCGACGACCAGCAGCAGACGCTCCGCCACCGAGGGGCCGACCGCTCGGAATGCCTGACCAGCCGACCCGGCTTGCTCGTGGGAGGACACACGAGCGACGAGCGTCACGGCGCTCGTGGACGGCTGTGGCTTGCCGACGATCTCGCCCAGCTGACCGAGCAGCCGCCGCGGCGTCCACAGGTGCAGGGAGCGCATGAGGCGCAGCGCGTCGGCGCTCGCCTCGTGGGCGTCGTCGGGCAGCTTCGCGCCCAGCAGTCGCGCGAGCTCCGCTACGGCCCGTTGAGGAGGCGCCGTGCCCTCCGCTCCGGTGTCCCTGTGGATGATCCTGCGGAGCTGTGCCTCCGCCGGTGACTCGCGCAACGGCACGATCGGCGTCGGCGCGGAACTCGGAGCCGAAGGAGAATGCGCCTCCATAGCGCGGAGGTCGAGCAGCGCGTCGCAGGTGATGCGTCGAGTGCCGGCGCCGAGCACCTCGACGGGAGGCAGCACGAGGGCATCGCACGCGCTCTCGAGCTGCTCGATCTCGCGCGGGCCCAGGAGCTCCGTCTCGAGCCACAGGACCCGAGCGGCATCGTCGTGCACCATCGCCGCGAGCGCGCTCAAACGGCTCAGCATCGCATCGACGAGGTGCTGGGGCGTCAGCTCGAGGCCATAGCCGTCGATCGTCCCGGCGTCTGAGACGATGACGAAGTCGACACCGTCGCGCAGCAGCGGCGACCGGGGCGGCAGCAGCGCCGCCGCGGTGGCCAGCTTCACCTGCAGCCCGGAGGAGACTTCGACCAGCGCCCGGGGTGCGTTCGCGCTGAGGACGTGCGGAGCGCCGCTCGCGATGTCGAACTGGCGCTCGAGCGCCCACCCCGGCGCGAGCCCGGTGACGGGGCGCCGGTCGAGAGCGGTGTCTGGCCGCGTCGCTGCAGCGGACGCGACGGACGCGCCGCGGTCGCTCGGAAGCGCGTCGACGCGTCCGGCGAGCTGCGCCGCGGAGTCCCGCAACGCGACGATCGACCGCTCGAGCGCTGCGTCCCGGGCCGCCTGCTTGGCACCGCGAGCAGCCACAGCCGCGTCGGCGCCTCGACGAGCGTGGTACAGCACGCGAGAGATCTCGGTGGCATGCGCCTTGTCCGCCTCGCGCGCGCGCTGAGACGCCTGGCGGATGGCTCGCCCCGCGCGAGCCAGGCCCACGATCAGCACTGCGAGCGCGCCACCCGCGCCCACGGCCGCGAGGATGGTCGCCACCAGCGAACCCGTGGCCGCCCAGATCGCCGCGGCGAGCGCGAAGGTGGCGGCGAGCGCTGCTGCTGGGAGCGCGAGCCGCCTGACCAGCGAGAGCCCGCGCTTCATGGACGGCACCTGTCGTGCCGGGGCGGCGTGGCGCCCTGGAGCGAGGCGCCGCGGATCCAGTCGGTCGTCGTGTGCCGTGCCATGGAGGCCTCGCGTTCTCGGTGCTCGCTCGGCGCGAGGGGGTTCGTGTGCAGTTGGGCTCGGGAGCATGGGCCCGGCGTCACGCGCGCGGTCCCGCCGGGTCGAGGGAGGGACCGACGCTCGGACCGAGTCCCAGGTGCTCGCGGATGAGTCCTGCGACACGAGGGCTTGCGAGCGGCCGATGCCCGAGGACGTCGTCGATGATCCTCAGCTCATGCCGTCCGTCGCGGCTCGGAGCGTCGCGAGCGCTCGAGACCCATCGTTGGAACTCGATCTGCTCGGCGAAGCCCTGCTCCTCGACGTTGGTGACGATGAGGTAGGGCGGCACGCGTCCCTCGAGCTCGAAGCGGGCTCGCACGCTCACCTGTTCGGGGTGCCTGGCGCGGTGCTCCTCGAGGTCGCAGCCGAGGACGTAGGTCTCGAGATCCTCGCGCGCCTCCGGTCCCCACCTGCCGAAGTCGAGCTGAGGCACCTCCGCGATCGCGGCGGCGCCGTCGATCATCGCCGCGAGGCCGAGCGCCCCGAAGCCGCCGAGCGAGGAACCGTACGCGAGGACCTGCGTCGCGGCGAGCTGCTCGGCGAGTCGAGCTGTGACGTGAGCCATGGCGCGCAGCACGTCGGTCTCGGGATGCATGTACCACGCGCCCTGCAGCTCGGCATGCGCGCCCATCACCGGGTCGGCGAACGCCACCACGTGGGACTCGGGAAAGAGGTCGGCCCACTGCCACCGGGCGTACGAGGGGTGTCGGAAGGCGCTCTTGCGATCGACGGCACTGGGCATGAGCACGAGCAGCGTCGGAGCCTGCTCCCGCTCGAAGACGCGACCGAACAGCGGAAGGCCGTCGATGCCGACGTTCCAGACCTCATCGCGCATGCAGCATCGCCTCCAAGTGTTCCATGGTGCGCGGCGAGCGCACGACGAGCGAGTCTGCCTCGTGGTCGGCGACGGCGTTCATGAGCCCTCCTGGATCAGATCGAGCTCCTGCGCGAGCACGACGGCCTTCCCGCTCTGCGCGCGGACGCGCGCGGCGGCGGCGCGCGACATCGCCGCGAAGCGGTCGGCGTCGAGCGCGAGGGCTTCGATGCCTTCTGCGAGGCCGAGGTGGTCCTCCGGCGGCGCGAGGAAGCCCGTGCGCTCGTCCACGAACTCTGGCACCGCCGCGACAGCAGTGGTCACGGGCACGAGGCCAGACGACATCGCCTCGTCCCGAGACACGCCCTGCGCGTCCATGCGGGTAGGAGTCAGGAAGACGCCGTACTCCTTGTGGAGCGCGGCGATCTCCTGGTGCGACAGGAACCCGCGCTCGCAGGTCACGTTCGGGAGCCCCTGCAACGGGGCGAGGATCTCCTCGAACAGCGGTCCGTCACCGACGAACCGGAACTCCAGCGACTCGAAGACGGGGCGATCGCGGAGGGCGAGCACCGCGGCCACCGAGAGGTCGTTGGCGTACTTCGGTGAGGCGTACGGTCGGATCGTCAGGACCTTGAGCCGCTGCTCGGGAGCCTTCTCCTCGAAGGTGAACAGGTCCCCGTCGATCGGATTGTGGATGACCCGGTACTGCGCCTCCGGAAGCCGGATGCCGACGTCCTCGAAGACCTCGTCCGCGAAGTAGCGGGAGACGAACACGAAGTCGACGTGATCGGGGAGCGAGCCGAAGACCCGGCGCCAGAAGCGCATGCGGTCCTCCGAGGCGGCCTTCTGGCGCTCGAGCTGGGCACGAGTCGTCGAGTTGAACTCGCGGCGCCACCACGGCTGCACCTCCGAGCCGTGCACCCACACGTGCACGCGCACTCCGAGTGAGGCGTCCTGGAGCACCTCCCACATCATCGGATCGAGGAAGTGCACGAGCACGGAGCGCACCGAGCCGGCTCGCAGCAAGCGCGCCAGATCATCCTTCGTCATGTCGATGACCCGGACGCCCTCGAACTCCCTCGACCGCGCGACTGGCACGTCGACGATCCGGACGACGTCGACGTCGAGCCCCTCCTCGCGATACGCCTTGACCCGCGAGTGTACGAAGCCGTTGCGGTACAGGTCGTCGTAGGACGGATAGATGTTCGTGAGCACGAGATGCTCGGCCTGGGTGATCACCCCCGCGTTCGCCTCGACGTGCTCCGAGGGCATCGCCCGAGTCAGCGTGAGCCTGCCGCTGCCTCGAGCGCGGAGCGCGAACTTGACGGAGCGGGCACCGCTCGGCAGCGAGAACCGGTGGTTCGTGTTCACCGCAGCCATGGTGTGGTCGAGCCTGGTCCCCGACTCGTCGAACAGGACGACGGCGAGCTGCAGGTTCAGGCCGGGCGACGCCTCCACGTAGAGCGTGCCGCTGGACTCCCATCCGAGGTCTCGTACGTCGACCTCCCGCGCCGCCCACAGGTACGCGTGCTGCCCGTCGGGGAGGTCAGACCGTACGACAGCGCCCTGCGGCGTCCTTCGGATCGAGATCGGCCCCGACCCACTGTCGAACAGCGAGGCGAAGCTCGCCAGGTCCAGCCCGGCGCCCGGCGCGCGGGTCACCACCGGCGCGCGATAGGGGACCTGCGCCGCCTCCACGAGCCGTGACAGCGGTGCCCCCTCGGGGCCGGATCGGCTCGAGCGCTCGGCAAGTGCGCTCGTGGACGATGCCCGGCCACCACGGAGGTACTCGAACTCGTCGATCACGAGGATCTGGAGCGGCTCGCCGGCGATGACCCCGTCCGGCGCGGTGAGCGAGGCCGAGGGCATCGGCGCCGTCGCCTCGGAGACGCGCAGCATCGCCCGCCGCGTCGGCACGGCATCCGCAGGCACGTACTGCTCCGGCGCGGCGTCGCCCGACTTCGCGACGACATCGACATCGGCGTAGCGCCAGGCGAGCACCAGATCGGCCAGGTAGTCGTCGCCGTAGTGATCGTCGGGGTGGAGCACGGCGATGTGCGTGGCGTGCGGCACCAGCTCCGCGAGCGACATCGTCGAGGCAGGCGTCGCATTCACGACCCGGACACCGTCGTCGTTGGCAGTCGTGCCGTCCGGCGCGATCCACACGACCTCGAACGGACGGCTCGACTGTCGCTCGATCGCGGTCAGCGCATGCTCCATGGCCGCTCGCGGACCGGCCACGACGGCGGCGACGCGTGGCTCGCGTTGCTGCGGCTCGAGCCCGGCGTACTTGGCGACGGACGCCAGGCGATGCTCGTAGAGGTGCTCGCGCAGCACCTTGCGAAGCGCCTGCGCCCGACGCCGTCGCACGCCGTCGCGCGTGCCGAGCAGGGATCGCAGCTGCCGTGCCGCCTCTGCGCCGCTGTCCGTCGCGATGGTGAGGTCGCCGAAGATGACGCGGAGCGCGGGGGAGAAGTTGGACACCACCAGCGTGTTGCACGCGATGAGCTCGAACACCCGCCGGGCGAACATCGACTGCGACGACTTGACCGAGTTCAGGTTCATGCCCACCGCGTAGCCCTTGTAGGCGATGTCGATCTCGCTCGGCTCGAGGCGGCCGGCGATGCGCTCGCGATACCGATCCGGGAACCGGTAGTTCGGGTCGTCCTCGCCGTGCATGCGGTCGAAGATGACGAGCGGCAGGACGTCGGGCAACGCGTCGGCGAATGACTCCAGATCGGCCGTTCGCTCCGGGTATCGCGCGTAGTACGCACCGGCGAAGGCGACGCCGTCAACCCGGCGGAACGACTCGATCGGGTTGTGAATTCGGGGCTGCGCCGCGAACGGCAGGAAGTGGACTCGGTCGTGACCCAGCTTCTCCTTGTACGCCGGCACGCGGTCGATGTCTGTGGTGAGGACGGTGTCGAAGCGCGACGCGAGGTTGAGGAACGTCGCGAAGTGAACGGGATCCTCCTTGTTCCAGAACACCGTCGGGATCCCGCGTGCCTTGCACCACTCGATGATCCCGAGGATGTCGGGGCCGCACTGCGCAACCGAGTTGTGCCACCTGCCGTCCTTGCCGCGCCAGGCGGACTCGACGAGCAAGAGGTCGGGCTGGGTCTCCGTGAGCTCGCGTCTCCAGTCGCTCGGCGTCAGCTGCGTGAAGGCGCCCTCTGGGGAGAAGCAGGCGTACGAGAAGTCGTCGAGGATGCATGCGACTCGGAGCTCGCCAGCGGGGCGAGCCAGGGGGACGCGCGGCACGTCGAGCCGGGCGGGCGGCTCGAATCCCTCGACGAGGCCATGCGTGATGGGAGGTAGCACGGCTGCGTCGTCGAGTCGGCTGCTGACGCTTTCGGGCGGCGCCTCCGTGTCCGCTTCCTCGGCCTGGCGCGTCGTCGCCTCGTTGCGCAGCTCGAGCAGCTCCTGGGGGAGGCGGAGCAGCGCGCGAGCGGATGACGTGCTCGAGCGGAGCGCTGCGCCGCTTCGATACGTGACGCTCGCGCGCAGGTCCGCGATCCGACGTCGCAGCTGGTCCTTCTCGGTGCGCAGCGCATCGATGCGCGCGTCGAGGTCGGCCTCGTGCGCGCGCGCCAGCGCGGCGCGCCGCTCGAGGTCCCGAACGCGGTCGACGAGGTCGCGGGCGTCGGCCGCGCGCAGCCGGACAGCCTCCTGGCTGCGGCGCAGCTCTTCGCGGACGCGCGTGAGCAGCCTCTGCTGGCGGCCGCCCTCCTCGGCGGCCTCGGCGACCGCCGCGTCGCGATCGGCGAGTGCTGCGATCGTCGCGTGCTCGGCGCGATCGAGCGCGGTCTCGAGCTCGGCGACGCGCGCCCGGAGCCTCGCGCTCGCCTTCGCAGCTCGGGTGGCGGCGGCACGAGCCATGCGGGTCCGGTCGCCGATGGCACGGCGGAGCGCCGCAGCCTCCGCCACGGCGTCGTCGCGCTCGGACGTGGCCGCCAGCAGCGCGTGCTCGGCCGCGGCCAGCCGCGCCTGCATCTGGTGCTCGAGCGCTTCTTGCTCGAGCCGACGCTTCTCCTCCTGCTCCGTGAGATCGCGCTGCCGGGCAGCGCCGACCTCATGCAGCGTCTCCCGCAGCTCGGCGGCCTCGCCCGCGGCCTGCGCGCGTCGCGCCGCGACGTCCTCGAACGCACCGGTCATGTGCGCGAGCGTGGCCTCGACGACCGTCGCGCGGTGCAGCTGCTCCTCGAGCTCGGCCACCCGGGCCTTCGACTCGGTCGCGATCGCCATGAGCTTGCGGTACCGCATGCTGATCTCGTTGACCGTGCGTCGATGCTCCGTGCGCTCGTGGACGAGGTCGAAGCGATCGATCGCGGCTGCCGCGGTCCTGTCGACGACTTGACCGTCGACGAGCCGCTCCGAGGGAACAAGCACCTGGGTCGGCGAGGCGTTGTAGGTGCCCCAGTGCACATAGGAGAGCGGCGACAGCGTGTCGAGCAGCTGCTGCAAGGACTCGCGCGTGAGCGTCTCGACGATCAGGATCGGCCGATGCCGCTCGATCGTCCGGCGTCCGCCGGCGAGCACCTCGAGCTCCATTCCCTCGACATCGATCTTGATCAGCGACACGTCGTCCAGCTCGAACGAGTCGAGCGTGCTGATGCGCACATCGCCGTCGTCGTCGGGGACGACGCGGTTGGCCCCGAGATTGGCGAGCGCCTCGTTCTCGTTGCGGCCGCGGGCCTCCGCGGCGCCGAGCGCCACAGTCCGGACCGTCACCCGCTCGTCGAACCCATTCAGGCTCGCGCTCGTCCTGGCGACGTGCGCGAGGGCGTCGTCCGGCTCGAAGCACTCGACCCGGTGCCCTCTGGCCGCCCAGTAGAGCGCGTGGTTACCGATGTTCGCTCCGACGTCGACGACGGTCGCGCCGGTCGACAGCCAGGCGTCGGACGCGATGAGCAGCTCGAGCTCATAGGGCACGCCGTGCGTCGCGATGCTCGCCTGGATGTGGTCGTGGCTCGCTTGCGGCAGCCAGAGCCGATAGCTCAGCCCCTCGGCCTGTACGGGATGGACGTCGGCGTCGGGCAGCGTCAGCTCGGTCATCCGGAGAGGCTCCACTCTTGAGTCATCGTCGTCGCGAAGGCAGGGACGCATCGGCACGTCGGGCGCAGCACGCGGTCGGGCTACAGGTGGTCATCGAGCCAGCGCCTCGCCCAGCACGGTGAGGTAGTCGCTCGCGAGTCGATCGTAACTGGCGTGCTCCTGGATCCACGTTCTTCCGCTCGCCCGCACCCGCAGCCGCTCGCGATCATCGAGCAGCGCCCGCCAGAGCGCCTCGAGCCCCTGCCTGTCTCCGGGCGCGACCACGTCGCCGCCGTCAGATGCCGTCACCACCTCCGCCGCTTCACCGGCGAGGAGGCCTGTCACGTGCTTCCCGGTCGCGAGCGACTCGTAGAGCTTGGACGGCACCGTCCACTCGAACGGCTCCCAGTCGCGCAGCGACACGACGAGCGAGTCGGCCCAGGCGTAGTGCCCAAACACCTCGCTGGGCGCGACCTCGTCGAGGATCTCGATCGGCGAGCCGAGCTGCGCGTTGAGGCGTCGCAGAGCAGCGCGCTCCGCGCCGTGGCCGACGAAGCGGACGCGGAGCGGCAGTCCCTCCGCGACGAGCGTCGCCGCAGCCCGCACGACGGTATCGAGCCCCTGGCTGCGACCCATGTTGCCCATGTAGAGCACGTGCAGGTCGCGCGAGGGCGCGCGGCTTGGGATCGAGTCGAAGGTGGCGAGCACCGATCCGTTGCGGATCACGACCGGGTCTGCGACGCCACGACTGGCGAGCACGTCGGCGAAGCGACTGGTGGTGACCACGACCCGGGCGGCGTCGCGCTGCCATCGGGTGATCCGACCGTGCACGAACCGCTTGATCCAAGCGAGGGGGCCGCGGCCGGCCAGCAGGCCCGGCGTGAAGGTGACGAGATCCGGCCACGCGTCGCGCATCTCCGAGATCAGCGGGACTCGGGCTCGACGCGCGAGGAAGCGACCGGCGAGCAGTGAGGGGATCCCGGGCGCCGTCGCGATGATGACGTCGGGACGGCGCGGCCCCCGGAGCGTCCGCCATGCGAGCCATGAGGCGTGTGCCGCCGCGACGAGATGATCGGCAGTCCGAGTGCCGATGTCGCTCCCGTGCGGCAGGTACAGGCTCCTGATGACGCGCGCACCGTAGGCCGTGGTCGCAGATGACCCCGGCCGGTACGCGCGACGATGCTCGCGGCGCACGCGGCCGCTCGGGTAGTGCGGCGGCGGACATATCACGGTGACGCGATGCCCGGCGTCGATGAACCGGCTCGCGAGCTCATCCCACCGTCGCTGCGGCGCGACGTTCTCGGGCTGGAAGTAGTGGGAGAGCAGCAGGATGTGCATGAGGGGATTTCATCATCTCCGACGACACGACGGGGCGTGTCGCGTGCGGAGGGGTTCGAGCGTCACGGAGCCGGAACGAAATCGGCGAGCCGCTCGCCGCTGCCGAGGAGCTGAGCGATCGCGGCGACCGAGCGAGCGGACGCCTTGCCGTCGCCGTAGGGATTCGCGGCGTTCGCCATGGCGGCGTACGCGTCAGTGTCCTCGAGGAGGTGATTGGCCTCGAAGACGATGCGGTCGAAGTCGGTGCCGACGAGGCGCACGGTCCCAGCCTCCACCGCCTCCGGGCGCTCGGTGTTCTCGCGCATCACCAGGACCGGCTTGCCGAGGCTGGGCGCCTCCTCCTGAACCCCGCCGGAGTCGGTGAGGATGATGCGGGCCGCAGCCATCACCTTGGTGAACTCCGCATAGGGGAGGGGCTCGGTCACGATGACGTTGCCCTTGCCCTCGAGGTGAGGCAGCACGGCCTCGCGCACGACGGGGTTTCGGTGCACCGGCAGGATCACGATGTGGTCCTTATGCTTCTTCGCGATCTTCGCGAGGGCTCGACCGATCGCATCCATGCTGTCACCGAGGTTCTCTCGACGGTGCGTGGTGGCGAGGATGATCGGCCGGCCGCTCGCGAGCGCCTCCGCCACCGCTGGGTCGCCAGGCACGGTCTCCCAGGAGGACGCCTCGAGCAACGCGTCGATCACGGTGTTCCCCGTGACCACGATGGAGGTCGGGTCCACTGACTCGTGCAGCAGGTTGTTGCGCGAGCCGCGGGTCGGCGCGAGGTGCAGCTTCGCCACTTGGCTGATGAGCTTGCGATTCGCCTCCTCGGGGAAGGGAGAATCGATGTCACCGGTGCGGAGCCCGGCCTCGAGATGCACGACGGTGACTTGCCGGTTGAACGCCGCGATGGCCGCGGCCATCGCGGTGGAGGTGTCGCCCTGGACGATGACGACGTCGGGCTGCTCGGCCACGAGCAGCTCGTCGATCCCCGCGATCGCGCGGGAGACGATGCCGTTGAGTGCCTGACCCGGCTTCATGAGGTCGAGGTCGTGCTTCGGCGTGATGCCGAACATGGTGTTGACCTGGTCGAGCATCTCGCGGTGCTGGCCGGTGACGACCGCGATCGACTCGAAGCGCTCGTCACGCTCGAGCGCCTCGATGACCGTCGCGACTTTGATCGCCTCGGGCCGCGTGCCGTAGACCGTCATGACCTTGTGCTGTCGCATGCGTGCTCCGGTTCGTCAGGTGGTGGAGAAGAGAGGTGGGTGCGACTCCGTGGCACTCACGAGCGCCTTCTTGGCAGCCTCGTCCTTGCCGAGTGCGATGCTGTGCGCGTAGTACCGATACATCGTGGCGACCTCGTCCGCGGGACCGTCGGCGATGAGGGTGCCGTTGTCGAGCCAGAGCGCGCGCGTGCACATGTCCTCGATCGTCTGGGCGGCATGGCTGACGAGGAAGACCGTGCCGGCTCGGGCGATGAGCCCCTGCATAGCCTCCTTCGCCCGCTCGGCGAAGGATGCGTCGCCGGTCGACAGCGCTTCGTCGATCATGAGGATCTCGGGGTCGGCGGCGACCGAGATCGCGAAGCGCAGCCGCGCGGCCATGCCGGACGAGTACG